>NZ_DATFBA010000233.1:0-9483 GCF_035254065.1 Geomonas sp.
ACGAAATCGAGGATGAGCTTCATGCCCCGCTTGGCGAGCTCCTTGCGGGCCGCGGCAAGTCCCTTAGGGCCGCCGAGATGGGGATCGACCTGGTAGTTCCTGACGCAATACGGGGAGCCGACGTTGTCGGCATCGGTGAAATCGGGAAGCGCCCGGCGAAAGTCGGCAAGGAGCCCCGGGTTCGCCCTGGCAACCCGGATGCCGGCGGGGCTGCGCTCCCAGACCCCCATGAACCAGACGGCGTCGAAGCCGAAAGAGGCGATGGCGTCCCACTCCTGGTCGGGAACGTTGGCGAGGGTGACTGGACTCTTCCCCTTCGTCCCCAACTCCTGGAGCCAGACCCAGGTGTTGATCTCGTAGATTACCGGTCGCTTCGGCCAACTCTCCATGGTTTCCTCCTCCTCGATGTGATCGGCTCCCGTAGAATCCATGAAAGTCGTTTTCCCCGCGACTCGCTGCACGGAAGAAAATTAAAGTTTAATGCAAATTTGTGAAGTTGCATCCACCCGTGGCCACCGGTGACTGCACCGTCACCAACTTTTTTTGCGCTGTGGGGAGTGGCGTAGTTGACGAAGCAAACTCATCTGCGGGGAGGCTGGAAACAGCAGAGAAATCCACCAATTTTCAGGAGGGAGTATTGCCTGAAGCTCTGTTGGGCGCGCCTCCTGTTCGTACGGAGTGCCAGGCAAACATCGCTCTCTGAAAAAAGGCCCTCGGCAATCGCCAAGGGCCTTTTGTTTGCTGTTTCGGTAGAATTTTACCTGTTCCCGAAGAGATTGCTCTAGGCTGAGAACGGGTCAGTGGCGATGATGAAGGTGGAGCCCGAAGATGTTCTCCCGCCCTTCCTCGGGTTTCTGCGCCTTCAGTTCGTCAACCGGCAACACCGCTACGCCATACCGGTAGACGATCTCTCCGCCCAGCCACCCGGAGGCCAGCAGCAGGATGACCGAGAGGATCGAGAGGACGAAGGGGCCGGACGCGGCCGGTTCGAGGTTCCTGCGCCAGAAGAAGTTGATCACGTACAAGGTTACCAGGGTCAGGTTGATGGTCATGTGCCAAAGTCCGATCCTTTTGGCGTGGGACGGTGGCAGGAAGTACAGGTCGAAGAACCCCGGTACTGCCGCCAGCAGCGCTCCGATGATACCGGCGGCCATGCTGTAGAAGGCGATGGTGTCCCAGGTGAGGTTGCTGGTGGCGCGGTAGATGATGTCGCATGCCAGTGAGAAGATCCAGAGTCCGATAGGTATGGTCACCAGTATCGGATGCAGCGGGTGTCCCGCTAGGTTCGTTTTTCCTATCATGTCTACCTCCCCGTCTTTGCAGACTTTCGTGGTAGGTCCTCTAACTCCCGCTTTTAGCGTAGTCCAGAACGATTTTTAATGTCAAAGGGAAGCGAAGCGGCGAAAAAGTCGTTGGCCAGACTAGACACCGCTGGCCGGCAGCGGCGAGCTTTACGTGCACTATGGGGCAGAGATCACGGAGTGGGCTTCGGAGCGCCTGCTGCCGAAGCAGTGTAAGGATGCGGCTGACTGCGCCGGCTGCAGTTGCGGCTGAGGAGGGCTTTAGGGCGTTACTTATAAATAGGAGCCAGACTGTTGCAGGGGAGAGGGGGAGATACCAGGTGTTAGCTAACGGGCATCACATTAGCCGTGACGGAGAAAGGTCCCATTTCCCCGCGAATCACGAAAAGCTGCTCGCCACCGTCACCATCAGGGGGGTAAAAACGGAAACCCGTTTTCCATATTTCCCAAATACCTGTATACACGGGCATTTTTTTGCGTACCAGCCTCGCTAACTCTTGCAAAAGATGTTCGGTCCACCGTATAGTGGATGGCAGGCTACCATCCGAGAAAACACGCAAGCCGAAAGCAGACGTTAAGGAGAACACGTTGATGGATACACCCACCGAGGTACCCACCTCGCCGCAAGTAAAGCCCTCTCTTATCGTCGCCATCGGCGCATCGGCCGGCGGTCTCAATGCGCTGGAGCAGTTCTTCGACAACACCCCCCCCGACACCGGCATGGCATTTGTGGTGATCCAGCACCTGTCGCCGGATTTCAAGAGCCTGATGGACGACCTGCTGGCCCGCCACACCTCCATGCAGATCTTCCGGGTCACCAACGGCGTGGAACTGCAGCCCAACTGCATCTACCTGATCCCGCCCAAGACCAACATGACCATCAGCGACAACAAGCTCTACCTCACCGAGAAGATAGCCACCCAGCATCTGGAGCTTCCCATCGACATCTTCTTCAGCTCGCTGGCCGAGGAAGCAGGCGAGCGTGCGGTGGGGGTGGTGCTCTCGGGTACGGGGTCGGACGGCTCGCGCGGGGTGGTCGCCATCGACAAAAACGGAGGGCTGGTGGTGGTGCAGTCCCCCGAGTCCGCGCAGTTCGACGGCATGCCCCGCAACGCGATCGCCACCGGGGTCTGCGACTTCATCCTGGCGCCGGACCGCATCCCGCGGGTGCTGGTGGAATACGCCATCAGCCCGCTCATGGTGCGCACCAAGATCCATCGCGATCTGGAGGTTTTCGAAGACGAGGGGGAGTACGCCTCCATCTTCGCGCTGCTGCGGCGCAGCTACAAGCTCGACTTCTCCAAGTACAAGGCCTCCACCGTAGGCAGGCGCATCCGCCGCCGCATGGAGTTTCGGCAGATTCGCGAGGTTTCCGATTACGCCGCCATCGTCTCGGGCGACCAGGAGGAGCTCGAGCAGCTCTACCGGGACCTGCTGATCGGGGTGACCGAGTTCTTCCGCGACAAGCACTCCTTCGATTTTTTAGAGGCCAACGTGATCCCCTCCCTGTTCGCCAACCTGCAGCCGGGGGAGGACCTGCGGGTCTGGTCGGCCGGTTGCGCGACCGGAGAGGAGGCGTACTCGCTCGCCATCCTGATCGCCGAGAAGGCGGAGGAGCTCGACTTCAACGGCAAGATCACCCTGTTTGCCACCGATGTCCACAAGAGTTCGCTGGAGTTCGCCTCCCAGGGGCTCTACGACCGCGCCCGGCTGGGCAATGTGAGCCTGGAGCGCCTGGAGAAATTCTTCAAGAGGGAGGGGAGCGACCTGTTCCGGGTAACCTCTGACCTGCGCAAGCTGGTGGTCTTTGCCCCCCACAACCTGTTGAACGATCCCCCCTTCACCAAGCTCGACCTGGTCTGTTGCCGCAACCTGCTGATCTACTTCCAGCCGGAGGTGCAGGAGCGGGTGATCTCCCTGTTCCACTTCGCCCTCAAGAAAGGTGGCCTGCTCTTTTTAGGGAGCAGCGAGGGACTGGGGACCTTTGTGGGCGAGTTCGAGGTGGTCGCCAACCAGCACAAGCTGTTCAGCAAGATCCGGGACCTGAAGCTCGCCCTCAACATCGAGGCGAACCGCGTGGAACGGATGCAGTCGAGCATCCCGGTCACCGTCTTCCAGCCCGCCAGCAGCCGCATGGTCAGCATCGACCGGCAGGTGCTCTCCGACTATGACAACCTTCTGCGCAGGCACATGCCCCCCGGGGTCCTCATCAACGAGAACCGGCAGATCATCCACTACTTCGGCAACATCGCCGAGTACCTGAAGATGCCGGAGGGGAGGGCGGAGCATAACCTGCTGGCACTGGCCGAGGACAGACTGCACATCGCGCTCAGCACCGCGCTGCAACGGGCCGAGAAGAGCCGGCAGAATGCGGTCACCCAGAACGTGAGGGTGGGGCACGGCAAGGAAGAGCAGCTGATCGACCTGACGGTGGCGCCGCTTTTCGACGAAAAGACCCACACCACCCACTACCACGTCTATTTCGAGCGGTTGCGGCAGGCCGGCCCCCCTCCCCCCTCCCCGGAGGAGGGAGACAGCCGGGAGGCCTACCTCGACGTCGAGCACTCCTTCCGCCAGCACATCGCCGACCTCGAGATGGAGCTGCAGTCGACCCGCGAGAGCCTGCAGACCACGGTGGAAGAGCTGCAGACCAGTAACGAGGAGCTGCAGGCCACCAACGAGGAGCTTTTGGCCTCCAACGAGGAACTGCAGAGCACCAACGAGGAGCTGCACTCGGTCAACGAGGAGCTCTATTCGGTCAATTCCGAGTTCGAGCGCAAGAACCTGGAGCTGAAGCTGCTCAACAACGACCACGAGAACCTGCTCGGGAGTCTGGACATCGGCACCGTCTTCCTCGACCGCCAACTGCGCATCCGCAAGTACAACCCCGCCATCGTCTCCTTCTTCAAGCTGATGCCGCAGGACATCGGCCGCCCGATCGACCACATCGCCTACCACCTCTCCCGCCAGGACGAGATGCTCGCCGACATCAAGAAGGTGCTGGCCACCGGCGCGCCCATCGCCACCGAGGAGCAGACCCGCGACAACACCTGGCTCCTCAAGCGGGTCCTCCCCTTCCGTTCCGAGACCGGCCAGGTCGAGGGGGTGGTGATCACCTTCACCGACATCAGCACCATCAAGGCCGCCGAGTTCAAGGTGCTGCGGCTCAACGAGGAGCTGGAGCAAAAGGTCGAGGAGCGGACCGCCGAGCTCAAGCGCGAGATCGAGGAGCGGTTGAAGGTGGAGAGCATGCTGGCCGCGGCGCGGGACCACTACCTGGGGATCCTGGCCGAGGCGCCGGTGCTGATCTGGCGCACCGATACCGAGGCCCGCTGCGACTGGTTCAACAACACCTGGATGGACTTCACCGGGTGCAGCGCGAACTGCGGCGACCACTGGCTGCAGGCGATCCACCCCGACGACCTCGAGCGCTGGGGGATGGCGAGATCGGCGGCCTTCCAGAAGAAGGAGCCCTTCGAGATCGAGTACCGGCTGCAGCGCCACGACGGCGAGTACCGCTGGATCCTGGACGTCGCCCGTCCCTACCGCCAGCTGGACGGCAGCCTGGCCGGCTTCATCGGCTACTGCTTCGACATCACCGACCGCAAGCAGGCCGAAGCTGACCAGATCCAGGGGCGGGAACTGGCCGAGGCCGCCAGCCGGGCCAAGAGCGAGTTCCTCGCCAACATGAGCCACGAGATCAGGACCCCGATGAACGGCATCCTGGGGATGGTGGAGCTCCTCTCCTACACGGACCTGAGCGAAGACCAGCGCGAGGGGCTGGAAGTGGTGAGGGTGTCGGCGCAGAGCCTGCTTGCCGTGATCAACGACATCCTCGACCTCTCCAAGATCGAGGCCGGCAGGGTCGAGATGGAGTCGCGCGAGTTCAGTGTCAGGACCTGCATCAATGACATCATCAAGTCGCAAAGCGCCAGCGTCCACGCCAAGGGGCTCACCTTCGCCACCGAGATCGGCAGCGACGTCCCCGAACTCCTCAAGGGGGACGCGTTGCGCCTCAAGCAGGTCCTGCTCAATATCGTCGGCAACGCGATCAAGTTCACCAACAAGGGGGGGATAACCATCGCCGTCTCGGTGGACGGCCGCATCGACGACATCACCTCACTGAAGATCAGCGTCACCGACACCGGCATCGGTATCGACCCTGCCGCCATCGAGGCGATCTTCGCCCCTTTCTCCCAGGAGGACATGTCGATTTCCAGGAAGTTCGGAGGGACCGGTCTCGGGCTCTCCATCAGCAGGAGCCTGGTCGAGTTGATGGGTGGGCGGATCTGGGCAGAGAGCAGCAAGGGTGGGGGAAGCAGCTTCCACATGCTGATCCCCTTCTACCAGCCAGTCGGGGAAGGGAGCCCTCCTGCCAAGGCCGACACCCCCGCCAGAGCAGCCTGGCAGGGGAAGCCGCTCAACATACTGGTGGCCGAGGACAACCAGATCAACCGGGACATCACCGTCAAGATGCTGGCCAGGTTCGGCAACAGCATGGAGACCGCCGAGGACGGCAAAATTGCCGTCGAGAAATGGCGAAGCGGCAGTTACGACGTGATCCTGATGGATGTCGAGATGCCCGGCATGGACGGCATAGAGGCGGCCGGCATCATCAGGCAGGAGGAGACCCGGCTGGGGCAGCGGATCCCCATCATCGCGCTCACCGCCCACGCTTTCAAGGATGAACGGCAGCGGCTGGTCAGTGTCGGTTTCGACGGTTACGTCTCCAAGCCGATGAGCCTGCAGAGCCTGATCGATGAGATCAACCGTTGTATCCAGACTCAAAGTGACCTTTGACCCCCTCTGAGGGAGGCCCCCTCGGAAGGGGCGCCTCCCTTCCATTCCCCGGCGCGGTGAGCGCCCCCGTCAGTCTTGCCTTCCAACTTCTCCCTACGGTATAATCGCTAATGAGACGAAAGCCTCAGAGGAAGCCATCGGGTGCCGGCCCGTTGTTCCCTCCAGTAGCCGGGCGGCCCCGAACAGGAACCAGAAGGGGGGCACTGCTATGAAAGTGAGGATTGTGCTTGCCGACGACCACCGCATCGTGAGAGAGGGGGTGCGGTCGGTGCTGGAACAATACGAAGACTTAGAAGTGGTGGGGGAGGCGACGGACGGCGAAGAGGCCGTATCTATGGCACGGGAGCTGACCCCTGACCTGATCCTGATGGACCTGTTCATGCCCAAGCTGAACGGGATAGAGGCAACCAGGCAGATAATCGAGGAGTCGCAAGGGGTCCATGTGCTGGTGCTTTCCATGGAGTCGGGGCGACATTTTGTGGTGGAAGCGCTCAAGGCTGGAGCCGGCGGTTACCTGCTCAAGGATGTGGGCGCCGATGAACTGGTCACCGCGATCAGAACCGTGGTGGGCGGCGAACACTACCTGCCGGCCAAAGTGACCAACATGCTGCTCAGCGAGTTCATGCGGCGGATTCCCGACCAGGAGGATTCGCGATGGGAGCTGTTGACCTCACGCGAGAGGCACATCCTCCAGCTGGTGGCCGACGGCAAAAGTGCCAAGGAGATCGCCCTTGCCCTGGGGGTGAGCCAGAAGACGGTCGACAACCACCGGATCAGCATCATGAAGAAGCTCAGCCTGTACAGCATCGCGGAGCTCACCAAGTTCGCCATCAGGGAAGGCCTCTCCTCCCTCAATTGAGGCGTGCTGGACGGGGGGGCGCGGAGGTAGCCGACAAAGCCGCCCGGAAAGTTTTTCACGGCCGGAAGAACCGGAGCGGAAACGACGAAAGGCCCCTGGCATGACGCCAGGGGCCTTTCGTTTGCTATGACAGCAGCTTCCCGAAATATTTTATGATCATCTAATTAAATTTATGCCTCGCTGATGGAGAAGTGCCTGCCTAAATAAGCATCACATGTGCTATAGGTAACAATTTTAAAAAACCAAAGATTTTGAATTGTTGCGGTGCAGCGTCTGCCTTTAAAAACATTATTGCCTAATAAAAAGGCATTTCTGTGCAAAAAATGGGCAGAATATGCTTGATTTTTATACATGTAATGCGTATAAAACTGGCACCTTTGAGGGCGCCAACTGTGCTGGCACCCCAAATAAATAACGGTTGGTTCATTCAGGAGGGGTTATGTCTGTACAGATGGACGAGAAGATCGAACCGATTTTTCAGGAGGTCTTGCGCCGCAACCCGGCGGAGGTGGAGTTCCACCAGGCGGTCCGCGAGGTTCTCGAGTCGCTGGGGCCGGTGCTGGTGAAGAATCCGGAATTCGGGGAGCGCAAGATCATCCAGAGGATCTGTGAGCCGGAGCGGCAGATCATCTTCAGGGTCCCCTGGCAGGACGATTCAGGCGAGGTCCACATCAACAGGGGCTTCCGGGTTGAGTTCAACAGCTCTCTTGGCCCCTACAAGGGTGGGCTCCGGTTCCACCCGTCGGTCTACCTGGGGATCATCAAGTTCCTGGGCTTCGAGCAGATCTTCAAGAACTCCCTCACCGGGCTCCCCATCGGCGGCGGGAAGGGTGGTTCCGACTTCGACCCCAAAGGGAAGTCGGACAGCGAGATCATGCGCTTTTGCCAGAGCTTCATGACGGAGCTGTACCGCCACCTCGGAGAGCACACGGACGTCCCCGCTGGAGATATCGGTGTCGGCGGCCGGGAGATCGGCTACATGTTCGGCCAGTACAAGCGGATCACCAACCGTTACGAGCCTGGCGTGCTGACCGGCAAGGGGCTTGACTGGGGTGGATCGCTGGTGAGGACCGAGGCGACCGGCTACGGCGCCACCTTCTTCGTGGACGCCATGCTCAAGGTGCGCGGAGACTCCTTTGACGGGAAAATCTGCACGGTATCCGGGTCGGGGAACGTGGCGATCTACACCATTGAGAAGATCCATCAGCTGGGGGGCAAGTGCGTGGCCTGCTCGGATTCCAATGGCGTGATCTACCACGAAAAAGGGCTGGACATCGACCTCATCAAGGAGCTCAAGGAGGTAAAGCGGCAGCGGATCGAGGAGTACGCAAGCCATTACAAGGACGCCCGCTACACTCCCGGCGGCAACATCTGGGAAATACCCTGCCAGGTGGCCATGCCCTCGGCTACCCAGAACGAGATCAACGGAAAAGACGCGGCGCGGTTGGTGCGTAGCGGCTGCATAGCCGTGGGTGAAGGTGCCAACATGCCGACCACGCCCGAGGGTGTAAAGATCTTCCTTGAGTCGAGGATTGCCTATGGTCCGGGCAAGGCTGCCAATGCGGGCGGGGTGGCCACCTCGGCGCTGGAGATGCAGCAAAATGCCTGTCGCGACGCCTGGACCTTCGAGTTCACCGAGAAGCGTCTGGCGGAGATCATGAAGAACATCCATGACCTCTGCTACGAGACCGCCGACGAGTATGGCACCCCCGGCAACTACGTGAACGGCGCCAACATCGCCGGCTTCATCAAGGTCGCCAAAGCGATGGTGGCTCACGGCCTGATCTAGCCCAACGGCAGCGGTGGGATAAGTGGGAGGGCGGCTCGAACTGCGGGCCGCCCTCTTTGCGCGACAGGGGCGGAACGCGGCGGGTGGCAGTTTCTTGGAGAGAGCGTGGCGCTAGCGGGACAATGTCTGCTGATCTGCCGCAAAAAGCGCAAGGGTGACCGCAGTAGTTACCATCACTGCGACGAGTCGTGGGCTCCATGCCTGCATAGGTCTCCCAGGTGCAGAAAGGCTGTATAGAGTTTCTGGGCGGCTTCGTCGTCGGAAGTATTGATCACGATGGTCTTTATTTTGAGACTGCTACTGCTCGTACTGTAATCAAGATGCTTATTGAAACTGAGAACGAGAAAGGCAGTATAGTCGTGGCTGGTTTTCGATTCCTGCGGGTTGATGCTGGACAGATCGATGTCGCTGTACTTGATGTCATAGAAGCTGCCGACCGGGTATTTGCCGGCAACCGTATACTCCAAGTTGCAACGATCTAACTTAATGTATCCATAGCTCTCTTGCCGGTAAGTGGACGTACTGCTGGTCTATCCGGGCTCCATAGCGAAGGGTGAGGCTGCAACCCTTACCTGGACCTCGGAAAATGCCACTAACTGCGAGATACAACCGGGAATCGGACCGGTCAAACCGCAGGGCTCCATGACCATAACACCTGCGGAATCCACGGCCTACAAGCTGACCTGCACCGGTGCCGGTGGTTCAGTTACCAGCGCGGCAGAGGTCTCCGTCAC
>NZ_DATFBA010000234.1:0-15183 GCF_035254065.1 Geomonas sp.
GACACGGCCACCGCTGCCGAGCTGCAGACCTGGGAGCGGCTGACCGGCCGGCTGGCCGCAGTAGTGGAGGGGCACCTCAACGTCCTGATCAGGCTGGAAAACGTCCGCAAGGGGAACCGTGAGCGCGCCGAGGAGATGAAGAGATGGCAGGGGTTCCCGGAAAAGCCCCCTTACTCCATCACGCTTTTGGACAGCCTGCGTGATGCCATGGAGGCCAAACAGCTCAACCTGCAGTCCCTCGACGTGGTGCGCAGTACCGCGCAGGACGAGGCCCAGGAGTTCGCCGGCGGTCTCAGGCTATCCCGCAAAGAGGTGCGCCTGGCCGAGGAAAACCTGGAGAAGAACAGGGGGAGGCGGGGCGAGGCGCGCAGCAGATGGCTCCTGAAGCTGGCACAGCTTCGCAACGCGCTGAACGAGGCAGGGACCCTCTATGGCGAGGCGCGGGGCTTGATGATCGACGAGTCCCAGCAGGGGATCAAGGCCGAGCTCGACTTCTTGCGGCAAAAGCTCACCGCAGCCAAGGCGAGCTACCGCTTCACCCCCGCAGAGCTGGAGAGAAAGCTTCGGGAAATCGGAGGGCGCCGGGACCAGCTGCGGCGGGAGCAGGACCAGGCCATCCACGACGAAGAGCAAGCGAGGAGACGTCTGGACGCCGGAGAGGCCGCCGTACGCGCGGCCCAGGAAAGGGTCGGCTCAGATCCCGCCGCAAAAGGGAAGCTGGAGAGGCTGCTCAAGGAGCGGGAACGGCTGCTGGCTGTCTTCGAGGCGACCGGCGCGCGCGTCGTCATCCTGAGCGGGGTGAACAGCATCCTGAAGAACGAGGAGACGGTCTGGAAAGAGCGCTACCGTCTTGCTTCCGGAGAGATCAGCGAGGCCGAACGTTCGGAAATCAGGGGGAGGCAGCAGGGGCTGGCAGTGGTCGCCAAATGGAAGGAGTACGCCACCGCGCAGCTCTCCCGCCTGCAGGTCCTGCTGAAAAGCCAGCAGGAGCTGCTCGGCTCGCCCGAGTTCTCCCCGGCCGAGCGCGGCGAGGCCCGCCAGCTCCTTGCCGTCTACCAGGAGCAGGAGTCACTGCTGCGTCGCGGCGACGTCATCCTGACCGAATACGAACAGCTGGTGCGGCGCCGGGACGAGGAAGCGAAGAGCAAGGTGGAGCAGGTGACGGTGAAGGGGGAAGCCCGCGCCGCGGTCGCCACCCTCTCCTCCATGGTCGGCAAGGTGTGGAACGCGGAGCTGTACGTGGCCGAGGAGACCATCATCGCGGAGGGGAAGAAGATCGTCAAACCGAGGAGCGTCACCGTCGGCAAGCTGGCGGAGGCCCTGCTCATCCTGCTCCTGGGATCGTGGGTGATCCGGCGGCTCAAGAAACTGTTCCACTGGCTGGCGATGAAGCGGCTGAGGCTTTCCGCCAACGACGCCCAACTCTACGGGCGCCTGTTCACCTACCTCCTTTTCATCGGCGTGGTGATCAGCGCGCTCATCTTCGTCAACATCCCGCTCGCCTTCTTCGCCTTCTTCGGCGGCGCGCTCGCCATCGGCATCGGCTTCGGCGCGCAGAACCTCATCAACAACTTCATCTCCGGCCTGATCCTGATGTTCGACCGCACCATCAGGATGGGAGACATCGTGGAGGTGGACGGCCACCGCGGCCGGGTGGCCTCCATCGGCATGCGCAGCTCCAGCATCAAGCGTTTCGACGGCGTGGAGATGCTGGTCCCCAACAGCCTCTTCCTGCAGCAGAACGTGATCAACTGGACCTCCTCCGACAAGCGGGTACGTTACTCGATCCAGGTGGGGGTGGCCTACGGCTCCCCGACCAAGGAGACGGGACAGTTGATCCTGAAGGCGGTGGAGATGCAACACGAGGTGCTGGTCGACCCCACCCCCTACGTGGTCTTCGAGAATTTCGGCGAGAGCTCGCTGCTGTTCATCGCCTACTTCTGGGTGGAACTCGACCCGGCGGTGAACACCCTGGTGGTCTTCAGCGACATACGCCATCGCATCGGCGAGATGCTGGCCGCCGCCGGCATCTCCATCCCCTTCCCGCAGCACGACCTGCACCTGCATGCCGTGAAACCGATCGAGGTCAGGGTGGTTGACCTCGGTCCTCCCTCTGCCGGTCCGCCAACGTACGGAGATGGGGGAGGTGAAGTACCTCGGTGAGTGGCGGTTAGGTGGCAGGTTCCCATCTCGTCCGAGAGTCCCCTCTCCCGAAGGGGGAGGGAGAGGGAGGGGGAGCGCAGCCGGCAGAGGCGGGGGGGGGCAGCGTTCAGCAGCGGGGCTTCCCTCACCCCCGCCCTCTCCCGGGGGGAGAAGGCGCGCGGGAGGTGGCCGAGAAGCTGATAACCGGGTGAGGACTATTTTCCGGCGGGGTAGAGGAACTTGGCGGGCTGGCTGAGCAGGGTGCGCCACAGGGGGCGCAAAAGGGCGTACCCCTCGTGGGGCTGGACGCCGCGGGAGCGGAGGGCCACCCTGAGGGCGAGGGCGAAGCTGACCGCCAGGTTGACCAGGCCGATCATGGCCACCCCCGACACGCAGCGCGCCAGCGTTAAAAGCGGTACCTTCCAATCGAGGGCGCTGAGCGCGTAGCCCAGGGTGGCGGCCGAGAAGGCGATGTGCCTGATGTCCAGCGGCAGCCCGAACGCTTTGCCGATGGCCGGCGTCATGCCGAGGGCGAAGCCGAAGAAGATGTTCCCCGCCAGCCCGCCGGCGTTGCGGTCCAGATAGCTCCCGAGCCTCTCCGCACGTTCCCCCCCCAGCAGCTTCACCAGCCAGCCGAGCCTCCCCACCCGCGCGCCCAGGTCCGAGTAGGCGGACATGTTGTCGACGTAGCCCGAAACCAGCCCGGCCACGAAGAGCCAGAGCCCGGCGACGCCGGCGTAGAGGAGCGCCGGGTTGCCCAAGGGGTCGATCTCCGCCAGCAGGGCAGTCGACTTGGCGGCGGGGAGGAGATGGCCGGAGTTGACACTGGCGGCGGTGCCGATGGCGATGGCCAGCGGCAGGGCGACCAGCACGTTGCCGGCAATGGCGGCCAGCTGGCTGCGCACGGTGTCCACGATCAGCGCCACCAGCCGTTCGCTGTCCTTCAGGTGCCCGCGCGCCTGGCTGACGGTGGCGGCGATGGTGGCCGCGGTCATGGCCGGCTGCTTGGTGGCCACGATCAGGTGCAGCACGTGGATGACGGCAAAGCCCGCCGCGTAGATGAGGCTGTTCAGGAGGCCCTGGGCGAAGATGGGGCGGGTCGGCGAGCTCGCCAGCAGTTTGCAGAGCGCCATCACGGCGATGAAGAAGCCCCCCCCCGCCGCCGCCCGCAGGATGCCGAGCCACTCGAGGCGGTCCCGGGCGATGTAATGCTCGCCGACCCGGCTGGCGTTCTCGGTGATGCGCAGGGAGACCAGTTCCAGCAGGGTGGCGAAGTACGTGCGCAGGCTGTTTCTCTGCCGCTCGCCGGCCAGCACCTCGGCCAAGAAGTCGCTCCACTGTTTGGCCAGTTCCTCCCCCAGCTCCGGGTCGAAACGGACCGCCATCAGCTTGACCAGCAGCTCGAGCCGCTCCAGATGCTGGCTGAGCCTGACGATCAGGAAGGTGAGCGGCATGCTGGTGCCACGGGAAGCGGCGGTCTGGCTGGCCCGGTTGACGGCGCTTCGGCACTGCTCGAGCAGGACCAGGATGTGCCGCTCGTCGTGTACCGCCTGCTCAGGGGTGAGGAGGTCGGCGCGGCAGCCGGCCACGAACTGCTCCACTTCGGCCGCCAGGGCGATGAAGGGGGACTCGCCGGTGCAAAGGCGCGGATTCACCCTGAGCAGCTCGGGCTCGAGCCCCATGGCCGCGGTACGGTGGGCGAGTATCACCAGGCTGTCCAGGAACTGAACGGTGATGCGGTTTGCGGCATCGGGCTCCTCGAAACTCCCCTTGCTCAGGAAATCCCAGAAGACCGCCTTGTCCCGGGGGGGGATCTCGTCGATCCAGCGCTGGTCCGCGGGATGGGAGAATACCAGGTGGACGCAGTCCTTCAGGTCGCGCTGGTCGGGGAGCTCCGGCAGGATCTTGTGCACCAGCTTGCGGCGCAGTTCCGAGAAAAAGCCGGTGTTGGGGAGGATGCCCGCCTCGGTGTAAAAACGCCGCTGCTCGCGGTCGGCGAAGAGATGGCGTACCGTGGAGCTGAGCGCCTCCCGGTAGCGCGGTTGGGCGGCAAGTAGCTCCAACATCTCGCGGCAGCGTGCCACGGCATCGGCAGGGGAGCGGCGGGGGGGGCGCAGCGCGTCGATGAAGGCGGCCGTTAGCACCAGCGGGTCCTCCCCGCCTGCCACCATACGGGCGAGCACCGCCTCCACGGCAGGCAGCGCACTCTGCTCCTCCTTCCTGCCGAACAGTGATAACGGGAACGAAGCCATCCAGCAGTCTCCTCCTTCAGGGCGCAATGCCGTCTTTGCCGGTAGAGGGGCCGAGGGCAAAACGAAGGGCGAGATAGCCGGTCGCCCCCGCGATCAGCGAGCCCGCCACTATCCCCAGCCTTTCCAGTCCGACGTTGGCGTACCCTCCCTCTTCGAAGGCAAGCGAGGCGACGAACAGGCTCATGGTGAAGCCGATGCCGCACAGAAGCGAAGTGCCGTACAACTGGGACCAGCGCACCCCTTCCGGCAGCGTCGCCAGCCGCAAGCGGACCGCCGCCCCGCAGGCCGCCATCACCCCCAGCTGCTTGCCCACCAGCAGGCCGGCCACGATCCCCAGCGGCACCGGATGCAGGAGGTCCGCAAGCGATAGACCGCTGAAGGAGACCCCCGCGTTGACGAAGGCGAAGATGGGGAGGATGCCGAAGGCGACCCAGGGATGGAGGAGGTGCTCGAGCCGGTCGAGGGGGGAGTCGCTCGCCCCGGCAGCCGTCGGCCCCAGCGGGATGCAGAAGGCCACCGCCACCCCGGCGAGGGTCGCGTGCACTCCCGACTTCAGGACGGCGACCCAGAGGGGGATGCCCAGCAGCAGGTAGGCGGCCGGCCTGGTGACTCCCAGGCGGTTCAGCAGGAAGAGGGCGGCTACCAGGAAGAGGGCAACCGTCAGCGCGGTAAGGGATAGTTTCGCCGTGTAGAAGAGGGCGATCACCACGATGGCCCCGAGGTCGTCGAAGATGGCGATGCTCAGAAGAAAGGCCTTGAGCGCGGGGGGCACCCGGTCGCCCAAAAGCGACAACACCCCGAGCGCGAAGGCGATGTCGGTGGCCGAGGGGATCGCCCACCCCTTCAGGGCGGTGGCGTCGTTCCAGTTGCAGGCCGCGTAGATGGCGGCAGGGACCAGCAGGCCGCCCAGGGCGGCGAAGGCGGGGAGACTGGCGCCGCGCAGGGTGGAGAGATGGCCCTGTACCACCTCGCGCTTCAACTCCAGGCCGACCAGCAGGAAGAAGATCGCCATCAGCCCGTCGTTGATCCAGAGCAGAAGCGGCTTGGCTATCCCGAAGCTGCCGATCCTGAATTCCAGGGGGAGCTCGAGCAGCACGCCGTAGAGGCGCTCAAGCGGCGAGTTGGCGACCAGCATCGCCAAGAGAGCTGCCCCCATCAGCACCAGCCCTCCCGCCGATTCCAGCCGCAGGAACTCCTGGAGGAGCCGAAGACTTCTTTCGATACCAATTGTCGAGTCTGATCTCATAACTGTCTGCGCCGGCCCTTTCGTCACTGCACTTCGGTCTGCACGCTGCGCGGGCTGCCGATCCGGCCAGCGCGGGTAGCTAAAAAGCGCAGCAAGCACCATGCCTGCAGAGTCGGGAACGATAGAGAGCGGCCTGCCCGTGCCGTCCCCCGTTTTCCACCCGGTCCGGCTCACTTTCGCGCAGCGGTGAGGGACGAAATATCGTGCCCCGTTTGAAATGTCGTCCCCGTCCGCCGATCTCGCCTTCTTTTCCCGCGCCAAAATACCCGTTGCTGGCGGGCAGTAGCGCGTTTTTGGGGAACTGGCACGGTTTTACCATGAAGAAAAGGGACGCCTGCCGGCGAGATTGGTCACAGGGACCTCAAACTTCGAAGCAAAACGGGATGAAGAATCGACTGACACGGACGGGCTAGCTCCGTTAGCTGCCAGTCTTTTCCCCCCGGCTTTAAGAGGCGCACGGGACATCATGACTGCAAGCCAACTGAAAATTGACAGCAGCACCGACGGCGTCGTGCTGGTCAGCCTGGCCGGGGACTGGACCTTGCAAAACTCCATCCCTTCGCCAGAAGGGGCGCTTAGTGCGGCGGCGGCGGAGAAGAGGCGGCTCGCCTTCGAGACCGGGGCGCTTGCCGAGTGGGACAGCGCGCTCCTCATCTTCCTGGCGAACCTGTTCGCCCTCTGCCGTCGGGACGGTATCCCGGTCGACCAGTCCGGGCTCCCGGAAGGGGTCCGCAAACTGATGGCGCTCGCCTCCCCGGAGAACCAGCGAAGCGGCGTGACCCACGGCAGCGCGCGCCCCCCCTTCCTGGAGCGGGTTGCCAACAAGGCGATCGGCGTGGTCGGCGGGGTGAAGGAGGTGCTTTCCTTCATCGGCGAGGTGACGGTGGCCTTTGGCAGGATGCTGCGCGGCAAGGCCGATTTCCGCCGCCTCGACCTGGCGCTCACCCTGCAGGAGACCGGCGCGCAGGCGCTGGGGATCGTGACCCTGATCAGCCTCTTGGTCGGGGTGATCCTCGCCTTCGTGGCCGCCATCCAGCTGAAGATGTTCGGGGCGCAGATCTACGTGGCGGACGTGGTGGGGATCGGCATCGTGCGCGTGATGGGGGCGGTGATGACCGGCGTCATCATGTCGGGGCGGACCGGCGCCGCCTTTGCGGCCCAGCTCGGCACCATGCAGGTAAACGAGGAGATCGACGCCCTGCAGACCCTGGGGCTGTCCCCCATCGAGTACCTGGTCCTCCCCCGCATGCTCGCTCTCATGCTGATGATGCCGCTTCTTTGCGTCTACTCGGACCTGATGGGGGTGTTGGGTGGGATGCTGGTCGGGGTGGGGCTTTTGAACCTGGGGGTACTGGAGTACATAGCCGAGACCCAGAAGGCGCTCAACCTGACCCATTTCCTGGTCGGTCTCACCCACTGCTTCGTGTTCGGCATCCTGGTGGCGGTGGCCGGATGCCTGCGCGGCATCCAGTGCGACCGCAGCGCCTCGGCGGTGGGCTACGCGGCCACCTCCGCCGTGGTCACCGCCATTGTCAGCATCGTCGTGGCGACGGCGATCATCACCCTTTCCTGCCAGGTACTGGGGATATGAACGAGCCAGCTGAAACACCCACAAGCGTGAAGAAACCGGTCATCGAGGTGCGCGGCCTGGAGATGTCCTACGGAAGCTTCGTGCTGATGCGCGATCTGAACTTCACCATCGGCAAGGGGGACATCTTCATCATCATGGGGGGGAGCGGCTGCGGCAAGAGCACGCTCTTGAAGCACCTGGTGGGGCTGAAAAGACCGGCCAAGGGAGACATCATCTACGACAAGGTGAACTACTGGAAAGCCGAACCGGAGGAGCAGGAGCAGCTCAAGCGGCGCTTCGGCATCCTGTTCCAGAGCGGGGCCCTCTGGAGCTCGATGACCCTGGCGGAAAACGTCGCCATGCCGATCGAGCAGTACACCAAGCTGCCCCCCAAGCAGATCAAGGAGCTGGTCTCCTACAAGCTGTCGCTGGTTGGGTTGGGAGGGTTCGAGGAGTTCTACCCCTCCGAGATCAGCGGAGGCATGAAGAAAAGGGCGGGGCTCGCCCGGGCCATGGCCCTCGACCCGGACCTGCTCTTCTTCGACGAGCCCTCCGCCGGTCTCGACCCCATCAGCGCACGGCTTCTGGACGACCTGATCATCGAATTGAGCGAGAGCCTGGGCACCACCGTGGTGGTGGTGACCCACGAACTGGCGAGCATCTTCGCCATCGGCAACAACTCGGTTTTTCTCGACCCGGACGTAAAGACCATGATCGCCAGTGGCGATCCGAAGCGGCTTCTCAAGGAGTCGCCGGACCCGAAAGTGATCAATTTCCTGACACGGGGAGAAGGCGTGCGGCAGAAGTAGGCAGGTCAACGTTTCCCCAAAGCGGAGTCGCCCATGGGTACCAAGGTAAGCAAGACAGCGATCGGTGCGTTCGTGCTCGGAGCCATTGCCCTGCTGGTGGCAACGGTGCTGGTGCTGGGGGCCGGCAAGTTCTTCACCACCCTGCACAGCTATATCACCTACTTTGACGGCTCGGTGAAGGGGCTCAATGTGGGCTCCCCGGTGATGTTCCAGGGGGTGAAGGTCGGCGAGGTGACCGACATCGGCATCATCGCCGACCAGCGGACCCGTACCCTGCACATCCCGGTTCTCTTCGATGTCGAACCGGCAAAGTTCAAGGGAACCACCGCCAAGTTCCAGAACGATCCGGCTGAGATC
This sequence comes from Geomonas sp., assembly GCF_035254065.1. Lineage (GTDB taxonomy): Bacteria > Desulfobacterota > Desulfuromonadia > Geobacterales > Geobacteraceae > Geomonas. Next base: position 8,377 of record NZ_DATFBA010000234.1, read on the forward strand.
GAGAAGGCGGTCAAGCAACTCGGGCTTAGGACCCAGTTGCAGAGCCTGAGCTTCGTGACCGGGCAGCTGATGGTCGCTCTCGATTTCCAGCCAAACACGCCTGCCGTCTACGTCGGGCTCGACAAGAAACACATCGAGATCCCGAGCGTGCCGACCCCGCTTGAGAAGTTGCAGAAGACGCTGGAAGACCTTCCCTTCAAGGAGATCGTGGAGAACCTGAACAGCGCCATGCAGGGGATCAACCAGCTGGTCAGATCGGTCGACGCCAGAAGGACCACCAAGACCATAGAGGCGGCCATCCGGGACGTCCAGGTACTGGTGAAGAATCTCAACGACGAGATCGGACCGCTCGCCAGCCACATCGGAGACACCTCGCAGTCCGCCCAGGCCGCCCTCGACGAGACCAAAGTGACCATGGCCGCCGCGCGGGGCGACATCAAGGACCTGGTGACGACCAGCAGGGCTACCCTCGATTCGGCCCAGGCCGCCCTGAAGCAGTCGGAGGTGACCCTGCAGGCCTACTCCGCCGATGCGCGGCTGACCACGGAGCTGAACAAGACCCTGCGCGAGCTCTCCGCAACCTCCCGCTCGTTCCGCAACCTCTCCGACTACCTGGAGCGCCATCCCGAGTCGCTCTTGAGAGGGAAGGCGGCCGCCAAAGGAGAGTGAGTGCGGCAAGTGAACGGCGAAAAGGCAATCCCCCCCTGTCCCCCCTTTATCAAGGGGGGGACCTGCTGCGGACGGTGAGTTCTGATCAGGAAGGAGAATGACATGATAAACGGACATCGGTTGACACGGGCAGTGATCTTCCTCGCCGTCGCCATCGGGCTCGCCGGCTGCGCCAGTTCGCCCTCCGCCCGCTTCTACACGCTGACCCCGCTCTCCGCGCAGCAGGCCAAGCAGGCCTCTCCGCAGGCGAAACCGGTTTCCATCAGCATAGCGCCGGTGGAACTCCCCGACTACCTGGAACGCCCGCAGATCGTGACCCGGGACGGGCAGAACGAGATCGACCTCGCCGAGTACGACCGCTGGGCGGGCTCTCTCTCCGACAATATCTCGGCGGTGCTGGCGGAAAACCTCGTGCAGCTGCTCAATTCGGACCGGGTGTACGTCTACCCGCGCCTGCGGACGGAAAAGGCGGATTACCTGGTGTCGATGCGCATCCTCAGGCTCGACTGCATGCCGGGGAACCAGGTGCTTTTGAAGGCGCAGTGGTCGGTGGCGGCGGGGGCGGACGGCAAGGACGTGGCGACCCGTATTTCCACCGTCTCCGAGCGGCTCACCGACAAGGGATACCCGACCATGGTGGCCGCCGTCGGCCGCACCCTGGAGCAGGTGAGCCGGGAGATCGCCCGGGAAATCCCGGCCCGGCAGCAATGAGCGAAGCTCCAGCGCAGGGCGAACCGATAACGCCTGACGCCCAAGGGAGAGTCGAGCACATGACGCATACAACCCCGGAAACGGACCTGGTCCGCAACATGCTGGCGGTGATCTTCATCGGCGTCCTGATCAGCGCCAGTTTCTACATCCTGCTCCCCTTCATGACCGCGCTGGTATGGGCGACCATGATCGTGGTAACCACCTGGCCGCTGATGCTCGGTGTCCAGAGGCGGCTGGGGGGCAAGCGCGGGCTGGCAGTCACCGTGATGAGCGTGGGACTGCTCCTTTTGCTGGTGATCCCCCTCACCGCCGCCATCCTCACCGTCATCGGGCGCTCCGACGACATCGTCACCTGGGCCAAATCCCTGGGCTCCTTCACCCTGCCGCAACTGCCGGACTGGGTCGGGAAGCTGCCGGTGGTGGGGCCGAAGATCGCCCAGCGCTACCAGTACTTCGCCACCGTCTCCCGCGATGAGCTCTCCGCCCAGCTGGTTCCCTACGCGAAGCAGGCGGTCGGCTGGATGATGTCGCAGGCCGGCAACCTGATGCTGATGATCGGGCAGTTCCTGCTGACGGTGATCGTCAGCGCCGTCCTCTACGCGACCGGGGACAAGGCCGCCGACGGCATCTGCCGCTTCGCCCGCCGTCTGGGGGGGCAAAGTGGCGAGGACGCCGCCATCCTGGCCGCCCGGGCCATCCGCGGGGTCGCCCTGGGGGTGGTGGTTACCGCCGTGGTCCAGACCACCCTGGCCGGCCTCGGCCTGATGGTGGCGGGAGTGCCGGCCGCGGTGCTGCTTACCGCCGTCATCTTCGTCTTCTGCATCGCCCAGATCGGGCCGGGGCTGGTCTTCATCCCGGTGGTGGTGTGGCTTTACTGGTCGGGCGAGCCCCTTTGGGGGACAGCGATGCTCATCTGGGGGATCTTCTGCGGCACCATCGACAACGTGATCCGCCCCATCCTGATCAAGAAGGGGGCCGACCTCCCGCTGCTTCTGATCTTCGCCGGGGTCATCGGCGGCCTGCTCGCCTTCGGCGTGATCGGGCTGTTCGTGGGGCCGGTGCTGCTGGCGGTCACCTACACTCTTCTACAGGCCTGGGTCATGCGCAGGGAGCCGGACCAGGAGGAGTTGCAGCCGGAGGACACCCTTACCGATTGAAACGAGAAAAGGTGAACAGGTGGACGAGAAGATCCAACAGCGGATTGGGGGGAAGGTGTTGAAGAGACGGTTTTCACTAGTTGTCTTCGGGCTCGCGCTCTGCGCCTGCTTGAGCGGCTGCCTCGGCATAGGGCCCTCGACGGTCGCCCGTGACCGCTTCGACTATACCACGGCGGTCGCCGACTCCTGGAAGCGCCAGATGCTGCTCAACATCGTCAAGATCCGCTACGGCGATGCCCCCATCTTCCTGGACGTGGCCTCCATCATCAACCAGTACCAGCTCACCACCGACCTGAACGCCTCGGTCGGCTGGTCCTACCCTCCGGCCGGCAATAACCAGAGGGTCGGCATCGACGGCAATTTCATCGACCGCCCCACCATCACCTATACTCCCTTGTCCGGCGCCAAGTTCGCCGAGAACCTGATGACCCCGGTCGCACCCACCACCGTGATGAGCCTGGTGGAGGGGAGTTATCCCATCGACCTGGTCTTTCGCATCCTGGTCCACTCGGTGAACGGCATTCAGAACCAGTTCGGCGGCGCCTCCCGGGCACGCAGGGCCGACCCCCAGTTCTACATCATCCTGGAGAAGCTGCGGCGCATCCAGGCCTCAGGGGCGGTCGCCCTGCGGGTCAAGAAGGCGGATAACCGGGAAGGGCTTTTCATGGTTTTTCGCAAGAAGATGGACCCGGAGCTGGAGAAGGAAAGCCGCGAGGTGCGGCGGATGCTCGGCCTCCAGGAGGAGGGAGGAGAGTTCCGTGTCGTCTACGGTTCGGTCTCCACCGGTGAGAATGAGGTCGCTCTGCTTACCCGCTCCATCCTCGAGATACTGACTGACATCTCGGCCACCGTCCAGGTGCCTCCCGAGCACGTGACCGAGAAGCGGGTCACCCCGACCATGGAGCCGGAAGGAGAGGGGATCAAGGGGAACATGATCAGCATCCTCTGCTCCGCCAAGAAGCCGGACGACGACTTCGCCGCCGTCCCCTACCGCGACCGCTGGTTCTGGATCGACGATCGCGATTACCGATCCAAGAAACTCTTCTCGTTCCTGATGTTCGTGATGACCCTCACCGAGACCGGCGGCAAGCAGGGGGCCCCCATCGTCACCATCAACGCGGGGGGATGAGGCAGGGAACCGACCATGAGATCCGGGTGGAAGATGCTTGCTGTTTGGGTGATCCTGGTGGCGCTGGCAGTGCCGGCGTGGGGTGAAGCCGCGCCCCCCGTCCAGGATGCCAAAGGCAAGGAGGCTCCTGTCCAGACGGCGCCGGCCAAAGAAATACCTCCCCAGACGACGCCGGCCAAGGCGGTTGCCGTGCCGATGGCGCCGGTGATGCTCGGCGGAAACCGCCTCTTTTCCTACCCCGGCTATCACACCCTTTCCCCGGAAGAGCGGGCGGCACGGATCAGCGAGCGGATCACCCGCCTGGCGGAGGACGAAACCATCCGCACCGCCGCCATCACCGCCGTCGATGGCGACGACTCGACCGACATCATGGCGGACGGCCGCGGTATCATGGCGATCTTCGAAAGCGATGCCCGGGCCTTCGCGGTGTCCCGGCAGCAGCTCGCCCGGACCATCGTCGGGGAACTGCGCGCGGCGATCGACCAGTACCGGGAGGCTCGCGCGCCGAAGAATATCGTGCATGGCGTGGTGAAGACCGCCATCGCCACCCTGCTGCTGCTGGTTGTCCTGTTCCTGATGCGCATGCTGTTCCGCAAGTTCCTGGTGCTGCTGGCATCCGGAAAGGTGCGCGCCATCCACTTCCAGAATTTCGAGGTCCTCCGCCTGGAGCAGGTGAGGAGCATCCTGATCGCCGGCATGCGGGGATTGCGGCTGGTCATCGTGCTGGTCCTGCTCTACCTGTACCTCCATGTCGTGCTGGGCTTCTTTCCCTGGACCCGCCCCTTCAGCGGGCAGATCCTCAGCTACCTGCTGGTGCCGCTGCAGACCATGGAGATGGGGGTGCTCGACTATATCCCCAACCTGATCTTCCTGGTGGTACTGAGTCTGGTCTCCTACTACGTGATCAAGTTCATGCGCCTGATCTCGGTGGAGGTGGAAAAGGGGAACATCGCTTTTCCCGGCTTCTACAGGGAATGGGCCAAGCCCACCTACAAGATCGCCCGCTTCCTCTTCATCGCCTTCGTGGCGGTGGTGGCCTTCCCCTATTTCCCCGGTTCCAATTCGCCCGCCTTCAAGGGGATCACCATCTTCCTCGGGGTGCTCCTCTCGCTCGGCTCCTCCTCCACCGTTTCCAACATCATCGCCGGGCTGGACATGACCTACCGGCGCGCCTTCATCCAGGGGGACTGGATCAAGATCGGGGACCTGGTCGGCCAGGTGGCGCGCACCAGGCTCTTGGTCACCCACCTGAAGACCTTCAAGAACGAGGAGGTGGTCTTCCCCAACGCCTCCCTCCTCAACAGCCACGTCACCAACTTCAGCTCCCTTGCCCGCGAACATGGGCTCATCCTGCATAGCTCGATCACCATCGGCTACAACACCCCCTGGCGGCAGGTCCATGCCTTCCTCCTGCAGGCCGCCCAGCGTACCTCCGGTCTCTTGCAGGACCCTCCCCCCTTCGTCCTGCAGACCGCCCTGGATGACTTCTACGTCCGCTACGAGCTGAACGCCTATACCTCCTCGCCGGAGAGGATGCTGGACATCTACTCCGAGCTGCACCAGCACATCCAGGACGCCTTCAACGAGTTCGAGGTGCAGATCATGTCGCCCCACTACGTCTTCGATCCCAAGTCGCCGGCGGTGGTACCCAAGGAGCGCTGGTACGTCCCGCCTGCGGCGGCACCCGGTGAGCCTTCCGGGCCGAGGTGAGCGATGTCGCGCAGACTTTTCCTACTCACGGCACTTTTGGTGGTACTGCTAGCTGCGCTGCCGGCGCCCATCAGTGCGGCGGACGATAAACAGCCGGCAGCCGCTGCTTCGCCGGACGCCGCCCTGGAAACGGCACCGGTGGAGATCGACGGCCAGCTGCTCTTCCGGGTGAGGGGCGCCTCCTCGTACCCTGCCGCGCAACGTGCCGAAGCCATCAGGAACCGGGTAGAAAAGGTCGCCGCCGATGAATCGTTTCGCAGTAGCGAGCTGCGGACTGAGGAAGTCGACAACTCCACCACTATCATGGCCGGGCAGGAGTTCCTGCTGGCGGTCAGCGACGGCGATGCAAAAGTGGAGCGCTATTCCCGCCAACACCTCGCCGACCTGCATTTGGCCAGGATCCGCCAGGCTATCGAGGATTACCGGCGCCTGCGCAGCAGCGATGCCCTGCTGCGAGGTGCCCTCTACACTGCCGGGGCCACCGTCGCGCTGCTGGCGGGGATCGCTCTGCTGGTCTTTCTCGGGCGACGGCTGGAGGACAAGCTCTCGCAGCGGTTGAAGAACCGCATCCATGCGGTCGGCATCCAGTCCTTCGAGATCGTGCGGGCCGAGACCATCTGGCAGGCGCTGCACGGCATCCTGTACGCCACGCGTGCCACGGTCATGCTGCTGCTTGGCTTTATCTACCTGCATGTCGTGCTGGCCCTGTTTCCCTGGACCCGCGGTACTGCAAACAACCTGTTCGGCCTGATCAAGCGGGGCGTGGGAGAGGTCGGCAAGAGGGGGGCAGCCCTGGTCCCCGATCTGATCATCCTGGTGGTCATCTACTACCTGTTTCGCTTCGTCCTGAGGGTTCTGCGTCACTTCTTCGAGGCGGTGGAGCGCAAGTCGGTGACCCTGCACGGATTCGAGGCGGAGTGGGCGGTACCGACCTACAAACTGGTTCGCCTCGCCATCATCGCCTTCGGCATCATCATCGCCTACCCCTACATCCCCGGCTCGCAGTCGGCCGCCTTTAAGGGGGTATCCCTCTTCGTCGGCGTGGTCTTTTCGCTGGGCTCTTCCACGGCCATTTCCAACATCATCGCCGGCTATCTGATGACCTATCGGAGGGTGTTCAAGGTGGGGGACCGGGTGAAGGTGGGTGAGATAGTGGGGGACGTGATGGCCGTCCGCTTGCAGGTCACGCACCTGCTCACCCTGAAGAACGAGGAGGTTACCGTCCCCAATTCCCAGATCCTGAACGGGGACGTAGTGAACTTCAGTTCCATGGCGGGGAGCAAGGGATTGATCCTGCACACCATCGTGGGGATCGGCTACGAGACCCCCTGGCGGCAGGTGGAGGCGATGCTGCTAGAGGCGGCTAAGCGCACCCCCGGGATCCTCAGGGAACCACGCCCCTACATCCTGATCAAGGCGCTGGCTGATTTC
>NZ_DATFBA010000235.1:0-4780 GCF_035254065.1 Geomonas sp.
GGGGCGACTCGTGGTTGAAGAGGATGCCGGTGCAGGCGAAGAGCTGGTAGGCCTCGCGGTAGTTGGCCACCTCCCAGAAGGCGGTCGCCTTGGCCACCGCGTAGGGGCTACGGGGGCGGAAGGGGGTCTCCTCGGCGGCCGGCTCCCCGCCGGTGTTGCCGAAGCTCTCGCTGGAGCCCGCGTTGTAGAGCTTCACCGGACGGCCGATGAAACGGATGGCCTCCAGAAGGTTCAAGGTGCCGACGCTGATGCTCTCCAGGGTTTCCACCGGCTGATCGAAGGAGAGCCCCACCGAGCTCTGCCCCGCGAGGTTGTAGACCTCGTCCGGGCGCACCTTGGCGAGCAACTGCAGCACGCTGCGGAAGTCGTTGAGCGCCATGGAGTGCAGGGCGAGCTCCGACTTGATCCCCAGCCGGGCGAGGTTGCCGAAGCCCGCCACCTGCGCGTCGCGCGCGGTGCCGTGCACCTCGTACCCCTTGTCGAGCAGGAGACGGGCCAGATAGCTCCCGTCCTGCCCGGAGATGCCGCAGATCAGCGCCTTTTTAGCCATTGGCCCGTTTTTCCTGCTCGGCGAGCTGCAGGTCGGAGTCGGTCATCATCTCAACCAGCTTGTCGAAGCTGGTCTTGAGCTCCCACTTCAGCTCCCGCTTGGCCTTGGAGGGGTCACCCAGAAGGAGGTCGACCTCGGCCGGACGGAAGTAGCGCGGGTCGATCCTGATCACGGTCTTGCCGGTGCGGCTGTCGATCCCTCTCTCCTCGACCCCGTGGCCGTCCCACTCAAGCGGCATCCCGAGGCGGGCGAAGACCTTCTCGGCGAAGGTGCGCACCATGTAGGTCTCGCCGGTGGCGATCACGTAGTCGGAGGCCTCCTGCTGCTGGAGCATCAGCCACATCGCCTCCACGTAGTCACCTGCGAAGCCCCAGTCGCGCTTGGCGTCGACGTTGCCCAGGTAGAGGCAATCCTGCAGTCCGAGCTTGATGCGGCCGGCGGCGCGGGTGATCTTGCGGGTCACGAAGGTCTCGCCGCGGCGCGGGGACTCGTGGTTGAAGAGGATGCCGTTGCAGGCGTACATCCCGTAGCTCTCGCGGTAGTTCATGGTGATGTAGAAGGCGTAGGCCTTGGCGCAGGCGTAGGGAGAGCGCGGGTAGAAGGGAGTGGTCTCCTTCTGCGGGGTCTCCACCACCTTGCCGTACAGCTCCGAGGAAGAGGCCTGGTAGAAGCGGGTGTTGAGGCCGGTCTCGCGGATCCCCTCCAGGATGCGCACGGTGCCCAAGCCGTCTACCTCGCCGGTGTACTCGGGGACGTCGAAGGAGACGCGCACGTGGCTCTGCGCGCCCAGGTTGTAGATCTCGTCCGGGCGGATGTTGCGCAGCAGGGTGTTGATCGAGCTCGCATCGTTCAGGTCGCCGTAGTGCAGGAACATCTTGACCCCGGTCTCGTGCGGATCGCGGTAGAGGTGGTTGATGCGGCCGGTATTGAAGGAGGAGGAACGGCGGATCATGCCGTGAACTTCATACCCTTTGCTGAGCAAAAGCTCCGCCAGATAGGATCCGTCCTGACCGGTGATACCGGTGATGAGTGCTTTTTTCATATGAACTCCTGTAGGTCTCTCTGAGAATTACTAAGAGCCGGACTGGCTGAGAGCCCGGCGATAGTGGTTGATGGTTACGTCGGCGCAGGCCTCCCAGGAAAACAGGGTGGCGCGCCGGCGCGAGCGGCCGGCGAGTTGCTCGCGCAAGGCGCCGTCGTTGAATAGCTGCAGCATGGCCTGGCAAAGTGCGTCGTTGTCCAGCGGCGCCACCTGGATGCCCGCCTCCCCCACCACCTCCGGCAGCGAGGAGGTGTTGGAGCTGATCACCGGGGTGCCGCACTGCATGGCCTCCAGCGGCGGCAGGCCGAACCCCTCGTAGTGGGAGGGGTAGACGAAGGCGAGAGCGCCCGAGTAGAGCGGCGCGAGGTCATCATCCTCGACGTAGCCGGTGACGATGATCCGCTCTTCCAGCCCCTTGGCGCCGGCGATCTCCTGGAAGATCCGGTCGAAGTCCCACCCCTTGGCCCCTGCCAGCACCAGCGAGCAGTCGGCGAGCTTTTCCTCGCGCACCAACCGGACGAAGGCCTTGATGGTCGACTCGATGTTCTTGCGCGGCTCCAGGGTCGCCACGCTCAGGAAGTAGGGGCCCTCCGGGATGCCGTACTGCCGCCGGACCCGCCGGAGATCGGCCTGGTCGTCGCAGCGGTAGAAGAGGGAGGAGGCGCCCAGCGGCACCACCGCCACCTTGTCGGCGTCGACGCGAGGGTTGTGGTTAAGGAGGTCGTTCTTGGTCGCCTCCGAGATGCAGAACACCCAGGTGTCCTGGTCGATGCTTGCCATCACCTGGTTCAGCAGGTGATCCTCCCTGAACTCGAAGTACTGCGGGAACAGGATCGGGATCAGGTCGTAGACCGTGATGAACTTCTGGCAGCCGCCAAGCCCCGCCGGCAGCGGGTGAAACGGTGAATGGAAGATGTCGCACGATTGCAGGCTGCGCTGCTGCGCATCGCGGTAGAGGCGTTTGAGCAGCTGCTGCGCGACCCCCACCAGCTCGCGGGCCACCTTCAGCCCCTGCTTTGCCGGGAAGCCGTGCTCCTTGCTCATGCGGCTCAGGTCGCTCTTCGCGGTCTCCACCTTGAGCAGGGGCCCCGGATAATAGAGCGGGATGCCGGCCAGGCTCGGGGAGCTGTCGCGATACTGGACAGCGCCGCTCGGATAGAAAAGCGCCGAGAACTCCAGCTCCACCTCGGGCCTGGTGCTGAGCTGCTGCACGAGCTGCTCTACCACCCTGAACACGCCGGTTCTGGCCCTGGGGTTGACGACGGAGGCCCCCAGCACGGAAATGTCGTACTTAACTCTCAACGATCTCTCCGTCTCACTGCGTGCTCTTCTTGTCGCGCTGCAGTTCCCACAGCAGGGCGTACTTCATGAAGATGTAGATGCCGTTGGCGACGGAAACCAGGAAGCCGGGGAGGCCGTCCAGAAATCCCCTCTTGAGGATGTAGTGCTTGAAGAAACCGTGCAGGGGGTTCAGGAGCAGCTTGCCGAGACTTGGGCGCTTCCCTCCCCTTTTGTACGACTGGGCGCCGGTCGCGGCGTAGCGCACCGTGCGCTCGAAGAAGTCGCGCAGGTCCCGGAACGAGTAGTGGTGCAGGTCCCCTTTGAGCGGGAGCACCTCTCCGCGCACCACCAGCGTCTCGTGCAGGTCGAGCCCCTCCCATTTCCCGGCGCCGCGGCGCAGCAGGCGCGCGTTCCAGTCCGGGTACCAGGCGTGCTTGATCCACCGGTCCAGGAAGAAGGTCAGCCGGTTGACCCGGTAGCCGTCGGCCGCCGGGGCGGCGAGCGCCTCCTTGAGCGAAGCGGCGAGCTCCGGCGAGACGACCTCGTCGCAGTCCAGGAACAGGATCCACTCGCCGGAGCACTTCTCCAGGGCGGAGTTCTTCTGGTCCACGTAGCCTTTCCAGGGCTCCACGTAGACGGCGGCCCCCAGAGACTGCGCGATCTCCACGGTGCGGTCGGTGGACAAGGAATCGACCACCACGATCTCGTCGGCAATCGGCTTGACCGCCTCGATGCAGCGGGCGATGTTGTCTTCTTCGTTGAAGGAGATTATTGCTACGGAGAGCTTGTAGGAAGAGCGCACGTTACCTGATTCAATTCCGCCGACAGCCGGTGAGCCTGTTTCAGTTAAAGCCATAGCGCCGGCGGTCCTTGCAGTTTGCCTGAGATTCGAACATGTGAGACCCGATTGCGAAGTCCAGACAGAGCGGAAGCAAAGAGATCATCGCGAAAAGAGCTGATTTTACGGCTGAACACTATAGCATCGGCTGTGAGTAAGCGTCAACGAAATTCCGGGCAATGAGACAGTCCGAAACAGCGGCTAAGAGCCGGAGCCACCGGATTCACCAGCTATGATTTCAAGCAGATGCCCGGCGCTGTGCTCCTGCTGAAGGGCGAGGCCGGCGCGGCGGGCGTTGGCCTGGTAGCGGGGGTAATCGTCACGGATACGCAGGCTCGCCTGCAGAAGCGCCTCCGGCGCGGGCGAATCCACCACCACCCCCGCCTCGAAGCGCTCCACCACCCGTCCCATCCAGGTGCCGGCCAGGGTCACCACCGGCGCCCCCATGGAGAGGCCGTCCAAGGTGATGCCGCTGATGCGGTCGGCGAAGGCCGCCACATCGTAGGGCTGCAGGCAAATGGCCCCCTCGAACATGGCGAAGTAGGCCTCCGGGGAGAGGGTCTCCGGGGTGAGCATCAGCTGCGGGTAGTCGATGGCGGAGAGTTTCTGCAGCGCCTTGCCGGTCTCCGGATCGTGTCGGTCGTAGTGGTCCCCGGAAGTCTGCAGGGCGACCGGCAGCGACTGGCGCCGCTCAGCCAAGAGGGCGAGCACATCTACCACGTGGTGGAAACCCTTGTCGGCACGGGCCGCACCGGCGAAGAGCAGGTGCCGGAACGGATGCACGGTGGACTCCCGGTTATCGCGCGGGGTAATGGGATAAGGGACCACGGTTACGTGTTTGAAGCCGCACTCCCGGAAGACGTCCACCACGCTCGCCGTCGGCCCCATCACCACCAGTTCGGGGTGGCGCTGGGCAATCTTTCTGAAGAAGGCGAGCTTCTTCGGGCTGGGACGCATCCAATGGAAAAAGCAGAACACCCGGCCAGCAGCACCGACAGGATGCCGGATACGATCAGCGAAGCCAGCGCCAGCCACAGCCATGCGCGTGCCAGCGTGCGGCGTTCGTCGC
>NZ_DATFBA010000236.1:0-10459 GCF_035254065.1 Geomonas sp.
GTTAGGTCACGAACTGGACGAGGATAACCTGAACAAGGCGTTCACCCGCTTCAAGGCGCTGGCCGACCTGAAGAAAGAGGTGTACGACGAGGACCTGGACGCCATCGTGGCCGACGAGGTGATGAGGGTAAGCGAGAAGTACAAGCTCTCCCACATCACCGTGACCTGCGGCTCCTTCGCCGTGGCCACCGCCACCGTGCAGATGGAGATCGACGGGGTGCAGGTGAGGACCGCTGAACTGGGCGACGGCCCGGTCGACGCCACCCTGAAGGCGATCAAGAAGCTCGCCAAGGTCGATCCCAAGCTGGTCCAGTACAACGTCGGCTCCATCACCGGCGGTACCGACGCCCAGGGCGAGGTAACCGTCCGTGTGGCCGAGGGCGAGCGCACCGTGATCGGCCGCGGCGCCTCCACCGACATCATCGAGGCCTCCGCCAAGGCGTACATCGACGCTCTTAACCGGCTCCACTTCGCCACCAACCGGGACATCGAGCCGCTGTAAGGGCCTTCCACTTTCCCTCGCCCCTTCGGGGGAGAGGGGAGACTATCTACAGATACAACGTGAACGGGGAGCCTTCTGGCTCCCCGTTTCAATTTATGCTGCCGCTCACCCTTCCTTTGAATACCAGGGCTTCACTGTTCCTAGCCCGTTCCCGCTCTCCCTCTCCCGAAGGGGGAGGGCCGGGGAGGGGGAACTCAGCTGGCATCGGCACCAGGTTAACCATCCTTACCGTACGACCGGCCTTCCGTCATCCCTTGCGCGAAGTTACCTTTTATGCCACTAAAAAAAGCAAATCCCCCCTGTCCCCCCTGTATCAAGGGGGGGACGCAGCGCGGGGGCTATGGAGATGGAAGTCCTTCCTCAACTCCGGTCCGCTACAAGTTGCGCCGCCAGTGCCGCTATGTGCCGGTCATCGGTCCCGCAGCAGCCACCGAGGATTTTCAATCCCAGTTCCCGGCCGAGCGCCGCAACGGTGCTGCCGAAGACGGCAGGCTCTTCCTCCACCAAGTTGGTGCTGTCGTTCAACTCTTCCGGGCTTAAGGCGGCGGTGTTGGCCATCACGCCGATTACCCGCTCCCGGACCAGCGCCGAAGAGTTCTCCTCGTGCAGCAGCGCCGACCGGGCAAAGGATGCGTGGGTGCAGTTGATCATGTACGCCAGGGGACGAGGGGAGGCGGCGGCGTCGATGGCGGCGACCGCTTCTTTCAACGGAGTTCCGTCCAGCAGGGTGCCCTGGGGCCGGACCACGAAGCTGATCACGTAGGGGCTGCCGGTGGATGCGTAGGCCAGGGCAAGTCCGGTCGCCTCGCTTAAGGCGGGGAGGGTGGCGGCCAGCAGGAAGTCGACCGTGGCCTGTGCGAGCTGGTCTGCCTGCCAGCTGTGGAAGGTGCGCGCATCTTCCACTGAGAGGGCGTCGGCAGGATTGTAGGCGTCACCCCGGCAGCCCATCAGCCCGCAGATGATGATCTGCTCGCCGTAGCTGCCGTACTCCTTGCGCAGCGAGTCCAGGAATGCGACGTTGTCGCCGTTGACGTCGGTCCCTTCCAGGCCGGCATTGGCAATCCGCTCCCGGCTGGCCCGCCAGGTCGGCGTCGACATCAGGATCGGCAATCCGAAGCGCTGACCGATGTCCAGGTACTGTCGGCAGATCCCTTCCAGGGCCTTACGTTTTTGCTCCTGGTAGATGAAGGTGGAGTTGACCAGGAACGGGTCGAGTTCCAACCCGGGGGACCGGCGCAGCCGCTCGATGACGGCACCCTCGCCAAGGATGGTCGGTGAGTTTGCAAGAAGTTCCGGAAAGGCCATGGCTCGCTCCTATGGGGCATGGAGGGGAAGGGGACAGGCACCTGCGGAGCCAGTCTCCCTGGTCATCAAGGGAAAAGGCACCTGCGGAGCCAGTCCCCACAGGGGTGCAAATTAGCTGCTGAAATTAACGTCAGCTTGCTTAATTTTGCATCCTGCCACGAACCGGCAATTTTTACCATTCATTTCATTTCAGCGAGTTAGACGCTGGCACGTCCTATGCTGTATCTGTCACATACGGACGCCTGGAGAAAAGGGCGGTGTGATTTCGGGTGCAGGAGGCTGGCTATGAAAACCTATCACTACACCAAACCACCGAGAAAAGATCTGGCGGAACACGAGGGCGGTGCCGATGAGGCACCCAAGCTGGAGGTCGCGGAGGGGAGCTTCGACAGGGCGGCTTACGAATGGAACAACGCCCTGCTGCTCGCGGCGGAGAGGATGTGGAGGTGAGGCGAACCTCGTCGGTGCCGAAAAAAACAATCCAGAGGTAGTTCACGAGTAGCTGCTTCTTGTCCGTCAGCTAACCGAGTGAATCGACCAAGCCGGCAACCCGCAAAAATACCTTCAAAAAAAGGAACCCCGTGGAGAGCGCTCCCCACGGGGTTCTTTCGCTAACGGAGCCTGGAGCTAGCCAAGCTTCTTGACGTTGGCTGCCTGCAGGCCTTTCGGACCGTTGGTGACGTCGAAGGAAACGGCTTCGCCTTCAGCGAGGGATTTGAAGCCGTCCCCGGTGATGGCGGAGAAGTGCACAAACACGTCCTCACCGTTCTCCTGCTCGATGAAACCAAACCCTTTAGCGTCGTTGAACCATTTAACCTTGCCCTGTGCCATTGTTCTGCCTCCTTTTTGTTACCTCCGGATCTCTGCCGGATCTACGTTTTTGCTGCTTCCGGAGTGGCCTTCTCAACGGCACAAAGGGTAGTCCTCTTTGGCTTTTCGGCGCGTCATTCTCGGAAACCAGCGGCTGGTGAAAAAATTAACATCGTATAATAAGCTTGTCAAGAAAATATTTTGTTCATAACTTTTTTTTGGCACGCGGAAATAGGGCGAATGTAATCGCGGGGTTGGGGGACAGGAGGTCTCGGGACGGCGCGCCAGGAGCCAAATGAAGTGGTCAATGACGGTGCTGGAAGGTGAGGCGGCAAGCTGGGCCGCTCGCCCGATTTGGTCCTTTGCCGGGCGAGCGGCAGGAGGGTGGGTACATCTCTCTACCCCGTTCAGAGGGTTGGAAATGTTAATGTGTTTTTATTAAATCAGAAAACCGCGGGTGGCGAGGGACGATCAGAAGGTATTGATACGGCGGATGAATGCCATCAGCAGACCGTAATGCTGGCGGTGGAAGTTGAAGGCGATCCGGGGCAGGTCGAGCAGGTCCGGCTCGTCGGCCTCCTCCGGGCGCGCGCTGATCGCCTCGATGCGGCTTCCCGATAGTCTCAGCTCCGGGAACTCGTTCTCCAGCATCTCGATCTGCTCAGGGGTGATCTCTTTGGTGAGCCTGATGATGAGCTCGCCGTTCACGAACCTGATCGAGTGGTAGTTGATGTAGAAGTCCTCGATCACCTGCACCGCCTCGTCCACGCTCTTGGTGATGGTGAAGATCGAGAAATCCTCCGGCGAAATGAAGCCCATCACCAGCAGCCTCTCCTTCACGAACCTGAAGAAGTGCTCCCAGTAGCCGTCGTCGGTATCGACCAGCACCATCGGCTTGGGCGACGTCTTGCCGGTCTGGATCAGGGTAAACACTTCCATCGCCTCGTCGAGGGTGCCGAACCCTCCCGGGAAGACGGCGATGGCGTCGGCCTCCTTCACGAAGGCGACCTTCCTGTTGAAGAAGTACTTGTAGGTGATCAGGCGCGGGTTCTTCAGCATGACCACGTTGGCGCTCTGCTCGAAGGGGAGCTTGATGTTGGCGGCGAAGGATGCCTCGCTTCCCGCCCCCTCGTTGCCGGCCTGCATGATGCCGCCGCCACCGCCGGTGATAACCATGAACCCCTGGTCCGCCAGTTTCCTGCCGAACTGCACGCATTTCTTGTACATCGGCTCATGCGGTTCGGTACGGGCGGAGCCGAAGATGGTCACCTTCTTCTTATGCCGATAGGGCGCGAACACGAGCGTCGTGTAGCGCATCTCCTTCATGGTGTTGCTGAGCAGCTTCAGGTCTGCCAGGTAATCGGTGTCCTGTCCGGCCTTGAGGGCGGAGATGATCATCTCGCGCACGATGGAGGGGTGGTGGATTCCGCCTGCCTTTTCGAGGAGTTGTTCGATCAGTGTGTCTATTTCGGTGTTGGTTCTGGTGAAGCGCAGTTGCATTTGCCGGGACTCCCCTGTTAGAATAGGCGGCTAGTATAGCATGACCAAAGCCTGAGGCAAATGTTTAATAACATTGAACAATTATTAGGATTGATTTGTGGTTTGCATTTGGTTTATTGTGTCGGCTAGATAACTCCATTCCACCCTACGTAAAAGGAAAGCGCCAGATATGGGTATGACCACCGCTCAGAAGATTTTTGCAGCGCACCTCGTCGATGAGCCCTTCGCCGGGACCAAGGTGCTGAAGGTTGACGTGGTGATGTGCCACGAAATCACCACCCCCATCGCCATCGCCGATCTTATGGCGCGTGGCAAGGACCGCGTCTTCAATCCGGACCGCATCAAGGCGGTCATCGACCACGTGACCCCCAGCAAGGACTCCAAGACCGCCACCCAGGCCAAGATGCTCAGGGACTGGGCTCGTCGCCACGATATCAAGGACTTCTTCGACGTCGGCGCCAACGGCGTCTGCCACGCCATCTTCCCGGAGAAAGGTTTCATCCGCCCGGGCAACACCGTGATCATGGGCGACTCCCACACCTGCACCCACGGTGCCTTCGGCGCCTTCGCGGCCGGCGTGGGAACCACCGACCTGGAAGTCGGCATCCTGAAAGGGGTCTGCGCCTTCCGTGAGCCGAAGACCATCAGGGTCAACCTGAACGGTACCCTCCCCAAGGGGGTCTTCGCCAAGGACGCCATCCTGCGCGTGATTGGCTACCTGGGGGTGAACGGCGCCACCGACCGCGTCATCGAGTTCGGCGGCCCGATCGTCCAAGGGATGTCGATGGAATCCAGGATGACCCTGTGCAACATGGCCATCGAGGCGGGGGGCACCTCCGGCATCTGCATGCCGGACCAGGTTACCGTCGACTACCTCTGGCCCTTCATCTCCGGCGAGTTCGCCTCAAAGGAAGAGGCGGTGAAAGCCTACAGCGTCTGGTGCTCCGACGCCGACGCCGAGTACGAGAAGGTGATCGACCTCGACCTCTCCGACCTGGCACCGCTCTGCACCTTCGACTACAAACCGGACCAGGTGAAGACCGTGGCCGAGATGGAAGGAACCCCCATCGACCAGGTCTACATCGGCTCCTGCACCAACGGCCGCATCGAGGACCTGCGGATCGCCGCCCAGGTGCTGAAAGGTAAGAAGCTCGCCCCGCACGTGCGCGGCATCCTGTCGCCGGCCACCCCGCAGATCTTCAAGCAGGCCACCGCCGAGGGGCTGATCGACATCTTCATGGAAGCCGGTTTCTGCGTGACCAACCCGACCTGCGGCGCCTGCCTCGGCATGAGCAACGGCGTGCTGGCGGAAGGCGAAGTCTGCGCCTCGACCACCAACCGCAACTTCATGGGACGAATGGGGAAAGGTGGCATGGTTCACCTGCTCTCCCCGGCTACGGCCGCCGCCTCCGCCATCGAGGGTAAGCTTGCTGACCCGCGCAAATACCTCTAATTGACCACAAGGAGACCGAAGATATGAAGAGTTTTGGCGGCCCGGCCCTCTTTCTGGACCGTAGCGATATCAACACCGACGAAATCATCCCGGCCAAGTACCTGACCGAGATCACCAAGGAAGACCTGAAACCGTACCTGCTCGAGGACCTGAAGCTTCCCGGCTTCGACCCCAAGTCCGAGAAGACCAGGAGCGCCGGCGTGGTCGTTTCCCGCGCCAACTTCGGCTGCGGCTCCTCCCGCGAGCACGCTCCCTGGGTGTTCGAGGTCAACGGCATGTACGCCGTGATCGCGGAGTCCTTCGCCCGCATCTTCCGGCAGAACATGTTCAACTGCGGCATGGCGGCCATCGAGCTCTCCGCCGAGCAGATCGACCGGCTCTTCACCTACGCCGGTGCCGCCGACGCGGCCATCCAGGTGGACGTGGAGAACCAGCGCCTCACCATCAGCGGCGGCGGCCGTACCGACACCGTCGAGTTCGACATCTCCCCCTTCGACAAGGCGCTGGTCCTGGCCGGCGGCTGGGTCGACTACGCGGACGGCAAATACTAAGGCCGGCTTCGGCATAGCTTGAATGCGAGGAGGCAGAGACTGTGGTTTCTGCCTCCTTTCTTTTTCAGGCAACCTCTCAACTGAAGGTTTAGGCGCTTAACACATTATTTTTATTGACTATGCCTAATTGCAGCGGTTACTATCCCACCTTATGTCTGCAATGAAAGGTTATTTCTGAGTTTGATGACTCTATTTCGACTTGTAATAGCGGCTCTGCTCGCCCTGGTTGCCTTCGCCCCGGCTTGCGGTGCCGAGGAGCCGGATAAGGGAACCATCTTCACCCTGTGGCCGCTGGTCGATTACCGCACCAGCCCGGCCGAAGGGTTCAAGAACCTCTCCCTGTTAGGGCCGCTCATAAAGATCGAGTCGAAGGGGGATGAGCGGACCACCGCCTTCCGCCCGCTGTTTTACCGGGAAGACCACCTGAAGGACAAGGCCACCTCGACCTACTTCCTCTACCCCGCGGCCTTCTTCGACACCACCCCGGCGGCGGATACCTACGAGGTGCTGCAGCTCTTCCGGGTCAACAACTACCGAAAGGACGAGGAGGCGGCCAAGGAGCGGACCACCACGCTCTTCCCCTTCTACATCGCCGGCCACTCGCCCGAGCATGGCGACTACCGGTCGGTGTTCCCCTTCTACGGGGACATCTACGGCCGCTTCTGGCGCGACGAATACCACTTCGTGATGTTCCCGCTCTACGGGAGCACCGTGAACAAGGGGACCACCACCCGGCATTACCTGTGGCCCGTCTTCTCCACCACCAGCGGCGAGAAGGAAACAGGCTTCGAGATGTTCCCGCTCTATGGGCAGTCCCACAAGGAGGGGGTCTACAGCAAGCGCTACTTCTTGTGGCCGATCTTCACCAAGTGGAAGATCGGGCTCAACACGGACAACCCGAAGGAGGAGACCACCGCGTGGCCGCTCTACGGCAGCGTCGAGTCTCCCAAGATGAGCAAGCGCAGCTACCTTTGGCCCTTCTTCGGCTACACCGATCAGCGGGAGAAGAAGTTCCACGAGACTGACTGGTTCTGGCCGTTCATCGTCACCATCCGCGGCGAGAAGCGCAACGAGAACCGTTTCCTGCCCATCTACTCGTCGGACGAGTTCGAGGACGGTGAGCGGCACTGGTACCTGTGGCCGCTCTACCGGCATGAGGTGATCCACTCCAAGGACTTCGACCGCGAATCGGATCGGGTGCTCTTTTTCCTGTACCGGGCCAGCCGGGAAACCTGGCCCAAGGACGGCTCCGTCCGGATCAGGCGGAACGTCTGGCCGCTTTTCCAGTACGAGCAGAAGCCGAGCGGGAACTCCTCCTTCTCTTTCCCCGCACCGGTCGAGTCCATCCTCTTCGAGAGCGACGGGGTTGAGAAGGAGTGGGCGCCGCTGTGGCGGCTTTTCCAGTACCGCTGGGACCCGGACGGCAACTCCGCCGCCTCCGTGTTGTGGAACCTCTACTGGCACGAGAAGCGCGGCGAGGAGCTCGCCTACGAGCTGTTCCCGCTGGTTTCCTATCGCGGCCTCAAAGGTTCCAGCGAGTTCAAGCTCTTGAAAGGTTTGATCAGCCTGAAGTCGAACGACCAGGAGCGCCAGCTCTGTCTGTTCTGGCTGCCGTTCGGGCCGAAATGGGGGGGGAAGTGACCAAATTCATGGAGCCGCTGGGCAAGAGGATCCTCTATTTCCACCAGATATTGGGGGAAATGGTCATCCTGCTCGGCAGGATCATCTACTTCTTCCGGGAGGCGCCCCGCAATGTGCAGAGCATCCTGACCCAGATGGCCATCATCGGCTACGACACGCTGCCGGTCGCCTCGGTCATGGCCTTCTTCGTGGGGATGGTGCTCGCCCTGCAGACGGGGGTCGAGCTGCAGAAGTACGGCGGCCAGAACATCATCGGCGCTATCGTCGGCCATTCCATGGTGCGAGAACTCGGACCGGTGATGACCAGCTTCCTGGTGGCCGGCCGCGTAGGCTCCGCCATGGCGGCCGAGCTCGGCGTCATGACGGTCTACGAGGAGATCGACGCCCTGCGCACCCTCGACATCGACCCGGTCCGCTACCTCGCCATGCCGCGCTTCATCGCCTGCATCATCTGTGTGCCGGCGCTGGTCATCTACTCGGACTGCATCGGGATCGTGGGCGGTGCGCTGATCAGCAACCTGCATCCGCAGATCTTCGTTTCTTACGCGACCTATTACGACAGCCTCACCGCTGCGCTCAAGGTGAAGGAGATCGGCACCGGCCTCACCAAGGCGGTGGTGTTCGGCTCCATCGTGTCGCTGGTCGCCTGCTACGTCGGCTTCGCTACCTCCGGAGGCGCCAGGGGGATCGGCCAGTCGACCACCAGGGCGGTGGTCCTGTCGTTCATGCTGATCCTGATCGCGGACTACTTCCTGACGAGGCTTCTGTTATAGTGATTGTTCCTTGGAGGGTTTATGGCTCTATCCGTTGAAAAAAAGGTCGGCATGTTCTTCGTGCTGGGCCTCGTCATCCTCGGGATACTGCTGGAGGTGGGGGAGAAGTGGAATCCCTTCCAGCAGAACGTCCATTATAAGACCTATCTCTCCAGCATCACCGGATTGAAGGTCGGCGACCAGGTTCGCCTGGCCGGCGTCGACGTCGGCCGGATCACCGATATCTCCGTCCTCACCGACAAGATCCAGATCGATTTCGAGGTGAAGCCGGGGACCCGGATCAAGACCGACACGGTGGCAAGCCTCAGGCTGACCAACCTGTTGGGTGGGCAGTTCCTCGGACTCTCCTTCGGCTCGCCCAGCGCACCGCTTCTGGAGCCGGGGGGCACCGTCAAGGGCAAGGACGTCGCCAACATCGACATCATCGTCGACAACCTGAGCGACGTGGTGAAAGACGCCCGGACCCTGGTCACCAACCTGAACAAGAACCAGGAGGAGGTGCTGCACAAGGTCTCCAGCATCCTGGACGACAACCGCGGCAACCTGAGGGAGGCGCTCTCCAACATCAACAGCATCACGGCCAAGGTCGACCATGGCGAAGGCTCCATCGCGATGCTGTTGAACAACGGCGAGCTCTACCGGGATGCCCAGAGCACGGTCGCCACCCTGAACCGGATGGCAGGCAAGATCGAGCGGGGCGAGGGGACGCTGGGCAAGCTGGTGAACGACGACAAGATGTACAACGACGCCTCCGCGGTGATGGCAGATTTGAAGGTCGGGGTGAAGGACCTGAATGCCACTCTGCATGACACGAAGGAGATCGCGGCCAAGATCAACCGCGGCGAAGGTACCCTGGGCAAGCTGGTGCAGGATGATACGCTCTACACCGACCTGCGTGACACCACCAAGAACATCAAGGAGATCAGCCAGAAGATCAATTCCGGCCAGGGGACCATCGGTCGACTGGTGAACGAGGACCAGCTCTATCGCGACACCACCGCCACCCTGAAGAAGGCGGAGCGCGCAATGGAAGGCCTTGGCGACACCGGCCCGATCTCGGTCATCGGCTCCATCGTGGGGACGCTCTTCTAGCGTAATAGGCGCCCTGAGCGTGTCGCATCCAGGAGCTTACACCATCTTCCGCCAACTCTCCCTCGCCCTCTCGGAGAGGGTTGGGGTGAGGGGAGCCGGCGATTGCAGGGACTACC
This sequence comes from Geomonas sp., assembly GCF_035254065.1. Taxonomy (GTDB): domain Bacteria; phylum Desulfobacterota; class Desulfuromonadia; order Geobacterales; family Geobacteraceae; genus Geomonas. The sequence continues at coordinate 9,744 of NZ_DATFBA010000236.1, forward strand.
CCAAAAGGCAAATCCCCCTGTCCCCCCTTTAACAAGGGGGGGAGTGAAATTCCTGTTTGATAGGTTGTCTGCATGACCAACATGATCGACATCGCGGTAGGGACGGTCACCATGCGTCCCTACGTGTTCGCTTTTTTTGCAAGTTACCTGGTGGCGGCGGTGCTGCACCTGGGGTGGCGCAAGACCATCTGGTTCACCATTTTCGGCTACCTGATCGCCTTCGCCTCCGAGTACTCCTCCATCAACAACGGCTTTCCCTATGGCTGGTACTACTACATCGAAGCCACCCGCGGCAAGGAGCTGTGGATAGCCGGCGTGCCATTCTTCGACTCGCTTTCCTACGTATTCCTCTGCTACTGCAGCTACGCCACCGCCCTGCTGGTGCTTTCGCCGGTAAAGTGGAGCAACGGCAACCTCGTGTTGCTGGAGACCGGTCGCCTGCGCCGCTCGTTCTCCGCGCTGCTTTTGGGCTCGCTGTTCCAGGTCTTCCTGGACATCGTGACCGACCCGGTGGCGCTGCAGGGGCACCGCTGGTTCCTCGGGCAGATCTACGGCTATCGCGAGGTGGGAACCCACTTCGGCGTTCCCTTCTCCAACTATCTCGGCTGGTGGCTGGTGAGCGCCCTGATGATCGGCGCCCTGCAACTGGTCGACCGCTACGCCGGCAGGGGAGAGGCGAGACCCGCGGGGGTCGCCGCCGCTCCCTTCCGCTGCCT
>NZ_DATFBA010000237.1:0-5920 GCF_035254065.1 Geomonas sp.
TCTCCGTGAAGAAGGACGTGGCCGAGATCCTGGTGAACGGGCGCAGGGTCAAGATCCTGACACCGACCGCGGCGGCGGCCGCGGCCAGCGCACCCGCCCAGGCCGCGGCGCCGGCGCAGCCCGGCGGCCTCGCCGCCCAGACCAGCGCGGGAAATTACGTGGTCGACCAGCGCGCACTGAACGCGGCGCTGGACAACATCGGGCAGGCGATGACCGACGCGCGCCTGCTCCCCAGCGTGAAGGACGGCAAGGTCGAAGGGTTCCGGGTCTCCGAGGTCAAGCCGCAGGGGATCTTCGGCACCATCGGCATCCGAAACGGCGACGTGCTCTTGAGGATCAACGATTTCCCGATCGACTCCCCGGAGAAGGCGATCCAGTCCTTCGCCTCCCTGAAGGGGCAAAGCCGCATCAAGCTCGACCTGATCCGCGACGGACAGCCTACCACTTTCAACTATGATATTCGGTGAAATGCCCACCGGAGGAGAGCTTCAATTGAAGATACGACTTGCGCGCACCTTTGCTATGCTGATGTTTCTGTTGGCGGCTCCCACCCTGGTCTTCGCCAAGGGGGTGGTGCTGAACTTCACGGACGTGGACATCTCGACCATGGTGAAGTTCATCAGCGACCTCACCGGGAAGAACTTCGTCATGGACGACCGGGTCAAGGGTAAGATCTCCATCTTCTCCCCGACCAAGCTCTCCAACGAGGAGGCCTACAACGTCTTCACCTCGGTCCTGGAACTGAAGGGGTTCACGGTGGTGCCGGCCGGCAAGGTGATGAAGATCGTGCCGACCAGCTCTGCCAAGCAGTCGGCCATGAAGGTGATCCCGGACGGCGAGCGGACGGTGGTGAATGACACTTACCAGGCCCGCGTCATCCCGCTTTCCCACATCTCCGCACAGGAAGCGGTGACCACCCTGCAGCCGCTCATCTCCAAGGACGGCCAGATCAGCGCCCTGGGCAACGGCAACATGCTGCTGGTGGTCGACTCCGCCCTCAACATGAACAAGCTCCTCGCCATCCTGAAGTATGTGGACACCGACCAGGTGCGAGAGAAGCCGGAGCTGGTCTTCCTGAAGAACGCCTCGGCCGATAGCGTGGTCAGCGTGGTCAGGGACTGGCTGGGAGGCCGCGCCGCCAAGGTCGGGGCAACTGCGGCAGGCACCGCGGCACCGGCCGGCGCCGGCGGCACCAGTGTGATCTCGGACGCCAGGCTGAACGCCCTGATCGTGTTCGGCTCCGAGAAGGACAAGCGCGACGTCAGGAACCTGGTGACCCTGCTCGACGTGGTCCCCCCCACCACCAGCAGCAAGGTGAACGTCTACTACCTGGAAAACGCCGACGCCACCGAGGTGGCCAAGGTGCTGGACGGGTTGGTGAAAGGGACCGCGACCACGGCGGCACCGGCTGCTCCGGGGGCCGCCGCCCCCCAGCAGAGCATCTTCGAAGGGGGCTCCAAGATCAACATCACCCCTGACAAGTCCACCAACTCCCTGGTCATCGTGGCCTCGCCCACCGACTACCAGAACCTCTTGCAGGTGATCCAGAAACTCGACCGCCGCAGCCGGCAGGTCTTCGTGCAGGCGATGATCGCCGAGGTCTCCATCAACAAGACCAACGCGCTCGGCGTGCAGTGGGGCTTCCTGGGCGGGGCCTCCAACGGTACGGTATCCACCGCCGCGAGCTTCGACCCGTTCAACACCTTCCAAAGCCTCGGTAGCACCCTCACCGCGCTGACCGGCGCCGGCGTCTCGATCAGCAACCTGAACCTGCTGGGGAGCGCCGCCAACTTCCCGGTGGTGCTCCAGGCGCTGCAGACCAACGGTGCGCTCAACATCCTCTCTACCCCCAATATCATGACCACCGACAACAAGGAGGCCGAGATCTTCGTGGGGGAGAACGTGCCTTTCGTGTCCGGCACCAACCTGACCTCCACCGGCATTTCGCAGCAGAACATCGAGAGGAAGGACACCGGTATCATCCTGAAGATCAAGCCGCAGATCAGCGAGGGGGAGTACATCAAGCTGGAGCTCTACCAGGAGATCTCCGCCGTCAAGAACTTCGGCACCGCCACCAACCAGAACCTCGGCACCACCAAGCGTTCCGCCAAGACCACGGTGGTGGTGAAGAACACCGACACCGTGGTGATCGGCGGGCTGATCCAGGACATCGACCAGGTCACCGAAAGCAAGATCCCCTTGCTGGGGAGCATCCCGGGGCTGGGCTGGCTGTTCAAGACCAAGAACACCAGCCGCGAGAAGACCAACCTGCTGATCATGCTGACCCCCAAGATCATCAAGAACGCGCTGGACATGGCGGAGACCTCGGCCAACGGCAAGAACGTGTTCACCAACACGATCACCAGCGACGCGCCGATGAACGTTGAGCAGTCGATCAACGCGCAGTAACGGCCGCAGGCTAGCACGGCTTCGCCGACGAGCTGTCATCCCCTCGCCCCTTTAGGGGAGAGGGTGGCCGCAGGCCGGGTGAGGGTTGCCCCGGCCTTCCGAAAAGTCCCGCCCTCACCCCTGCCCTCTCCCTCAAGGGGCGAGGGGGAGTGATGAAAAGTGGAAACGGGAAGGTGCAAGATGCAAAGGAACGACAACACGGGACAGGGGGGAGTGCCCAGCAAAATGGGCGGCGGTGGCGAAAAAATAGCGGATAGCGTACACTGAAGATCTTGCCGTTAACCTAGAACCCGAACTGATTTCAGGACCTTATGCCAGAAATTATCAATATACAGGAAGTCGCCAGCCGGCTGGGGCTGCCGTTCCAGACGGAGATCGACGACAGCAAGGTGGACAGCGGGCTGGTCGGAAAGCTCCCCCTGAACTTCGCACGCAACAACCTCATCCTGCCGCTCCACGAAGAGGAAAGCGGCATCGTGGCCGCCAGCGCCGATCCGGCCAACCTCTTGGCGGTTGACGAGATGGCGGGGCTCTTCGGCCAGCCGGTATCCATCGTGGTGGTGCCGCGCCCGGCGCTTCTGGACGCCGTCAACCGCATCTACTCCAAGCTCTCCGGCTCGGCCCAGGAGGTGGTGGAGGAACTGGAAGGGGAGGAACTCTCCACCCTGGCCACCTCCTTCAACGAGCCGCGCGACCTGATGGAGCTCACCGACGAGGCGCCGGTCATCCGGCTGTTGAACTCCATCCTCTTCCAGGCGGTCAAGGAGCGGGCGAGCGATATCCACATCGAGCCGTTCGAGCGGGAGCTGGAGGTCCGCTTCCGGATCGACGGCATCCTCTACAAGATGCTCTCCCCCCCCAAGGTGATCCAGGAGGCGCTCACCTCCAGGGTCAAGATCATGTCCGGCCTGAACATCGCCGAAAAGCGGCTCCCGCAGGACGGCCGCATCAAGGTCAAGGTGGCCGGCCGCGACGTCGACATCCGCGTCTCCCTGATCCCCACCTTCTTCGGTGAACGGGTGGTGCTGAGGCTCCTGGACAAGCAGCGCGGCATCCTGTCGCTTAAGGAGATCGGCCTCGGCGAGCGGGACGACGCCTACATGAACCGGCTGCTCGCCCGCACCAGCGGCATCATCCTGGTCACCGGACCCACCGGCAGCGGCAAGTCCACCACCCTCTACGCGGCCCTCAACCAGATCAACTCGCCCGAGAAGAACATCATCACCGTCGAGGACCCGATCGAGTACCAGCTGAAGGGGGTCGGCCAGATCCAGGTGAATCCCAAGATCGAGCTCACCTTCGCCTCCGGCCTGCGCTCCATCCTCAGGCAGGACCCGGACATCGTGATGATCGGCGAGATCCGCGACGCGGAGACTGCCGAGATCGCCATGCAGGCCTCGCTCACCGGCCACCTGGTGCTCTCCACCCTGCACACCAACGACGCCGCCACCGCCGTCACCCGCCTGATCGACATGGGAATCGAGCCGTTCATGGTGGCCTCCTCGCTCTCCGCCGTGCTGGCCCAGCGGCTGGTCAGGGTGATCTGTCCGTACTGCAAGGAATCCTACGTGCCGGACCGCGCCTACCCCGGCGTGGAGCTGCCGCCGCTGCTCTATCGCGGGCGCGGCTGCGACAAGTGCTTCAACCTCGGCACCATGGGTCGCATGGGGATCTATGAACTGCTCCCCGTCGATTCGGAGATCTGCTCGATGATCATCCGGCAGGCCTCCTCCGGCGCCATCAAGGAGTACGCCATCTCCAAGGGTATGCGCACCCTGCGGGAAGACGGCCTGGAAAAGGCGGCGCACGGGCTCACCACCATCGAGGAGGTCCTGAGGGTAACCCAGGAGGACTATGCCGACCTTTCGCTATAGCGCCTTCAACGCCGGAGGTACCGAGGTCTCGGGGACGGTCGACGCGGCCACCCTGAACGATGCGCGGGTACAGCTCAAGCAGAAGGGTTTGTACGCCAAGGAGATCGCCCCCGCCGCCGAGGCAGGGAGCAAATGGCGGCTGAAAACGGGGGTGAGCGTCGAGGACCTCTCGCTGGCCACCCGGCGGCTCGCCACGCTCCTGGGGAGCGCGGTCCCGGTGTACGAGGCGGTCGCCACCCTGTGGGAACAGGAGCCGGCCGGCGAGCTGAAGCGGGTGCTCGGGCGGGTACGCGACCGGCTGGCCGAAGGTCAGGGACTGGCTCAGTCGCTCTCCGCCGAGCCGGCGGTCTTCTCCGAGAGCTACGTCGGCATGGTGGCCGCAGGCGAGGCGAGCGGCGCCCTGGAAGTGGTGCTGGAGCGGCTGGCCGAGTTCCAGGAGGGACAGGCTGCCGTACGCAGCCGGGTGATCACCGCCCTGGTCTATCCCGCCATCATGGTGGTGGTCGGCACCCTGGTGATGCTGGTCCTTCTGGCGGTGGTGGTCCCCAAGATCGTCACCGTCTTCGAGCAGAACAAGGCGACCCTTCCTTTCATCACCATCGTCCTCATCAAGGTCAGCACCCTGGTCAGGAAAGGGTGGTGGGCGCTGATCGCGGCCGCGATCGCCCTCTTGTACGGGATGAAGAAGCTCTCCCGGAATGAGGAGTTCCTCAAGAAGCGGGACCGGCTCTTGCTGCAGCTGCCGGTCTTCGGGCAGCTCTGGCGACGGCTGGTGCTCTCGCGCTTCACCAAGGTGCTCGGCCTGCTCCTGCAGAGCGGAGTGCCGATCATCAAGTCCATGGAAATCACCGGCGAGGCCGTGGTCAACCGGGAGTACAAGACCTTCCTGGCCGGGGCCCGCGAAAGCCTGATCCAGGGGGGGAGCCTGTCGGCCGCCCTGAAATCGAGCCCGCTCTTTCCGCCGCTGCTCACCCACATGGCGGCGGTGGGCGAGAAGAGCGGCGAGCTCGACCGCATGCTGATCAAGGCGGGGGAGGCCTTCGAGAACGAGTTCAACGCCTCGGTGACCAGGTCGATGGCGCTCCTCGAACCGATGCTCATCCTGGGGATGGGGCTTGCCATCGGCTTCATGGTGATGGCGGTACTTTTACCGATCATGCAGATGAACGAACTGGTCAAGTAACACAACAACCACAGAGAGGTCAGCAATGTTTAAACAGTTGAAGGGAAACCGCGGCTTCACTCTTATCGAACTGATGGTGGTCATCGTCATCCTGGGCATCCTGGCCGCCGTGGTCGCGCCCAAGATCATCGGCAGGAGCGACGACGCCAAGAAAACCGACGCAAAGGTGCAGATCAGGAACTTCGAGACCGGGCTAAAAATGTACAAGCTCGACAACGGCAGCTACCCCGCCACGGAGCAGGGGCTGCAGGCGCTGGTCAGCAAGCCGACCACCGGCAAGGTCCCGGCAAACTACCGCGCCGAAGGGTACCTGGAAAGCAAGACCATCCCCAAAGATCCCTGGGGTAACGACTACGTCTACCTCTCCCCCGGTGAGCACGGCGATTACGACCTCACCTCCTACGGCGCCGACGGCGCGCGCGGCGGCGAAGGGAACAACGCCGACATCAACAGC
>NZ_DATFBA010000238.1:0-9484 GCF_035254065.1 Geomonas sp.
TGATGGTTCCGCCCACCTGCTGGTTGGGATTTGCCACCTGCACGTCACCCGGGGAGGTGATGGTGAGCAGGGTGGAGGTGCTGGGGGTCTCGATCCAGGGGCCGCCGGAGGGGCCGTTCACCGAGGCGATGGTCGGGGTGCCGTCGTTGAAGTTGCAGTCGATCGGCGTCGAATCGATAGCCGGGCGGATCGGCACGATCGGGGTGTCTACGTAGGTGATCTTGCCGGGCCACATGTCGAAGTTGAAGGTGGCGGTCGGGTAGCCGGGCTTGAAGTAGGGGTCCTTCCGGGCCGGGTTGATCTGCTTGGTGACCGGATCGGCCAGGAACTGCGGGTTCAGCACGACCACCACCATGTGCGGAGAGACACCGGTCGGGTTGGGGGTGTTGGTCCAGAAGGTCGAGGGGACCAGGGTGTTGTACTGCCCCCACTCGTCGGTGTAGGTCCTGACCAGCTCGTTGCCGGCGAAATCCTGGATCGATACCGGCATGAAGGAGGGGCCGAGCTTGTCGCCCAGGCGCGGGTTGCCGGCCCTGAACTCCAGGGTCAGGTCATCGGTCACCAGGCCGATCATGCGGCCGGCCAGCTCCACCTGGGTGAAGAAGCGGAAGTCCATGGCCAGGTTCTGGCCGGACTGCACCTTGGCGAGCTTCATGGTGCAAAGCGGCCTGGTCTGCCCGGCGAAGGGGGCCGGCGTCACCCCGTCGTAGGTGAGGAAGGCAGGCACCACGTGGTCGGGTCCCACGCAGGGAGGGGGCACCACGGCCGGCTGCGGCACCGACGGGGTTTGGTCGCTTCCTACCGGGCCGGAGACGATGAAGTTCTGGTCCTCCTCCTTGATCACCTCGTACCCCGGCGGGGCGACCGCCTCCACCACGTAGTCGCCAGCCTGCAGGGGCTTGCCCTCGGCGTCCCCGAAGAAGATGTAGGCACCATCATAGACGCCGGGCTTCACCTGGTTCCAGATCGGCATGGTCTCCGAGCAGTCGATGTACTTGTCGAGCGGGATGCCGCCGGCATTGATGTCGATCCCCGCCGCGGTCATCGCCGCCCGGCAGCCGACCAGCGACTTCTCCTCAAACACGGCGCGGTCCCAGCTGTCGGTGAGCACCGTGTTGACCGGCTTGGTCTTATCGAAGATCGGTTTGCCGCTGGCGTCGTAGCCGGTCACCTTGTAGAGCTTCATGGTCACGTTCGGGATCCCCGGCTCCCACGGCGACTGGGCACCGAAGGCGGGATCGCCAGGAGTCCTGGTGAAGGCGTAGGATACCATCCCCGCGATGTAGCCGGTCTCGCCCGGCGCATAGGGCGCCTTGAACCAGTTGATCACGTTGGTGTTGTCCATGTAGAGCATGTTGGCGAGCGTCTGGGTGCCCGCCGGGAAGGTCGGCTGGTCCAGAAGCGGGATGGTATTGTTGCCGGTGGGGGACCAGGCACCTACGAAGGGTCCCCCCTTGTCCACCTTGGCGGCGGCGCCCAGCGGCTTGCCGAAGACGGCGTCGACCCCGGCCACCAGGTACTTGAAGAAGGGGAAGACCTCGTTGAACGAGTAGGTGCCGTCCACGTTGGTGGTGGTCTGCTGGAAGATGGAACCGTCACGGAAGCGGAGATCCATCAGCTGGTTGGGATAACCCGGCTTGCCGGCCGTGCAGTCGTTGCCCGGCTGGGCGACGCACCCTTCCAGCTGCCCGAACCACTGGAAGACCGGGCTGGGGCAGAAGGGGTAGAGCGGGTCGGTGGTCGCGCACGATTCGACCGGCACGGTGTCGCCCGTGCCCGCGACCAAGTTGGTCGGGATGGTCACCGTCCTGAAGTCGATGATCTGGTCAAGCGGCTTGTCCCAGATGGTGAGGGTGTAGGTGCCGGGAGGGACCCCCTTGATGGTGAACTTCGAGTTGGCGTCGCAGGTCGAGCCGTTGGCGGTCGAACCCGGGCAGGCGATCACGAAGACGGCCTGGTTGGCGGCGTTGATGTCGGAGAGGCCGAGGTAGGCGTTGGGGACCGGGTCGCCCGGGTTGAGACCCATCTGCAGCGGCGGACGGTTGATGCGATTCTGCACCACCTGGCCGGTGAGGTTACCCGGCACCTCTCCTGCGGTGAGCGGTCGGAAGACCGGCGCGCGGGCGTCGGGATAGTCGCTGGGGAGCACGAAGCCCAGGAAGGAGTGCACCCCGAAGAAACCGACCTCGGTGAAGTAGTTCGGTTCGCCGGCAACCACCCAGTTGTCGATGCCCGGTGTCCCCTCGATGGTGGAGGTCTGGATCCACGGCTTGCCGTCAGCGGGCTGCACCCAGATGCCGTACTTGCCCGGGGCCAGGTTGGGGACCACCGCGTTGTAGCTGAAGTTGGCGTCGATGGTGTCCTTGGAGAGCACGTAGCCCGGCCCCTTGCTGACCAGGATGGCGTTGCCGTCCGGGTCCAGTACGGGGTTGCCCGCCGCGTCCATCTGATAGACGGAGCCGATCGGGTTGCCGAAAGCGTCCTGCGACTGCTGCCCCAGCTGGTCGTAGAGGAAGACCTTCATGCCGCCCAGGGGCACCTCGTTGGGGAGGTCGGGAGCGCCGTTGATCGGTGAGTTGTCGTGGAAGACCAGCACGGTGACCTGGGCGAGCGGCACCGGGAACTTGTTCACCACGATGTTGATCTCGCTCTGCCCGGGTCGCACCGGCCCGCCGCCGATGGAGTAGTGGTTCGGGGCGAGCACCGAGACGAAGTAGCGGCCGGTCGAGGGGAGGTTCACCACCGGGTTCGCGCTGGTGCCGCTGGCCAGCACCTTGGCGTGGCTCTTGTGGATGGTCACCGACAGGCTCGAGTAGTTGTTGAACTGCCCGACGTGGCCGACCGCGTCCCAGGTGTTGTCCTCCTGGACGATCCACTTGAAGTCGTTGACTGGGGCCGAGCTGGTCGTGATGACTTTGCCGGAGGCCGCGTCCTTTTTAACCGTGTTGCCGGTGACCTTGATGGTAAAGGCCGCCTGTGCGGTTAAGGGGACGAAAACGCTCAGCAAAAAGACCAGGGAAATAAACAGGGACAGAGGATGCTTTTTGGCATTCGTTTGTTTTTTCATCACGTGACCCCACCCGTTCTTCTTTTTGTGTTGTTCAGGATTATTTATTCAGACATTTGGGCGCGACTTTCGTCGCGCTCCGAGATCAGTCGAGGAAACAGGGCCTCTGGTGAAAAAGGCCTCCGCCACTACCTGCTTCGTGATTGCAAGGCACCGGCTCCTCTGGCAAAGCCTCGTACCGGTATCCCTTAGGCTGGCTACTTTTGCCGTTTCTTCAGGAAGCAAAAGTTTATCGCCGTTCCCCCCTTTCGATTGAGGGGGAAACAGGGATTTTTACCGGCTCAAAGCGGCCAGTTCACCCTCTACCTTCCGGATTCCGCTCACGGAAGCGGGCCTTGCTGAGAAGGAGAGGGAGAAAATTTCGAAGGAAGTATATAGGATGATTTCGAAATTTCAACCGCACCAGCAGCTTATTTTTTTGTAGGACAAAGTCCTATGTCGATTATGTATTTTTTAATATGCGCCACAAAGAGGGAAATGCCGGAAGGATCACCGACAGACAAGAGCGGGTAGACGGAAGTAGGGAGCAGTGAGACGAAAATACTGCAGGGAGATGACCGAAAGGATATGAACCAAAGGCAAGACCAGGGAGTACTGGCAGAGGGAAGAGGAGTCGGTTGCGGACTTTTCAGATGAGGTTGTTGCGGATTGCGTAGCGGTTGAGGTCGGCGTTGCTTTTCATGTTCATCTTGATCAGGATCCTGGTCCGGTAGGTGCTCACCGTCTTGATGTTGAGCGACATCTCGCGGGCGATCTCCCCCACCGTCATGCCGGAGGCGATCATGCACAGCACCTGGTATTCACGGTCGGAAAGCCCCTGGTGGGGAGCCCCGCCATCTCCAGCCACCGCGTCGGCGAGCTTCTCGGCCAGGGTCTGACTGATGTATTTGCCTCCCTGCAGCACCTTGTGCACCGCCGCTACCAGCTCGTTGGCCGCGCTCTTCTTGGTGAGATAGCCGGAGGCGCCGCTTCTCAGCGCACGCAGGCCGTACTCCTCCTCGCCGTGCATGCTGCAGACCAGGACGGGAAGCTTCGGGTAGTGCTTTTTGATCTCCTTGAGGACATCCATGCCGTTTCTGCCGGGAAGCGCGATATCGAGCAGGACCATATCGTACTCTTCCTTGGCGAGCTTTACCGACGCTTCGGCACCGTCCGCCGCTTCGCCGGTGATCTCCATGGTTCCCGTTCTGGAGAGGATCAGCTTGAGCCCCTCACGCACCACCGGGTGGTCGTCCACGATAAGAATCCTGATCATGTATCACTCTCCACCCGGGCCAGCGGCATCAGGACGCAGATGCCGGTTCCCCGGCCGGCGATGCCGCGGATCTTCAGTCTGCCGCCGCAGGCGAGCACCCTTTCGCGCATCCCCGCCAGCCCCACCGATTCCGGCGCGTCCATCACGCGGGCATCGATCCCCTTGCCGTTATCGGTGACCTTCAGTCGTATGCCGTGCTCCGTTTCGGCAAGCTTCACCACCACCCGCCGGGCCTGCGAGTGCCGCGCCACGTTGGTCAACGCCTCCTGCACGATGCGGAACAGCGCAGTGGCTTGCTGCGGTGGGACCTCCCCCACCTCATGAATAAAGCTGTCGCAGGCGATGCCCGACCACTCGGCGAACTTGCTTGCCTGCCATTCCACGGCCACCGCCAGACCGAGGTCGTCCAGGATGCCCGGACGCAACTCGGTGGAGATATGCTGCACCTGCTCGATGATGTGGTCAAGACGTGAGGAGATCTCCTCGCCTTTCGGTACCAACGATGCGGATAAGCCCTGGACCAGCCAGCCGACCTCCATCCTCAACGCGGTCAGCGACTGCCCCAACTCGTCGTGAATCTCGCGGGCGATGTGACCGCGCTCCTCCTCCCGTGCCGCCTGCAGGTGCGAGGAGAGGTTCCGCAACTGCACGAGCAGCGCCCCCATCTCCTCCTCGGACTTCCTTTGCTCCCGCAGGTGGGCCTTCATCGGCCGTATGATTATCAGGTACATGAGGGGAAGGAAAAACAGGAGCAGCAGGGTCGAGTCCATCAGCAAAAGCGTCTGCGGACTCAGCTGGGGGAACAACAGGATGATGCAGAGCATGGCCGCATCCTCGGAAACGAAGATGCAGGCGGCCATGATGGTCATGGGCCAGGCAGCAGAGTGCCATTTACCGAAGGGGACTTTGTTGGGGGCGTTTCGCAAAGGACGCTCGAGTGTCGACGATGTTTTTGGGCCCATCGAAACAGTATACGGAATTTTATACCTACAAAGGCTCGCGGCTGTCAATCGGAAGCTTCGTGCAACCTCGCCCCTCCTCTTTTAATTCTCCCCTCACCCACCCTTTGGGCGCCCTTACCCTGAAGGGGCGAGGGAGGGTAGCGCTTCAGACCGCCTCTTTCAGCCGCGCCCCCTGCCCACGCACCGGGCCGGCCTGCGAGCCCCCGCGTTCAGCGCGAGCCTTCAGCACGGGGCAGCCGGAAACAACCTGCAGGCGCTGCGTAGGCGATCCGAGGTCGAGCGACTCCAGCAACAGGCCGATCTGCTCGTGGAAAAGCATGCCCCCCGCCACCGCCGCCGCCATACCTTCCTGGTCAGCGGGCTGGGATTCAGGCGCATAGACGTTGATTTTACCGCTCTTCAAGCCGTACAGTGCCGCAAAGACCTGCAGCTGGCCGTTGGTTCTCAGGCAGCAGATGTATCCCTCGCAGCTCTCGGTGGCCTTCCCATCCAGGGCGACTTGCGCCACATTGTACGACTTCTGCAGCTCCAGGAAATCATCAGGCGAGCCATACTCGATCACCGCCAATTCCGTCCTCGGAACGAACGGTGTGTATCCACCACTCGACTCCGAGCCGCTGAAAAAGCGGTCGTCTGTCGAGCAGAATCCGGCAAATGGGTCAGTATCTAAGACAGGTGCGGTCATCATGGCGATCGCGGCTTCCACGTCCGTGGACGACGATATGGCAACAGCGGATGGCCCCGGCACGATTTCCAGAGAGGGCACCTGGGACTCCAGCACGCTTTGCTCCATGATCACCTCCGGTGCCTTAGGCTCGAGCACACTTTCCTTTGCTGTCGCGGCCGGCTCCCGTTCTTTGTCAGCCTGGCCCGCAACACCGACGAGGACTTGTTCACCTCCAAGCGACAAGGACGCGATGTCCTGGTTGCCGACTGGGGCAACGGCAGCGATAGTGCCCTGGATAAGCGGCTCACTCTTCGGTGCGGCTTCCGCGTAGCCTTCAACGGCGACTAAGGTAGAAGGTACCAAAACCTGCTCCTCGGCCCGCTCGGCGGTCTCAAGCTTCATCGCCAACCTCGCGACCTCTGCCTTCCCATGTGCGGCCTCTGACTTCGCATCCGCGGCATCAGCCTTCGCACTTGTGACTTCAGCCTTCGCACTCACGGCCTCAGCCTTCGCACTTGCAGCTTCAGACTTGGCACTTGCAGCTTCAGACTTGGCACTTGCGGCCTCGGTTTTCCAGTTACCTGCCTCTGCCTTTGCGGCTGCAGCCTCTGCCTTTGCGGCTGCAGCCTCTGCCTTCGCTTTGGCGGCCACCTCGTTGGCCTTGGCGGCCTCCTCCTTCGCCTTGGCCGCTTCCTCTCGCGCCTTCGACACTACTTCTTGCGCCTTGCCCAGCGTCACCTGGTAGCGCACGATGTCCTCCTGTGCCCTGACCAGCGCCACCTCTGCCTCGGATCTCCACTTCTGGGCTCCAGCGAGTTCCTCTTTCGCGCAGGCAGCTTCTTTCTGCGCAGCTACGACAGCCTTTTTCGCCCTGACCAGCGCCTTTTCCGCTTCGGCGGCGCTTTCTGCCACTCTTCCCTGTGCGGCACTCAGCTCCTGGTGTTCCCGCCTCGCCTCGTCGCGCTCCCTCGCCAGCCGGGCCAGTTCCCTTCGTGCACCCGCCAGCTCCCCTTCCAACCCCTCCACCTTTACCGCCAAGCTATCCCGCTCCACCCGCAGGGTGGTCATCTCACTGGCGAATTTAACGATGAGATCGGAGATGGAGTACAGCTCATGGCGCTCCCCATCCAGGATTGAAGGCGAAGCGACATTGGCTGCTGACGGAACCGGCTCGCCAGCTGCGGGCACAACGGGGGAGGCGGCCGGAACAGGGGATGCTGCAGGCTGCTCCGGTAAGGAAGGGACGGTCACGGAATCTTCAAGGGCCAGTTGGAAGGCGAGTCGGGGCGGGTTGGCGACGGCGTGGTCGCCTTGGCCCGGGAATTTGAAGATCTTGTAGTTGCGGACAACTACGGCCCGCATGGCGGGAGAAAAGGAGAGATCCACCCGCTCGGGGGCGAATCCCATCGCCCGGACGAACTGCAGGGCCTGATCGAGCGTGGCAGGGTAGCTGGTCTCGCTGTCGCCGTAGCCGGGGACCCCATACACGAAATTACGGCCGTGCTCGGCAGCCAGTACGGCGTAGACCTGCACCAGGGAATCCCGCTTCACCGCGCAGACGTGTGCGCTGCGGGGCTCCAGCCGCTTGCCGGTCAGGTTGACGGGGATGGGAGGGGAAACGAAGAGGTCGAGTACATCCGATTCAGCGGCTTCGATGCGGCTTAGCGAACCGTCCAGGGCAAACATGACGCCTCCCGGTGTGCAGCTGTAGAAGGCTTCGGCGCCGCTCAAAAAAAAACGGGATGCCGAAGAAAGATACTTCGGCATCCCGGCTGTCTACGTGAGACCCAATGGGCTTTCCGTCCCACCCTCGCGGATGGTTTAGTCTTATCGTGTACCGCAAGTTAAATTTTCACGCAGGATACAGCAAGATCCTGGCACAATCAAGCGTTTCCAGCGTGGCTCTACCCTCCCCGCTACTTGAAACTGGCGGTGAAGGTCGGCGAGTCGAACTGGGCCGTTATATCGGTCCCCCCGGACCCTCCCGCCAGGAAGCCGGTCAGGTGGAAGTCGGTCGCCGTCACGCTGGTCCCTGCCCCTATGTTGCAGGTGAGGGTGGCGAACTCGCCCGCACCGAAAGTGGCGCTGCCGCTGGCGATCTGGATCTTCACGGCGTTTTTACCCGACGCCACGGCCGATGCGGAGTAAAGCCCGAACAGCGGTCGCGGGAACAGCTGGGTCGTAATGTTGGAGAAGGCGACGTTCCCGGAGTAGTTCAGCACACCGGATGCGGTCTGCTTGGAGGCGGTGACCGTCTTCACGGTGACCCCGGCCGGGAGCAGCACCGTCAGCTCGAGCCCTGCCGCCTGGGGAGCCTGGCCCGCCTTGGCTACGGTGCTCAGTTTGAGCACCGCGGTGGTCGGCGCGGGAAGGGTAACAGTGCCGCCGCTCCCCCCTCCTCCGCAAGCGGAGAGGGAAAGCGTTACGGCGGTCAGTAATCCAGCAAGAAGTATCTTTTTCATATTTCCATCCTTGTTCAAGTTTCCTGAGGCAGTCATCTTTACCACTTTCCGACCAGCTTTTCCAGAACCGCGATCACGTCGAGCACGTTCACCTTGGTGCGGCTAGGGTCGGGCTGGGGCTTGCCGTTCACGATGGGGGCGATCACCGGCGTCGCCACGCTGGCGGGCGCCGGTGCCGCTCCGAGCGCGACCTGCAGGTAGTAGACAGCGTCGGAGAGGCCGACGGTGCCGCTACCGTCCAGGTCACCGGCCGGCAGCACGTCGATGCTCACGGTCTTCGGTCCCGGGACGTTGTAGTTGGCCAGGTCGCTGGGGGTGAAGGTCACCGACAGGGTCTGGCCGCTCCCCACCGCCAGCACGGTTCCGGCGGCAGGGGTGTAGACCAGGGTGCCGGGTGCGGAGGCGGAAGCCGAGAGCTGGGTGGCGCCCAGCGCGGTGCCGACGAAGATGGCGGCCGGGTTGTTCCAGCTCACCACGGGGGTCGCCTTGCTGATGGTCAGGCTCGCCCCGCTATAGACGATGGAGTAGTTGCCACCGGCGGATAGGGTTCCCTGCAGGATGCCGTAGCTGCCGACATTCTCCCCGGTCTGCCGCGCCAGAGCCCCGGTGATCACCGCAGCGGTGTCGCCATTCACCAGACCAGACTGGCTGTAGGTGAGTGCAGGGTCTGCGCTGCCGTACACCTTGCTCTGAGCGTTGGCCGTAACGGTCAGGGTGGCCGGGGTGACGGTCAGCGTGGCGTCGGTGAAGACAAAGGTGTAGTCAGCGGTGGAAAGGGTCCCCGGGCTGATGGTGATCGGGTAGCTCCCCGCGCCGCTCGCTGCAGTGGCGATCGTCGTTATGCTGGGAGAGCCGGTCAGGATAGCCTGAGTGTCGCCATTGACGTAGCCGGCGATGGTATAGGCAAAGACAGGCAGCGCTGCGCCGTACACCTTGGATGCCGAGGAAGCGGTGACCGCCAGCTGCCCCTTGGTGATGGTCAGGTTGGCGCCCGTGAAGGCGATGGTGTAGTTAGTCCCCGCGGCGAGGGTCCCCTGGGTGATCGGATAGCTCCCCGCGTGCTCGCCGGCC
>NZ_DATFBA010000239.1:0-6073 GCF_035254065.1 Geomonas sp.
TCATATTAATCTTTTCATACAATAATGAAGACGTTGCGATTGTGTATACCATTGCAAAGGGATTAATTATTCAAAGTGACGAGTATTACTGTGAGCAACGCAGGAGGCTTGATTGGAGGTTTGTAGGGTGATTAGGGAGGAAGAATACTAAGTAACGACTTAGGCATCGCGCAAAAAAGACAGTGCCCCCCGCCTGCTTTGCATTATGTACCTTGTAGTACCGACAGCTCCCTCTCCCGGAGGGGGAGGGCTGGGGAGGGGGAACGGCGCTGGCAGCGCGGGCATGGCTCCCCCCTCCCAGTCTCCCCCCTTTCGGGAGGAGGAGCTGTCTGGCAGGGAGGAGGGTTGGAGGGGTGAACAAGCCAAGCCGGCTTCAGAAGGAACAGGCGGCAATAACACGAAAGGGATCAGCTGGTCCCCTTCTCGAAGTAGTCCTTCACCGAGATGCCGAGGCGCTTGAGCATGGTCTGGAAGTTGGGACGCAGCATGCCGGTTTCCTCGGCCGCCCGGGAGATGTTCCAGTTGCTGCGCCTCAAGGCGTTCATCACGAAGGCCTTCTCCACGCTCTCCACCGAGCGGTCCCGGATCTGCCGCTTCATCTCCTTGAGGTCCTCGGCAGTGGTCGGCACGTACCCCTCGAAGCCGGCCGGCGCGTCCGCGCAGGCCTCGGCAAGCTCCAGGTTCTCCTTCTGGATGACGCTCCCCTCGGCGAGCACCACCGCGCGCTCGATGGTGTTCACCAGCTCCCTCACGTTGCCGGGATAGGAGTAGTTCTCCAGGAACTCCATGGCGTCCGGGGCGAACCCCTTCAGGTCCTTGCCGACCTCCTGGGTGAACTTGTTGAAGAAGTGCCGGATCAGGAGCGGGATGTCCCCCTTGCGCTCACGGAGCGGCGGGAGGTCGAGCGGGATGATGTTCAGGCGGAAGTAGAGGTCCTCGCGGAACTTCCCTTCGGAGATCATGGTCTTCAGGTTCTTGTTGGTGGCGGCCACCAGGTGGATGTTGAAGGAGACCGGCTGGGTGCCGCCGATCGGGGTTACCTGGCGCTCCTGCAGGACCCTCAGGAGCTTGGCCTGGGTGGAGAGGCTGATGTTGGAGACCTCGTCCAGGAAGAGGGTGCCGCCGTCGGCCACCATCAACAGGCCCATCTTGGTCTGCATGGCGCCGGTGAAGGAGCCCTTCACGTGGCCGAAGAGCTCGCTCTCCAGGAGGTTCTCGGCGAGCGCGGTGCAGTCGACCGCCACGAAGGGCTGGTCGCGGCGCGAACTGTTCTTGTGGATGGCACGGGCGGCCAGCTCCTTGCCGGTGCCGCTCTCGCCGGTGATCAGCACGGTGGAGTCGGTGGCGGATACCTGGATGATGCGGCGGTAGACCTTCTGCATCTCCCGGCTTTCCCCCACGAACTGGTCGAAGCCGTGGTGGCAGTCGATCTCCTTGGCGATGTAGACGTCGTCCGGCGAGCTCTTCTTCTGCGAGAGCGCCTTGTGCACCTTTTCCAGGATCTGGTCGGGGGTGAAGGGCTTTACGATGTAGTCGACCGTGCCGTTCTTCATGGCCTCCACCGCGGTCTCCACGGTGGCGAAACCGGTGATCATGATGACCGGGGTCTCGGGCTGCAGGATCTTCACGGCGTTTAACACCTCAAAGCCGCTCATGCCCGGCATCTTGAGGTCGGTGATGATGAGGGAGAATTCCTTCTGCTGTAAAAGCTCGATTGCCGCGTGACCGTTCTTGGCCGTCTCCACATCGAAGGAGTCTGCTTCCAGTATGCGGGTAAGGCCCTCCCTGATTACAGCTTCGTCATCAACAACTAGAATGTTCATAGACCCACCATGTTGAGCTATCCAATTGAATTCCATTGAATCACGTTCGGCCACGACTCTCACTGGGGCTCCCCTCAGCCAGAGGCCGAGGCAGAGTTAAGTCATATTAAATCAATCATCTCTTACATCGAGAAAATTGTCAATAGAAAGTCATGAGACCTGCCTCACCCATACAGTCAGCGGGTGATCTTCTGAGTCTGGACGCGCTGCTTTAGACAGTAATAAACCCGTCTTATCGGCAACTTGCCACCCCATACCGCCTCCCTTTCCAGCCCTTCTGTGCAGGTGTATGTACTCTCCATACACCCCCCCGGCGCCCAGTGATTCCCGTAAATCCAGTCAAAATGCGCCTTTAACGGCTGCGCCGCACCTTCGGCATGTATAGACGGCATATACAGCGGGGGAGCCGGGAACCAACACGGGCAGAACACCACGGCAAAATCAGCAAGGTTTTTCAGCACCTTACAGATAATGATCATCGTGGCACGCTCCATGCTATTAGCATTTGCAAACGATCAAAACCTGCCATCGGGCGAAAGCAGCCTGCTGAAGGAAAGGAGAATGCCATGAAAGTCATAACCGCAACGCTACTGTCACTGGTGATCACCGGCACCCAGGCTATGGCATCCGCAGGAGGAGCGCATCCCGAAGGGATGGGACTTTTGACCACCTTCTTCATCGCCTTTGGCGCCCTCATCGTCCTGTTCCAACTGCTCCCCGGCATGGCCCTGTTCTGCGGCATGTTGAAGGGTCTCTTTTCCACGGGGGCGGCCGAGTCCGAGAAGGCGACGGCGGGCAAGTGACGCCGGCAAGCGAGGTACCAGTTGCAGTCAGGCCAGAACATCGGTGAAGTCACAACCGGAGCTTTCCCGCTTCGGCCCGCGTAAAGAGAGTTCAGCTATCACGGCAACGGGCCGGGCAAGGCAAAGGTTAACTCGTATGAGGGCAAAGCTATGCAAGGACTGCTCATCGTGGATGAAGATATGGACTGCCGGAAACAGATGGCCTCCATGTTTATCGAGTTCGGCTACAACGTCATCGTCACCAACTCGGTGGAAAGCGCCCTCTCCGGCATCCTCAAGAAGACGGCCCAGGTGGTACTGCTGGGGACCAAGTTCGACGAGCTGACCGCCGCCGAGCTGATCCCGCTCTTAAAGCAGTGCAACCGCAAACTCACCATCATCCTGGTGGCGGCGGACACCTCGATGCCGCTGATCAGGAAACTCAGAAGCGAGGGGATCTTCTACCACGCCCTCAAACCGGTCAATGCCGAGGACCGCGAGGAGATCCGCCAGGCGGTACAGTGCGCATTCGAAAGTGTCCGACTGCAGCCGACTTAGAAAACGGCGGGAAGGCGCCCGGCGCCCCGGCCATCGAAATGACAGCGTCACCCAACAGTCAAAGGAGGAAGGTCATGAAAACGAACATGAGGCAACTGGCGACGGCAATCAACGCGGCACTCATCACCATGCTGGCAACGGCCAACGCCCATGCGGCGTCCACCAACAAGGTCTTCATCAGCAAGATCGGCATCTTCGTGTTCCTGGGCTTCTGCGCCCTGGTGCTGGTGGTCCAGCTGATCCCGGCCATGATGACCCTGTACGGGATGCTGAAGGGCGTCAGCAAGGAGCAGGAGAAGTCGCGCGTCAGGAACAACTGACGACCAAGGCAGGGGGCGGCCCTGGCGGCCGCCCGCCCCTTCCCGGGGCCAACATCCCAATTTAAAAGGAGCATGCCATGCTCGAGCAATTCGGACAGATACGGGAAGTCTTCACGCTGGTGGACTTCTACCAGTACATCAAAGGGGTCGAGTACCTCATCTGCATCGCCTTCTTCATCGGCTTCCCGATGTTCTACCGCTACCTGCATAAGCGGGAGCAGGATGAGAACAGCCAGTCGCACTGACGTCACGGCAACACCACTACACTACCAGGGTCGGGCCCGACAGGCTCCCCGCTCCTGCAGGAGAGAGACATGCCCTCTTACAAACCTTTGATACTCGGCGCGTTAGTACTGTCGATCTCGGCGTCCCTCCCGATGACAGCCTCCTGTCTCTCGGCCCCGGACGTCATCACCCTCAACCAGAATGGAAAGCTGTACAAACCGTTCAGCTTTGACCACGCAAAGCACATCCAGATCATCAAGGAGTGCTCGGACTGCCACCACCACACCACCGGCACGCTGGTCACCGACCCCAACTGCGCCAAGTGCCACTCCAACTCGAGCCCGACCAAGGTGGTCTCCTGCAAGGGGTGCCACTCGGCCAAGCCCTTCTCGCCGGAATCGCTGGCCGCGAAGAGCGAGAACAAGCAGCGCTTCCACCTGGACGTGATGGGGATCAAGGGAGCCATGCACGAAAACTGCCTGGGCTGCCACGAGAAGAAGGGTGCCGGGCCCACCGGCTGCCAGGACTGCCATCCCCGCACCGCGTCGGGGAACGCCTTCTACGATGCCGACAAGAAAGGCAAGGCAGGCCACGCCAAGGCGGAATAGCGATCCATCGCAACCAACGACCACAAGTCCATCACGAATCGAAGGAGAACCGCGATGAAACGTAGAAATTTCCTGAAAGCTTGCATTATTGGCGGAGCAACCATCACGCTCGGCAAGACCAATAAAGGATGGGCGAGCGGCTCGTTCGAGGGCTACCCGGAATCGATGGGCGTGCTGGTCGACACCACTCGCTGCGTCGGCTGCCGCAGCTGCGAGGCGGCCTGCAACAAGGAGCAGCAGCTCCCCGCACCCCAGTGCTCGTTCGACGACAAGTCGGTCTTCGAAGAGCCCAGGCGGCCTACCTCCACGGCCTACACCGTGGTGAACGAGTACGAGAAGAAGTCCGCCGGCGGCCCGGTCTACCGCAAGGTGCAGTGCAACCACTGCAACGAGCCGGCCTGCCTCACCTCCTGCTTCGTGAACGCCTACACGAAGACCAAGGAAGGGGCGGTCATCTACAACTCCAAGGTCTGCGTCGGCTGCCGCAACTGCATGATCGCCTGCCCCTTCAACGTGCCGGGTTACAGCTACGAGAGCGTGACCAACCCGGTGGTGAAGAAATGCATCCTCTGCTACGACACCAGGCTGAAGGTCGGCAAGCCCCCCGCCTGCGTGGAGATCTGCCCCCAGGAGGCGCTCACCTTCGGGCACCGCGCCGATCTCATCAAGCTTGCGCACGAGCGGATCCGCATGAACCCCGAGCGCTATTACGACCACGTCTACGGCGAGAAGGAAGTGGGGGGCACCAGCTGGCTCTACCTCTCCCGGACCTCGTTCGACAAGATCGGCTTCGACACCACGCTCTCCAATGACCCGATCATCTCCAACGTCAAGGACTTCCTCGGCATGGTCCCGATGGTGCTCTCCATCTGGCCGGCGCTCTTCTCGGGGATCCACCTGCTCTCCAAGGGGGGGCAAGACGGACACGGGCATGATACTGAAACCAGGGAGGAGGACCACTAACCATGAAAAAATTCATCCAACAAGGATTTGCGACCGCGATGGATTCGCCCTACCACGAGAACGGCGAGAAGCGCACCATCATGAACAAGCTGCTCCTGGGGCTTTCCCTGCAGCAGTATCTCGCACAGGCGATCCGTAACCCCTTCAACTGGCTTTTGGCGGTGATCTTCGCCATCGGCATCCCGACCATCATCGGCCGCTTCTTCTTCGGCCTGGCCTGGGGATGCAGCGGCTCCTACGACTATCCCTGGGGGCTGTGGCTGGGCTTCGGCCTGTTCGGCATGGTGCCCCTCTCCTCCTCCGGCTTCCAGCTGGGAACCGCCTGCGAGATCTTCGGGCGGCACGACCTGGAGCCGATCGAGCGGCTGGCGCTGCTGAACGGCCTGTTGGGCTACTTCTTCGCCGTCATGTACCTTTTGGTCGACCTGGGGCAGCCCTGGCGCCTGCCGTATCCGATGGTGGTCTCCTTCGGCCCGGCCGCCGTCCTCTTCCTGGTCGCCTGGCACGTCTCCACCTACCTCTCCGTGCAGATCCTGGAGGTCTCCCAGGGCTTCTTCGAGTGGATCGGGCTGCCGGCCGGCAAGGCCGCCGTGCGCAAGATCACCCTCGGCCTGACCGTGGCCGGCATCATCCTGTCCACCCTGCACCAGGGGGCCTTGGGCGCGCTCTTCACCTACGCACCGGGCAAGGTACACCCGCTTTGGTACTCCTCCTCTTTCCAGTGGCTGCACTTCTTCGTCTCCTCGCTGCCGGGCGGCCTCTGCATGGTGATCACCGTCTCCACCATCGCCACC
>NZ_DATFBA010000240.1:0-3031 GCF_035254065.1 Geomonas sp.
CGCCGATCCGACCCGTTCGCGCCGCCTCGATGATCGCGTCGACGACCGCCGCGGACTTGGCGTCGTCCACCAGGATCTCGAGCTTCACCTTGGGCAGGAACTCCACGCGGTACTCGGCGCCGCGGTAGAGCTCGGTGTGGCCCTTCTGCCGCCCGAACCCTTTGACCTCGCTGACCGTGATCCCCTCGATGCCGATCTCATTGAGGGCATCCTTGACTTCGTCGAGCTTAAACGGTTTGATTATTGCCTCGATGAGCTTCATTGCTTGCCTCCTGTCGCCGCTGGCGCGTTAGTGCCCATCATACTGCAGCTGGCGTGCCAGCTTTTATTTTATCGAAAGTTCGGACAGTTGCGCGGGCAAGGGGTGGCAGGAAGGGTGGCCCCTTGCACATTATTCATGCAAGACGCCGCCAAATTAGGCATGGCGGTTTCCGGGGATACGGGAGCAGGAGATGGGACCGGGAGCGGTGGGGGACCAGAGTGCTGGCGGCGTGGCAGCCACTTCAATGGCAGGGGGGGAGGAAGCTGCACCCCTGCTGGGGCTCTCCCCCCGCCTTCGGGAAGGGGGCGCTACGGGCGAAGAAGCCGGGGATCTCCTGGGGAGGCACCGGCCGGCTGAACAGGTACCCCTGGTAGAGCTCGCAGCGGTGCTTGACCAGGAACTCCAGCTGGGCCGGGGTCTCCACCCCCTCGGCGATCACCTGCAGCTTCAGGGTATGCGCCATCTCGATGGTGGCCAGGGTGATGGCGGCGTCGTCGGGGTCGGTGGTGATGTCGTTGATGAAGGTGCGGTCGATCTTCAAGACGTCCAGCGGGAAGCGCTTGAGATAGGAAAGTGAGGAAAACCCGGTGCCGAAGTCGTCGATGGCGAGCCTCACCCCCATCCCCTTCAGCGCCTTGAGGGTCATCACCGTCTTCTCGGTGTGGGCCATCAGCACACCCTCGGTAAGCTCCAGCTCCAAGAGTGCCGGGTTCAGGCCGGTCTCCGCCAGGATGGCGGTGACGTGCTCCAGCAGCTCGTTCTTCATGAAATGCTGGCCCGAGATGTTGACCGCCAGGGTGACCGGAGGGAGCCCTTCGTCCAGCCAGCTCTTCAGCTGACGGCAGGCCTTGCGCATCACCCACTGGTCGATCTGGATGATGAGGCCGACCTCCTCGGCCAGCGGCAGGAAACGCCCCGGCTCCACCATCCCCAGCTCCTTGGAGTTCCAGCGCACCAGCGCCTCCAGGCCGACCACCTTGCCGGTATCGCTGGAGACCTGGGGCTGGTAGAAGATGGTGAACTCCTCGTCCTTCAAGGCCTTGTGCAGCTGGCTTTCCAGGATGATCCGCTCCAGGGCCTTGGCGTTCATGGACTCGTCGTAGATCTGGTAGCCGTTTCTCCCCTGCTCCTTGGCGTGGTACATGGCGCCGTCGGCGTTTCTGATCAGGTCGCTGGCGGTCACGGCGTCGTAGGGGTAGAGGCTGATGCCGATGCTGGTGGAGACGAAGACCTCCTGCCCCTCCAGCGAGTAGGGGTGCGAGACCGCCTCCAGGATGCGGCGAGCCACCTTGGCCACGTCCTGGAAGTGTTCGATGTCGCAGAGCATGATGGTGAACTCGTCGCCCCCCAGCCTCGACACCAGCGAGGTGGGACCGTCCTCCTCCGCCCGGGCCAGGCAGTCGTTCTTGCGGACGCAGCGCAGCAGTCGGTCCGCCACGTCCTGCAGCAGCCGGTCCCCTACCCCGTGTCCCAGGGTGTCGTTCACCAGCTTGAAGCGGTCGAGGTCCAGGAAGAGCACCGCCAGCATGCGGTCGTTGCGGTTGGCGTAGGAGAGCGCCTGCTCCAGCTGCTGCATGAAAAAGCGGCGGTTGGGAAGCCCGGTCAGGGCGTCGTAGTAGGCCAAGAGCCGAATCTGTTCCTCCGCCCTCTTGCGCTCGGTGATGTCCTGGATGGTGCCGGTCAGGCAGACGGGGGAGCCGTCCTGGTCCAGCACGGTGACCAGTTCCGCGTGCAGGGTGCGCTCGACCGAGTCCGCCAGCAGGATCCGGTAATCGAAGCTCAAGGGGGCGCGGTTGGCGATGGCCTCGCCGATGGAGCTCTCCACGAAGCCGCGGTCCAGCTGGTGCACCGGGTCGAGGATCGGGTTGCCCCCCTTTTCGCCGTCCAGGCAGCAGATGTTGTAGACCTCCTCCGAGCAGTGGATGTCTCCGGTGGCGAGGTCCCATTCCCAGGAGCCTATGTGGGCGAGGCTCTGGGCGTGGGCGAGCCCCTCACGGCTTTCCCTGAGTTGCTCGAGGGTGCCGCTGGCGCGGAGCATGTAACTTACCCGGTAGGGGAGGATGTGCCAGTTGATCGGCTTGGTGATGAAGTCGGTCGCGCCGGCCTCGTAGGCGCAATCGATGGAGTCGAGATCGTCCAGCCCGGTCATCATCAGCACCGGGGTATCGCGGCCTACGCCGGTCTGCCGGATCGCGCTGCAGACCGAGAAGCCGTCGAGCCCCGGCATCATTACGTCCAACAGCACCAGGTCCGGGCCCCGATCCTGGAAGACCGAGAGCGCGAGCTCCCCCGAGTCGGTATCCCAGACCGCGTAGCCGGAGTTCTCCAGGGTCTCCCGCGCCAGCAGCCTGACTGCCTCATCGTCGTCGATGATCATGACCAAGGGGGTCGCCCTCTTGGACTTCCTGGTCAGCATAGATTCCCTCCCTGCAGGGCGTCCCGGACCACCTGATACTCTTGCTCAACCTGCATGAGCAGCGGCAGTGCCCCTTCCGTGGAGCCGGTGCGGCCCAGCGCCTCCAGCTCCTTGCAGACCCCGGCCAGCTTCATGGCGCCGAGGTTCGCGCTGCTCGACTTGAAGCTGTGGGCGGCCGCTTTGAGCTTCTCCGCGTCCCCCCCGGACTCCGCCTCCCGCATGGTCTGCAACAGCGCGGGGGTGCTGGTGAGGTAGAGCTCAACCACCTTGCGCAGGACCTCCTTGCCGCGGTTGCCCGGCAGGCTGCGGATCATATCCAAGGCGCCGTTCATCCTGTCTTGGGCGAGGCCCAC
>NZ_DATFBA010000241.1:0-3816 GCF_035254065.1 Geomonas sp.
CCGCCTGCTGCGGGGCGCTAGCCCGGCTTAAGAAGGATGATCCGACCGTCGCGGAGCGCTTCGAGCTCTACATCGGGGGGCTCGAGATCGCCAACGCCTTCTCGGAGCTGACCGACCCGGTCGAGCAGCGAAAGAGGTTCGAAGCAGAGACGTTAGAACGCGCATCGATGGGAAAGGCAGCCTACCCCGTGGCGGAGAAGTTCCTCGCCGCGCTGGCGACCCTACCCGAATCGGCCGGCATCGCACTTGGCCTCGATCGGCTGGTGATGGTGTTGCTCGACAAGGAAAGCATCGACGAGGTAGTGGCATTCACGCAGGAAGAACTTTAACCTCTAGCAATTTCCGCCCCCGCCGGCAGTCCTCCCTGTTCATCACTGTTGTCTCAATCTTCTTCGCTTCAACGTATTTTTACTCCCCCTCACCCCCTTGGGGGAGAGGGCTGGGGTGAGGGCGGGGCCTTTCCTGGCGATGAGGCGCCCTCACCCGGCCTGCGGCCATCCTCTCCCCTGAAGGGGCGAGGGAAACACAGTTGCGGGACCTCCCGTCCTTCGTTCCGTGCCGTTCCTTGTCTCTATTTACCCTCCTTGTCAACCACCTGCTTCGATAAGGTTGACAATGGTCGGCCGGCGTGTTAAATGACGCGTGGGAGGAAGTCATGGAAAAATTAATCAAAGGTATTGTCGACAAGGTTTTAGCTGGGGGAGCCCCTACTCCCGAAGAGGCCCTGCGCCTCTCGGAAGCTGAAGGTTCCGCCGTTTTCGATCTCTTCCGCGGCGCTTCGAAGATCAAGGAGCAGTTCGTCGGTAACGAGGTGCACCTCTGCTCCATCATCAACGCCAAATCGGGACGCTGCTCCGAGGATTGCGCCTTTTGCGCCCAGTCGGCTCATCACAAGACGGACGCCCCGGTCTACGGCCTGGTCGAGGAAGAGCGCATGCTGGAGTCCGCCCGCGCTGCCGAAGAGAGCGGTTCCGCCTGTTTCGGCATTATCACCAGCGGCACTACCGTGCGGGGAAAAGAGTTAGACAGCATCCTGGCGGCGCTGCGCAAGATCAGGAAGGAGACCTCCATCCTCCCCTCCTGCTCGCTCGGCATCATCGACGAGGAGACCGCCCTCAAGCTCAAAGAAGCCGGGATGGACACCTACCACCACAACCTGGAGACGGCGGAAAGCTTCTTCCCCAACATCTGCACCACCCATCCTTATGAGGATGACGTCAATACGGTGCGGGCGGTGAAAAAAGCCGGCGTCAAAGTCTGCTCGGGCGGCATCTTCGGCCTCGGCGAAAGCCCGGCTCAGAGGATCGAGATGGCCTTCAAGCTCAAGGAACTGGACGTCGACTCGGTGCCGATCAACTTCCTAAACCCGATCGAGGGAACCAAGCTGGAAGGGGCTTCCCACATCACGGCGCAGGAATGCCTGAAGACCATCGCCCTTTACCGCTTCATCCTGCCGGGCAAGCGGATCACCGTCTGCGGCGGCAGGGAGAAAAACCTGCGCGACCTGCAGTCCTGGATCTTCTTCGCCGGAGCCAACGGGACCATGATCGGCAACTATCTCACCACGCTGGGGCGCAACATCAACGTTGACCTGAAGATGTTCTCCGACCTGGGGCTGACCACGGTGATGTGCGCTCACTAGCCCCTTTCTTATGAGGTAATGGAATGTCTTGCAAAGGAATCTTCATAACCGGGACAGACACGGGAGTCGGCAAGACCATCGCCGCCGCTGTCATCGCCAGGCTGCTCAAGAACAGGGGACTTTCGGTGGGCGTGATGAAGCCGGTAACCAGCGGCTGCATCGAACGTGACGGCCAGTTGGTTTCGGAGGACGCCGAGCTGTTGGCTTTCGGCGCCGGCACCACCGTCACGCCTGACTCGGCCCCCTATCGGCTCAAGGCCCCGCTGGCGCCCTCGGTCTCCGCTTCACTGGATGGGGTAAGGATAGACTTCCAGGTAATCGCCGATTGTTACAAGCGGCTGGCCGAGAAATTCGACTACGTCATCGTCGAGGGAGCCGGGGGGCTGATGGTCCCCCTCGCGGGCGGCCTGCTGATGGCCGATCTCGCCTTGCAGCTCGCTCTGCCGGTCGCCGTGGTGGCCAGGCCCAACCTGGGCACCGTCAACCATTCACTGCTCACCACCTTCTGCGCGCGCACCCTGGGGCTCAATGTCAAAGGGGTGATAGTCAACCGGTACCCGGAGCATCCGGATCAGGCTGAGGAATATGCACCGCACATGATCTCTTCGCTGTCCGGATCGCTGCTTCTTGGTGTCTTCCCTGACATCAAGGGTGACGACGAGAGAGCCGTCGTGGAAGGGGTGGCAGCTGCCCTGGAGAAGGACCCGGCAACTGCCATCATGCTGCGGGAGATGTTCGATTAAGGAGTCCATTGTGGAAGAGCTTGACACCAAAACGCTCAGGAAGTACGACAGCGATTATCTCTGGCACCCGTTCACCCAGATGAGCGAATGGGAGGGGGCGGAAAACCTCGTCATCACCCGCGGCGAAGGCTCCTACATCATCGACTCGGAGGGGAACCGCTACCTGGACGGCGTGGCCGCCATCTGGACCAACGTGCACGGCCATTGCCGCCGCGAGATAAACGAGGCCATCAAGGAGCAGGTGGACCGCCTGGAGCACTCCACCCTGCTGGGGCTCACCAACGACCGCGCCGCGCTGCTCGCCAAGCGACTAGTGGACATCGCGCCGCCGGCTCTTTGCAAGGTCTTCTACTCCGACAACGGCTCCACCGCCGTCGAGATCGGCGTGAAGATGGCCTTCCAGTACCAGAACCAGACCGGCCATCCCGAGAAGACCAAGTTCATATCCTTCACTAACGCCTATCACGGCGACACCGTCGGCTCCATGAGCGTGGGCGGCATCGACATCTATCACGAGGTGTACGCCCCCCTTCTCTTCCCCACCATCAAAGCGCCCTCCCCCTACTGCTACCGATGCACCCTCACCGAAGATCGGGACTGCACACGCTGCGGCATGCTCTGCCTGAAGGAGTTGGAGCGGCTCATGGAGCAGCATGCCCACGAACTGGCGGGGTTGGTCATTGAACCGGCCGTGCAGGGTGCCGGTGGCATGATCGTTCACCCCGAGGGATTCCTCAAGCGTGTGCGGGAGTTGTGCGACCGGTTCGACGTGCTGATGATCGCCGACGAGGTGGCCGTCGGCTTCGGGCGTACCGGGGCCATGTTCGCCTGCGGGAAAGCGGCGATCACTCCTGACATCATGGCTCTTTCCAAGGGGATCTCGGCGGGGTACCTGCCGCTGGCCGCTACTCTCACCACCAGGAAGGTCTACGACGCCTTTATCGGCTCCTATGCCGAATTGAAGACCTTCTTCCACGGCCACACCTTCACCGGGAACCCGATCGCCTGCGCCGCCGCCTTGGCAAGCCTCGACCTCTTCGAAAGTGATAAGCTGCTGGAAGCGCTGGTACCGAAGATCGCCTATTTGAAGGAGCGGCTGCAAAAGCTTGCCGGCCTGCCGCACGTCGGCGACGTGAGGCAAGAAGGGATGATCGGCGGCATCGAACTGGTGGTCGACAAAGAGACGCGGCAGCCCTACCATTGGGAAGAGCGGGTCGGGGTACGGGTCTGCCTGGAGGCCCGCAAGCACGGGCTGTTCCTGCGTCCGCTGGGCAACATCATCGTCATCTTCCCGCCGCTGGCAATTTCCCTGAATGAGCTGGCCTTGCTGATGGACGGCATTGAGGCATCCATCCGGGCGGTTACCGAGTAAACCGCACGGATGGGGACTGGCTCCGAAGGTGCCTGTCCCCTTGGCGCCCCCGAACAGGG
>NZ_DATFBA010000242.1:0-13515 GCF_035254065.1 Geomonas sp.
AAGCTGAAATAGAAGGTAGCGCCTTTGCCCGGTTCCCCGAAGCCGAGCAATTCACCGTTGTGCATCTGGATGACGCGACGTACCGTCGCCAGGCCGATGCCGGTGCCGGGGAATGACTTTGCGTTTGGCAGGCGCTGGAACGGTTCGAAAAGCTTTGCGGCATCTTCCATGTGGAAGCCGAGGCCGTTGTCCTTTATGAACAGCAGCTGCCTGCCGTCCGCCTCTTCGGTCCCGAACTCGATCCGGGCGGAAGAGGTCAAGCCGGTGTACTTCCAGGCATTCCCCAGCAGGTTGTCGAGCGCGACCCGGGCGAGTTTGGCGTCGCAGTTGGCTGAGACGTCGGGTGCGATGACGAAGTCCACCTCCCGGGTGGGCTCCCCCAGCTTCATCTCAGCGACAATTGCGGACACCATGCCCGAGAGGTCCACCTCCTCGATGAGGATACTGCTACGGGATATGCTGGACAGAACTTCGATAGATTCGATAAGTTCTTCCATTTCCTCTGCGGAGTTGTTGATGCTGTGGACCAGGAATTTGCCGTTTTCGTCCAAAGCCTGGGCGTACATGTCGTCGAGGATCTGCGCCGCGGACGAAATGCGGGCGATGTGGCCGCGCATGTCGTGAGAAAGAGAGTAGCTGAAGGTCCTCAGATCGGAGTTGGTGGCGGTCAATTCTTGTGCCCTGCGCTCCAGTTCCTGCTGGTAACGTTTCTTTTCGGTCACGTCCCTCACGATCCTGATCATCCCGCCGTTCTCGAGGCTGGTCAGGGAAACGTCCTGCGGGAATCTGCTGCCATCCTTTCTGGTGCCGATGGTTGTGCCCCGCCACTCCCCTTTTTCGAGCAGGGTCGGGCTCACCTCTTCGTAGAAGCGCCCGAGTTGGTCCTCGCTGTAGAAATCACGCCAGCTCTTGCCGGTCAGTTCACCGGCGTCGTCGCAGCCGTACAGCCGCGTATGGGCAGTGTTGGAGTAGACCAGCCGGTGGTCGGCGTTGAAAATCGCGATGCCGTCGATGCTTGATTCCATGGCGGCCCGATGAAGGTCGTAGGTCTTTTTCAGAAGGTTCTGCCTCGCTATCATCCGGAACAGGAAAAATGAGCAGACCAGCAGGAAAAACAGCAGGAAAAGCCGGGGGGGAGAAAGGAACTGGGCGAAGAGATCCTCTCCTTCCGTGATGGAGTCGACCACAGCGTCGGTCACAAAGGCGAAAACGATGAGAAAGCCGCCGATGAAAAATGGGTGCTTGTGTTGTTGGGAGGAAAACTTAGGGTGACCGGCGGTCATGTGGCCTCCAGAGGTGGCTGTAGCGGTAGAGGTGCTATCCTGAGGCGAAATGACTGATATTTATCACATGAATACGTCAATTACTGTCGTATCAGTTCCGTTTTTTTTGAGAAAGTTCCTTTTATTCTTTAACTTTTTCGACGGCATCGAGGATGACGCCGTCAGCGGCTGGAAAAAAAACGCAAAAAGACGGTCACAGGCGAGCCATCTGTCATGAAAGTGGTATGCTAGAAAAGAAAACAGAATGCAAATGAAAAACGATAGGTGAATGGAACGTAATCATAGGCAGATAATCATAAGCAGGAGGTAGATGGCATGAACAAGCTCGACGTGGCTTTGAAGCTTCTGCAACTGCTCAACGAACGCAAGACCATTGACTCGAAGGCAGTCGCCCAGGAACTTAATGTCAGCATCAGGACGGCGCAAAGGTATCTGGTGGAACTGTCGATCCTCCCCTGTGTCGCCAGCAAACTCAACGACCATACCTACTCCCTCAATCCCGAATATCCACTCAATGGAGCCCTGGTATCACCTCCTGCCGACAAAACAAATGCCAAGAAGCCGCTGTCTCTGCAGAAGGTGAACCTGCGGAAAACGGTCTGCCTGATGTGCGGAGAGATCAGGGGGGCTGAGAAGGCGGCTCCTTTGGCCACCGGTAAGGAAGTTTCCAACGTCGCCAAAATCGACAAGCTCACAGCCATCATCTCCAAGCGGCTCAAAGGGCGTCGCTGCAGTTTCCCCTGATGCCTTCTGCCTGACAGTTCCTCTCAAGGACCTGGCGGTTTGCCTAAAGGACGCATCACCTCTTCTTCGCTATCCCGCCAGGTCCATCGCCCCATCCAGCCTTTGTCAGATCTTCTCTGTCACAGACCTAGTCCCACCGGCACATCGATTGTAACTTCTTCCGTGCGTGCTAAAGTATTGACAGAAGCCATCGGAATTATTGCCACAATCAGCATAATCAGGCAGTTGCCGACTATTCGGTGACCATAGAGGTAGATATCAATGTCAGATCTCCATGATGTTATTCCCGCCTATACTCCCCCCGACTTCTCGATACCCAAACTGGCGAACGCCCCGGTGGCCCAGGTCGCACCGGCACCGGCCGACGGCGTGGTCCCTGCCAATTTCCACGCCACCTCCAACCACCCCGAGTACGTCCACCTGGGCGAGGGGCGCTGGCTCCTGGCGCCGGAGAGCCGGATGGATTCGGTGCTGTTGCTGAGGGGAGGGGAGCTGGAGGTGGTCGAACCACGGAGGGTGCGTGCCGGGGATCCGGTGGTGGTGGGCAGAAGCGAGAACGGCGAGGAGGGGATCTTCATCCACATCCACGGCTTCCATGCCATCTCCACCGCCATGCCGGACAAGTTCTCTTTCCGCAACCGCGGCACCCGGGAGACCCCCTTTTCCAGGTCCTACGACGAACTCTACAAGGTGCTTCGCCATGACCGCGACGAGGGGTACATCGTGTGGGTGCTGGGGCCGGCGGTTGCCTTCGATTCCGACAGCCGCAAGGCCATGCAGGGGTTGATCGAGAACGGCTACTGTCACGCCCTGTGTGCCGGCAACGCGCTGGCGGTTCACGACCTGGAGGCGGCCCGTTTCGGTACGGGGCTCGGGCAGGACATCTACACCCAGAGTTTCCAACCCCTCGGGCACTACAACCACCTGGACATCATCAACGAGGTCAGACAGTTGGGGGGGATCTCTACTGCCATCGAAAAGCTGCGCTTGACCAGCGGGATCATGTTCGCCTGCGAGAGGACGCGGGTCCCCTATGTGCTGGCCGGCTCCATCCGGGACGACGGACCGCTTCCCGAGGTGATCGCCGATACCTACCAGGCGCAGGATGCCATGAGGGTGCATGCCCGCAAGGCCACTACGGTGATCGCCGTCGCCACCCAGCTCCATTCCATCGCCTTCGGCAACATGGTGCCAAGCTACCAGGTGCAGCCGGACGGCAGGGTGCGGCCGGTCTTCTTCTATATAGTCGACATGACCGAGTTCTGTGCGGACAAGCTCGCCAATCGCGGCTCCGCCCAGGCCGAGGCCATCCTCACCAACGCGCAGGACTTCATCGTGAACCTGTGGAACAACCTGAAGCTCCTCTAGCTATTCAGTAAGGACGATGCATCATGCCCAAGTGCATAAGAATAATTGGAGTGCCGGTCGATCTGGGACAGGCCCAGCGCGGGGTCGACCTGGGGCCCGGCGCGCTTCGTTACGCCGGCATCTCCTGGCACCTGGCCCGGCTCGGTTATGAAGTGGAGGATTTTGGCAACCTGCACGTTCCGGTGCGGGACGTGTTAGGGCGGGAGCGTGAGCTGCACTACCTCCCGTCCATCACCAAGATATGCGAAGAGGCCTATCGGGCCGGAAAGCTGGCCATCGAGGAGGACCGCATCCCCATTTTCATGGGGGGAGACCATACCCTGGCCATCGGCTCCATCGGTGGCGTCACCCATCACGAGCGTGCCGGTGTCATCTGGGTCGATGCCCATGGCGATTTCAACACGCCCAAGACCTCGCCGACCGGGAACATCCACGGCATGTGTGTGGCGGCGCTGTTGGGAGACGGCTTTCACGAGCTGGTGAACGTGGGACGCAGAGGGCCGAAGCTGATCCCTTCCGACGTGGTTATGATAGGGCTGAGGGAGTTGGACCCGCAGGAGAAGGTCAGGCTGCGGGAGAGTGGCATCGCCTTGTACACCATGCGTGACATCGATGAGCGCGGCATGGCGACGGTGGCGCGGGAGGCGCTGGAGAGGCTGAACCATCTCAGCCGCCTGCACGTGAGCCTCGACCTGGACGGTCTGGACCCGATGGAAGTGCCGGGGGTGGGGACCACGGCGCCGGGCGGCCTCAGCTACCGGGAGGCGCAGCTTTTGATGGAGATCATCGCCGACACCGAGCAGGTGGTCTCCATGGACATCGTGGAGATCAACCCCATCCTCGACCACCGCAACCAGACCGCCAAGATCGCGGTGGAACTGGCCTCCTCGCTGTTCGGGAAGAGCATTATCTGACTGAGCTGGGTGAGTGCGGCTCGCTGGTGCCGGGTCAGGAACTGATGTTGCTGTTCAGTTCGGCAATGAGGGAGTCCACATCAACGTTGTGGACGGTGGCGCCGTGCTCCAACTGTTCGAAGTCGGCGACCTGGCAGTCGTGGCAGTCAAGGCCGTAGCGCTGAAAGACGGGAAGTGTCTCGGGATAGGCTCTGAGAATCTCGTTGATAGTCATTTCCTTGGTGATCATGGTCGACCTCCCGAGTTACCTTTGAGGGAACTGGTTTCGAAGGTTCCTACCTGCCGAATTTTTTGTCCAAGGCCGATTTCACCAGCGGCGGCACCAGCTTGTCGACCGGTCCGTTCAGCGAGCTCACCTCCTTCACGATGGAAGAGGAGAGGTAGCTGTAGGGGACGGAGGTCATCATGAACAGGGTCTCCACGTCCTTGGTGATGCTCCGGTTCATCTGGGCGAGCTGGAACTCGTACTCGAAGTCGGAGACCGCGCGCAGGCCGCGCACGATGACGGTGGCGCCGCGCTCCCGCACGAAATCGACCAGCAGGCCGTCGAAGGTCTCGATCATCGCCTGGGGACGGTCCTTCAGGGTCTCGGAGAGGAGATCGATCCTTTCCTTCACCGTAAAAAGGGCGTTCTTTTCCGAATTCCTTGCCACGGCAACGATCACGCCGTCGAAGATTTTCAGCGCGCGCTCGATGATGTCCAGATGTCCGTAGGTGACGGGGTCGAAGGAGCCGGGATAAACTGCGAGTTTCAGGGGCACTGGTCACCTCTGTTGGTAATCGTTAGAAAGGAGACGGCGGTATCGCCGTAGACGCGGCGCTCGCTCTCCTGCAATCTTCCAAAACTGCGCGGGATCTCCTCCTTGGCGGAGAACTCGGCAACTACGGTGGTCCCTTCGTCGACAAGAGGGGAGGTGGAGAGAAGCTCCAGCACCTTCTCGGTATGCCCTTCGCCATAGGGCGGGTCCAGGAAGACCAGGTGAAAGGGGCGCTCGCCCCGTGCCAGGATCTTCAGGGCATTGCCCGCCTCCTGC
Organism: Geomonas sp.; assembly: GCF_035254065.1. GTDB lineage: Bacteria > Desulfobacterota > Desulfuromonadia > Geobacterales > Geobacteraceae > Geomonas. The sequence continues at coordinate 5,344 of NZ_DATFBA010000242.1, forward strand.
ACGACCACCCGGGCACGATCGGTGTAACGGGTTATTTCGAGGTTTTTCCTGATGATCTCCGCCGATTCCCGGTGGGAGTCGACGAAAACCGCGAACTCGGCGCCCCTGCTGAGCGCTTCGATACCGAGGTTGCCGGTGCCGGCGAAGAGATCCAGCACCCTCATGTCGTTCAGCTCCCCCAGCCTGCTGAGCAGCATGCTGAAAAGGGCTTCCTTCACCCGGTCCGCGGTGGGGCGGACCCGCAGGCTCTTTGGCGCGATCAGGGTACGTCCCCGCGCCTCCCCGGCAATCACCCGCATCGACTTTTCCTTTTCTGATCTGCGGCAATTATTCCGCTAACACGTCCCCCCCCTTGATAAAGGGGGGACAGGGGGGATTGCGTTAGGCTGTTGTAGGCATAGCGAGCCCAATTATGAGACAAAATTTTTGTAAACAGCTCTATTAGCACGATGCCTTTATGGCGTCAATGGCAAGTTTGCGGTTGACAGGGTCACTTCCACGTATATAAATACCATGATTCTTTGCGAATATTGGTGAGGGGAGGGCGGATGAGAGAGAGCCAGGCCATGGAACGGGGCGATCTGGCGGGATACGCGGCCACCAGCGCAACTTCCAGGGGGCGCCGCTACCAGGAAGAGTTTCGCGACAGCCGGCCGGCCTTCGAGCGGGACCGGGACCGGATCATCCACTGCGCCGCCTTCCGGCGCCTCGAGTACAAGACCCAGGTCTTCGTCAACCACGAAGGCGACTACTACCGGACCCGGCTCACCCACTCGCTGGAGGTGGCCCAGATAGCGAAGGGGATCGCCCGCAGACTGGGACTCAACGAGGAACTGACCGAAACCCTGGCCCTCGCCCACGACCTTGGCCACACCCCGTTCGGTCACACCGGCGAAGAGGTGCTGAACCGCCTGATGGAGGGTGTGGGGGGCTTCGAGCATAACATGCAGTCGCTCAGGGTGGTCGACGAGCTGGAGGAGCGCTACCCAAGCTTCAACGGGCTGAACCTCTCCTGGGAGGTACGCGAAGGGATCGTCAAGCATTCCTCCCACTACGACAACCCGCTCGGCGGTCACCCCGAATTCCTCCCCGGCACGGTTCCGACCGTGGAGGCGCAACTGATCAACCTCGCCGATGAGATCGCCTACAACAACCACGACATCGATGACGGCCTCAAATCCGGCTACATCAACGTCCACCAGCTGAAAAAGGTGACCATCTGGGATGAGGTCCACCAGGGTATTCTGAGGAAGTACCCCGGCATCGAGGAGGAGCGGGGGATCTGCCAGACCATTAGCGCGCTGATCGGTCTTTTGATGAACGATCTGGTGGTCACCACCGCCTCAAATATCGAGAACCTGCAGATCCAGACCCAGGAGGACGTGAGAAGGGTGAACAAGCAGGTGGTCGCATTCAGTCCGGTGCTTGCCGAGAAGAACGCCGAGCTGAAGCGGTTCCTGTACCAGAACCTGTATCGTCACTACAAAGTGGAAAGGATGCGGGTAAAAGCGGAGCGCTACCTGGGGGAGTTGTTCGAGATGTACATCAAGCACCCGACACTGTTGCCGCTCAGGCACCAGCTGAAGATGGAGCGCGAGGGACGCGAGCGGGTGATCTGCGACTATATCGCCGGCATGACTGACCGTTTCGCCCTGGATGAGTTCAAGCGGTTGTTCGAGCCGTACGAGAGGGTGTAGCTAGTTACCTTTAATCACTCCTCTCCAGCACTCCCTCGCCCCCTTGGGGGGGAGGGCAGGGGTGAGGGCGGGACTTCTCACCACTTTGACGCGCCCTCACCCGGCCTTCGGCCACCCTCTCCCCTAAAGGGGCGAGGGAAGAAAAACACTACGCCTTCGGCAGTTCCAGCTTCGGCTCCTTGGCGGCGCGGTACAAAAGGAGCGTCCTACCCAGCACCTGGGCCAGTTCGGCCCCGCATGCCTCGCACAGCTGGTCGGCCACCTCATGCCGGTCCATCAGGCAGCTTTCCAATATCTTAACCTTGATCAGTTCGTGGCTTTCCAGTTCCTCGTTGGTGGTCCTGATCACCGCGTCGCTGATGTCCGATTTGCCAACTGTCACCACCGGTTTCAGCGAATGTCCGAGTGCCCGGAGAAATCTCTTCTGTTTACCTGTAAGCATGCCTTCTTTTCCTTTTTCCTCTGCCTGAAAATGCGAAGCGGCAATCAAACTGCCGCAGCGCCTCTCGCAAAAGCATCTTTAAATTCTGAAATTCCTTTCGGCTTATAGCACTTTGGGCTTGGCATGGCAAGGACGAGGTTGCCAAGGTGGTAAAAGCGGGAGGAGAATACATCTGATGATTATAAAAACCTAATGCAAATCGCCATCTTAACGCGCTCATTGGTCTTGACTCTCAGCAATCTCAATGTTAGTCTTACGGAAATTTACCGAGTGCCTTTTAAATTAGCCCCGTGAGGTTAGCAAAGGTGAAGCATGAGTACTCTTTTCAATATCAGGAAGAGCCTTTTCGCCCCTTTGCGCGGAAAGGCTCTTTTTACATGCAGGGGCCGGCAGTTGTTGGTCTGAGGCAGTTTAAGTTAGCGTAAAAACAGGCTCTTACGCCGAATACCCGGAGGTCGTCATGGCTGAAAATACCGTAATCCTGGACAGCAACGGAGTAAAAAGGGCGCTCACCAGGATCGCTCACGAAGTGCTTGAGAGGAACAAAGGGGTTGAAGGGCTTGTGCTGGTTGGTATCCGGACCGGCGGCGTCCACTTGGCCCATGAACTTGCCGCACGCCTTCTGGAGATCGAAGGGGTCGAGGTCCCGGTCGGCGCGGTCGATATCACCCTGTACCGCGATGACATCAAGGGACACGCCGAGCACCTGCCGGTCGGCAAGACCGAGCTCCCCTTCGGCGTGGAAGGGAAAAAGGTGGTGCTGGTCGACGACGTGCTCTTCACCGGCAGGACCATCAGGGCGGCCATGGACGCCATCATCGACCAGGGACGTCCCTCCTGCATCCAGCTGGCGGTCCTGGTGGATCGCGGTCACCGTGATCTGCCGATTCGCGCGGATTTCGTCGGCCGCAACGTCCCCACCAGCAGGAGCGAGAATATCGCGGTCGGCTTCGACGCCGCCTTCCACCCGACCGAGGTCATTCTGCAGAAGTAATGAGTGTCAGTCATGAGTCGGTAACATGGGGGCAGGGGGACGTTTCCCGGTTTTTTGCTGTGTTGGTCAATATAGCCGTTCACCCTGAGCTTGTCGACGGGCATGGAGCTCACACGGCAACTAAAGACCGAAAAGTACTGATGCTTCGACAGGCTCAGCACGAACGGCCCCACTTTCAAATTGTATAGCTGGTATATCGAACGTGGATTGTGATGACTGGTGGTAGGTTCTTCTAACGCATAACGCGCATCATTCGGGGGGGGACATGGGGTTCAGGCACAAAGACATCATCGGCTTAAAAGATCTGTCCAAGGAAGAGATTGAGCTGCTCCTCAACACGGCGGACAGCCTCAACGAGATCAACTCTCGCGACATCAAGAAGGTGCCGACCCTGCGCGGCAAGACGGTGGTCAACCTCTTCTACGAGGCTTCCACCAGGACCCGCACCTCCTTCGAGATCGCGGCCAAAAGGCTCTCCGCCGACACCATCAATATCTCGGCCTCCACGAGCTCGGTGACCAAGGGGGAGACGCTCTCCGACACCGCCCTCAACGTGCTGGCCATGAAACCGGACATCATCGTGATGCGCCACGCAGTCTCCGGAGCTCACGAGTACCTTGCCAAAAGGGTTTCCTGCTCGGTGATCAACGCCGGTGACGGCGCCCACGAGCACCCGTCGCAGGGCCTTTTGGACATGCTGACCATGCGCCAGAACTTCGGCACGCTCTCCGGGTTGAAGGTCGCCATCGTCGGTGATATCACCCACAGCCGCGTCGCCCGCTCCAACATCTACGGGCTCACCACCATGGGTTCCAACGTCTTCCTGGCCGGTCCTCCCACCATGATGCCGGTCGGCGTCGAGCGGCTCGGCAACGTCACTGTCTGCAAAGACATGCGCGAGGCGGTCGACCAGGCGGACGTGGTCATGATGCTGAGGATCCAGCTGGAGCGCCAGGGAAAAACCCTGCTCCCCAGCATGCGTGAGTACTCCCGCTACTTCGGGCTCAACCCTGACGTCCTCTCCCTGGCCAAGCCGAACGCCATGGTGATGCACCCCGGCCCGATCAACCGCGGGGTAGAGCTCTCCTCCGCGGTCGCCGACTGCTCGCAGTCCTTCATCCTGAAGCAGGTCGAAAACGGCGTCGCCATCAGGATGGCCATGCTCTACCACGTCTGCGGCGGCGAGCCGAGCGAAGGGTAACAGGAAGTAGGGGGAGTAGTTAATCCTTAATCTTAACCTTAACCTTAATCTGCTTCTAAAGAGGTGTTGATATGAATCTGCTGATCAAAGGTGGGCGGCTGGTGGATCCCTCGCAGGGGATCGATGACGTTATGGACATCATGATCGCTGACGGCGTGGTCCTGGAACTGGGCGCTGATCTGACTGCTTCCGAGGAGATGGAGACCATCGAGGCGACCGGGTTGATCGTGACCCCTGGCCTCATCGACATGCATGTGCATCTGCGCGACCCCGGCCTCGAGTACAAAGAAGACATCGCCACCGGCAGCCGTTCCGCTGCAGCCGGCGGTTTTACCTCGGTCGCCTGCATGCCGAACACCTCCCCGGTCAACGACAACAAGGCGGTCACCTCCTACATCATCAACAAGGCACGCAACGAGGCGGTAGTGAACGTGTTCCCGGTGGGCGCCATCACCAAGGGGAGCAAAGGCGAGAGCCTGGCTGAAATGGGCGATCTGAAAGAGGCTGGCTGCGTCGCGGTTTCCGATGACGGCAAGCCGGTCTGCAGCTCCGAACTGATGCGCCGCGCGCTGGAGTACGCCAAGGGGATCGGCATCGCCGTGATCTCCCACTCCGAGGACATCTCTCTGGTTGGCGAAGGTGTGATGAACGAAGGCTTCACCGCCACCGAGCTCGGTCTCAAAGGAATCCCCTGGGCCGCAGAGGATGCCGCCGTGGCCCGCGACGTGTATCTCGCCGAGTTCACCGGCTCGCCGCTGCACATAGCACACATCTCCACCGCCGGATCCGCAAGGATCATCAGGAACGCCAAGGCCCGCGGGGTGAAAGTGACCTGCGAGACCGCGCCGCACTACTTCACCCTTACCGACGAGGCCGTGCTTGGCTACAACACCAACGCCAAGATGAACCCGCCGCTTCGGACCGCAAACGACGTGGCAGCCATGAAGGCCGCGCTGGCCGACGGCACCATCGACGCCATCGCCACCGATCATGCTCCGCATCACCTCGACGAGAAGGACGTCGAGTTCAACGTCGCGCTGAACGGCATCGTCGGCCTCGAGACCTCGCTGTCGCTCTCTCTCAAGCTGGTCGAGGAGGGGGTGCTGGATCTTAAGGGGTTGGTTTCGGTGATGTCCTGCAACCCGGCGAAAATTCTCGGTATCGAGCGCGGCACCCTGAAGCCGGGAGCGGTGGGCGACGTGACCATCATCGACCCGAACAAGAAGTGGTTGGTGGCCGCCGAGAAGCTGGAGTCCAAATCGAAGAACAGCCCCTTCCTCGGCTGGGAGATGAAAGGTGCCGCTGCCTACACCGTGGTCAAGGGGCAGGTGGTGCACAAGGCGGTCTAAAAGCAATCCCCCCTGTCCCCCCTTTATCAAGGGGGGACCGATACGGCGGAGTCGCTTCTTGTTGGGAACCTGCAGGGAAAATTCAGTGCGCCTTCGAGCGCACGCAGCAATAAAACTATTGGAGAAGATATGAAAGCAGTACTTGCTCTGGCGGATGGCCGGATCTTTACGGGTAAGGCCTTCGGCGCAACGGGCGAAACAACTGGTGAGGTGGTTTTCAATACCGCCATGTCGGGTTACCAGGAAGTGCTGACCGACCCCTCCTACAAGGGGCAGATGGTCACCATGACCTACACCCAGATCGGAAATACCGGGATCAACCCGGAAGATGTTGAGAGCGGGCAGCTCTACCTGTCCGGCTTCATCGTCAGGGAGTACCAGGACTGCTACTCCAACTGGCGCGCGACCATGAGCCTCGATGCCTACCTCAAGGAGCACGGCATCGTGGGCATCCAGGACATCGACACCCGCGCCCTGACCCGTCATCTGCGCGACAAGGGCGCCCAGAACGGCATCATCTCCACCGTCGACTTCGACCCGGAGAGCCTGGTCAGGAAGGCGCGCGCCATCCCCTCCATGAGCGGTCTCGATCTCGCCTCCGGCGTCAGCTGCAAGGCCCCTTATCACTGGACCGAAGGTCTCTGGGACCTGACTAGCGGCTACCCGCAGGTGGACAAGAAGGAGCTGAAGTACAAGGTGGTCGCCTACGACTTCGGCATCAAGCTGAACATCCTGCGCTGCCTGGTCTCGGCCGGTTGCGACGTGACCGTGGTACCGGCCACCTTCCCTGCGGAGTCGGCGCTGGCCATGAACCCGGACGGCATCTTCCTCTCCAACGGCCCCGGCGACCCCGAGCCGATGAAGGAAGTCATCGCAAACATCAAGAAGTTCGTCGGCAAGAAGCCGATCTTCGGCATCTGCCTCGGGCACCAGTTGCTTGGCCTCGCGCTGGGCGGCCGCACCATCAAGCTCAAGTTCGGCAACCACGGCTCCAACCTGCCGGTCATGGACATCGCCACCAAGAAAGTGGAGATCACCGCACAGAACCACGGCTTCTCGGTCGACATCCTCTCGCTCTCGCACGCCTGCCAGCTCGCGCACGAGAACCTGAACGACCAGACCGTGGAAGGTATGAGCCACAAAGACCTCCCCATCTTCTCCGTGCAGCACCACCCCGAAGCCTCCCCCGGGCCGCACGACTCCCACTACCTCTTCAGCCGCTTCGTGGAGATGATGGAGAAGGAGAAGTCGGCCGCGTAGTCCTTCAAGTCCCCCTTGTTAAAGGGGGATTTAGGGGGATTTGCTGTTGGAAGTAGGAAACGGAAAGTGTGCAGTCAAAAGCAGGATCAAGAAGCATGACGTACCTCGATCTTTATAACTCCGGTGAATTAATTCAGCGCATACGTGTCGCTTACGCGCGTCTTGCCTGCTGCGACCTCTGCCCGCATGCCTGCGGAGTGAACAGATTGGCCGGAGAGATCGGCCGCTGCGGAGCTGGCAAGACGCCGCGCATCGCTTCGGCAAACATACACAGGGGAGAGGAGCCGCCCATCTCCGGAACGCGCGGCTCGGGCACCATCTTTCTCTCCGGCTGCACGCTGAGCTGCAAATTCTGCCAGAACTTCCCGATCAGCCAGTTGCGTAACGGCACCGACCTCACCGTCGGCCAACTCGCCGACAAGATGGTCGGCCTGCAACGCAAGGGTGCCCACAACATAAACTTCGTCACCCCGAGCCACTTCACGCCCCAGATCATGGCTGCACTGTACCTGGCCGTCCGCAAGGGGTTCCGGATTCCCATCGTATGGAACACCAGCGGCTACGAGCGCATCGATACACTGCAGCTGTTGGACGGCGTGGTGGACATCTACCTGCCGGACATGAAGTACATCTGCGACGAGGATGCAGTGAGGCTGTCCGGCGCCCCGGGATACCGGCAGATCAACCGGCTGGCTGTGGCCGAGATGCTTCGGCAGGTGGGGCACCTGGAGTGCGATGAAGATGGTATCGGGACGCGCGGTCTGATCATTCGCCACCTGGTACTGCCAGAGGGTAGGGCTGGCAGCATCGAGACGCTCCCCTGGATTGCGGAAAACCTGGGCGGGGAGACCCACATCGCCCTGATGAGCCAGTACTTTCCCGCACACGTCGCCACCGAGACCGCCGGCATAGAGAGAAGGATCACCGCGGAGGAATACGCGGAAGCGGTAGAGGCGCTGGAGGAATGCGGCCTGGAGAACGGCTGGGTGCAGGAAGAGCCGTTATAGGGAGTTGAAGAATTCGCCGTTAAGTCCCCCTTGATAAGGGGGGATTTAGGGGGATTGCTTTGGACCTTGTCCTCGAAGAGAAACAAACTGCAATCCCCCCTGTCCCCACTTTATCAAGGGGGGGACGTAGGGCCAGCTTCAGATAGATCAACAAAGTTCTCCTCGTCAGGAGCGGGAACTTTCGAAAAACTACTTACACATAGAGCATAAGAACAGAAGATT
>NZ_DATFBA010000243.1:0-5083 GCF_035254065.1 Geomonas sp.
GAGAGGCCTGGCTAATATGCCAAAATGGCTGTTGAGAGGTTAACTGCTCAATAAGCCTGTGCCTTCCCTGATCTACTTACGGAATCAGCCCAAATTTGATGCCAGTAGCTTACTTGTCCCTACCTTTCCAACCGGTGCAGATTACCACGCCCCGTTAGCTCGTATCAATTTATATTTCCTTCTTAAACGTCAAAAGGCCGGCGGGATGGCCCCGCCGGCCTTTTGGATACATTTCATTTTTCTCCGGTTCTTCTACTTCCTGACGAAGTCGTCCTTGGAGAAGCTGTACTCGAAGTGCATGTGGTCGGTGTAGCTGCCGTCCAGGATGGCGGCCACGTCCTCGGTGAAGACAAGTTCCTCGTCGGTGGGGATGACGTACACCTTCACCGGGGAATCGTCGGTGGTGATCAGGGTCTCCCGCTTGCGGGTCATGGCGGAGGCGTTCCTCTGCTTGTCCACCATGATGCCGAGGTGCTCCAGGCCGGTCAGCGCGCGCTCCCTGATGGGCGCACCCATCTCGCCGACACCGGCGGTGAAGATCACGGCATCAAGCCTCCCCACCACTGCCATGTAGGTCCCGATGTACTTCTTCAGGCGATAGGCCTCGATGTCCAGCGCCAGGGCGCACAGCTTGTCGCCGGCCTGCGCGTGCTCGATCACGTCGCGGCGGTCGGTGAAGCGGCCGGTAATGCCGATCACGCCGCTCTTCTTGTTCAGGATGCTGTCGATCTCCTTGGCGGAGAGGTTGTCCTTCTGCATCATGAAGGCGGGGATGGCCGGGTCGATGTCGCCGCAGCGGGTACCCATCATGGCACCTTCCAGCGGGGTGAGCCCCATGGAGGTGTCAACCGAGACCCCGTTCTTGATGGCGCAGTGGGATACACCGTTGCCGATGTGCATGGTGATCAGGTTGCACTCGTTGGCCGGCTTGCCGAGCAGCGCGGCGGCGCGCTTGGAGACGTAGAGGTGCGAGGTGCCGTGGAACCCGTAGCGACGGACGCCGTACTTCTCGTACCACTCGTAGGGAAGCGGGTAGAGATAGGCGTGCTCGGGCATGGTCTGGTGAAACGCCGTGTCGAAGATGGCAACCTGGGGAACTCCCGGCAGCACGGCGAGGGCGCCCTCGATCCCCGCGATGTTGGGGGGATTGTGCAGCGGGGCCAGATGCTGGACGTCGGTTACCGCCTTCAGCACCTCGTCGTCGATCAGCACGGACCGGGTGAACTTCTCGCCCCCGTGCACCACGCGGTGGCCGACGGCTGCGATCTGCTTGATGTCTTTGAGCACCCCGTGCTCAGGGGAGGTCAGGGTCCGCAGGATAAGGTCGACCGCCACGGTGTGGTCGGGACAGTCGGAATTCTCGCGGTAGGTCTCCCTGCCCGGCACTTCGTGGATGATGAAGGAATCGCCGATTACGACCCTTTCCACCATCCCCTTGGCGACAACCACTTTTTTATCCCAATCGAAGAGCTGGTATTTAACAGAGGAGCTGCCGCAGTTTAATGCCAAGATATCCATCGATAAAAGACCCCCGCTGAAAATGTAGTTTGCCTGGTCGTGAGCAAAATCATCACAAATAAAACCTTTTTTTATATATACAGGAGAGTTGCCGACAGTTCAAGAAATTTTCTGAAGCGGCGTGGAAAATCGCCGCAGGTTTTAGTGGTGGACTTTTTCTGCTCGGTATGCTAGTTTTCCGAGGCAAATTACTACGAAATTCGTATACAAAGGAGGTGAATACCTTGGCTCACAAAATTTCCGACGAGTGCATCAACTGCGCGGCCTGCGAGGATTCTTGCCCGGTCAACGCCATCACCGAGCAGGGTGACAAGCGCGTTATCAATGCAGAAACCTGCATCGACTGCGGTGCGTGCGTAGACACCTGCCCGGTGAACGCTATCAGCGCCTAATCCGAACAGTTTCTTGCAACGCCTTGGCCTGCAGCAGAGGATTCCCCTCTCCTGCAGGCCTTTCTTTTTGTCAAACAATAGCTCAAAAATGAGAGGGGGCTTTTCGCCCCCTCAGCTTATTTCCCCAGCCGGGCCAAGGCCCGCTCCACACGCTTCCTGGTCTCCCCCTTGCCGAGCACCAGGATCATCTCGTAGATCCCCGGCGAAGCCGTGGTCCCCGAGAGCGCCAGCCGGACCGCCGGACCGATCTGGCCGAGCTTGATCCCCTTCTCCTCGCAGAACCCCTTGAAGAGCCCCTCGATGGATTCCATGCTGAAAGACTCCAGGCTGTCGAGCTTAGCGAGCAGCGCCTCCAGCAGGGACGGCGTCTCCGGCTTGAACGCCTTGGCCACGCCGCTCTCGTCGTAGTCGAAGTCGTCCTTGTAGTAGAAGACCGCGCCGTCGGCCAACTCCAGCATGGTCTTGGCCCGCTCCTGCAGGGTCTTGACAACCGCCACCAGGTCGGGACCGCCCGCCGGATCGACGCCGCGATCCTTCAGGAAGGGGGTGACCAGCCCGGCCAGCCGCACCGGGTCGCCGTTCTTGATGTAGTGCGCGTTCAGCCAGAGGAGCTTGTCCGGGTTGAAGACGCTGGCAGAACGCCCCACGCTCTCTATGGAGAACTTCTGGATGAGGTCCTGCAGCCCGAAGATCTCCTCGTCGCCGTAGCTCCAGCCAAGGCGCACCAGGTAGTTGACCATCGCCTCCGGGAGAAAGCCCATGTCGCGGTAGGCCATCACGCTGGTCGCGCCGTGGCGCTTGGAGAGGCGCGCCTTGTCCGCGCCCAGGATCATGGGGACGTGCGCGAAGCTGGGCACCGGGACCTCGAGCGCCTCGTAGAGCAGGATCTGGCGCGGGGTGTTGTTGACATGGTCGTCGCCGCGGATGACGGTGGTGATGTTCATGGTGGCGTCGTCGATCACCACCACGAAGTTGTAGGTCGGGGTGCCGTCGGTGCGCTGGATGATCAGGTCGTCCAGTTCCGCGTTCTCGAAGGAGATGGTCCCCTTGATGAGGTCGTTCCAGGAGGTGCTCCCCTCCTGCGGCGCCTTGAAGCGCACCACGTAGGGACGGCCGTCGTCAGGCTGGGGGGGGAGGTTTCGGCAGGTGCCGTCGTACTTCGGCTTGCCCCCTTCCTTCATGGCCTTTTCCCGCTTGGCCTCCAGCTCCTCCGCCGAGCAGTAGCACTTGTAGGCCTTGCCGGCGTCGAGCAGTTTCTGCACGTACTGCTTGTAGAGGGGGAAGTTGTCGGACTGGTAGAAGGGGCCCTCGTCCCAGTCGAGGCCGAGCCAGGCCATACCTTCCAGGATGGCGTCGACCGATTCCTGCGTCGAGCGGGCCACGTCGGTGTCCTCGATCCTCAGGATGAACTTGCCCTGCTCCTTCCTGGCCAAAAGCCAGTTGAAAAGCGCCGTCCTCGCCCCGCCGACATGCAGGTATCCGGTCGGGCTGGGGGCGAAACGGAGACGAATTTGTGACATGAAGGGCTCCTTTGAAGTTGATCAATGTAACAGCTACGCAATGGGTAGGTGAATCGAAAAACCCCGTTGCCGGGGCGGGTTACTCGTCCTCTTCCTCTTCGTGCTCGGGTGCCTTCTCGCCCGGAATCCGGTACCCCTCGTTGGCCCAGGTCCCCAGGTCGATCATCTTGCACCGCTTGGAGCAAAACGGCCGATAGGGATTATCCGCCAGAGGCGCTTCCTTTTTGCACTGCGGGCACTTGATGCTCACTATGGCGCTCACGGTGTACCTCCTGAAACAAAGACCTCCAGTGCCGCTAGCTCCTGGAGGGTTCTTGTATCGTCGTTAGTGTCGGCGAAGTCAGTTGAACCGGCAGTTCCCCTGGCTGAACTGCAGCGCCCGCTTGACCCGGGTCACCAGGGTCGCCTCTTGGACCGGCTTCTGGATGAAATCGAAGAAGCCCCGCTCGAAGGCCATGATCTCGTCCTCGGGGCCGTCCGGCCCGGCTATCAAGATGACCGGGATCAGGCTCAGCTCCGGGGTGGTCCGCAGGGCGTCGAAGAACCCGTTTTCGTGCAGGTTGGGCAGGTCCTGGTCGGTCACCACCGCCTGCGGCTTCTCGGTCAGCACCGCCTTGTACGCCTCCAGCCCGTCCGCCACCCGGATCACCCGGAACCCCTGCCTTCCCAGCACGTCGGCGAAGGTGGTGCCCAGCTGCCGGTCCGCCTCCACCAGCAGCACGGTCTGCCCTTGCAGGGTGCGGTTCTCCTTCTTCAGGTAGTTCCGGCAGATCGCCTCGTAGATCTCCTTGCGGGTCGCTACGTAGGGGGTGATGCTGAGCCCCTTCTCCACGGAAAGGTTCCTGACCACCCGCATCTCGGTCGGGTCGGCGATGGCCAGCGCCAACCGGTTGTTCTCCAGCTTGAGCGGGAAGATGTAGTTCTGCATGGCCACCTCGACCGGGATGGTGGCCAACAGTTCCGCCGAGTAGGTCAAACCTGCGAAGTTGCTGGCTACCCGGCAGGCGTGCTGGGTGGCCAGCGCTACCGCCAGTTCGTCCGAGGTGACCAGCTCAAGCTCCTCGAGCAGGGTCCCGAACCGCTTGTTGACACGCTTGGAAATCAGCAGCATCCGCTCCACGGTCTTGCCGGTCAGGATGCCGTTTTCCACGAAGATCTCGCCCAGCTTTGGTCTGGTTTCCATAGTCGCTCCTCATTGGAATTAACTATGGCTAACTATAACGACCGCGCGAGAAACATCAAGGGCTGCTATTCGGCAAGCACGATGGCGCCCTTCCCCGTCTTGCCTACCAGTTCATCGGCCTCGGCCTTGCTGAGATGTTTCCCCACCCTGATCCGGTACCAGACCCCCTTGTCGGGGACCTTCGATTCCACCAGGTAGGCGGCCACCCCCTTGGCGGCCAACTTCGCCTGGGCGGCATCGGCCTCCTTCTTGTCGCGGTAGGAAGCGATCTGCACGGTATAACGGGTCGAGGATGCCCCCTTCTCTGAGGCCTTGGCTGCCTCCGGGGCGGCGGCCGGCGCCCCTTCGGGTGCCGGGGCCGGGGCCGCGGCCGGTGCGGGGGCCGGCGCGGTCGGAGCCGGTTGGCTCGCGTGCGGTTCGGGCTTCTTCGGGTTGATGCCGCTTCCCAGGGCGGCCTTGCCACCGGCGGG
>NZ_DATFBA010000244.1:0-12851 GCF_035254065.1 Geomonas sp.
GCTTCACTTCCTGCAGGAGGTTCATGATCTGGGCCTGGATGGAGAGGTCCAGCGCGGAAACCGGCTCGTCGGCGATGATCAGCTTGGGGGAGACCGCCAGGGCGCGAGCGATGCCGATCCTCTGCCGTTGTCCACCAGAGAACTCGTGCGGGAAACGGTAGAGCTGGTCAGGCGACAGCCCCACCCGCTCCATCAGCTGGGCGACCAGCTCACGAATCTGGCTGCCGGCCCCGATGCCGTGGATGGTCAGCGGCTCACCGATGATCTCGGAGACCCTCATGCGCGGGTTCAGCGAGGAGAAGGGGTCCTGAAAGATCATCTGCACGTCCTTCCTGAAGCCCTTCCTCTCGGCGCTGCTCATCAGTGCCAGGTCCTTTCCCTGGTAGCGCACCGCTCCCCGCGTCGGGGGCATCAGGGCCGTCAAAAGCCGCGCCAGGGTGGACTTGCCGCAGCCGGACTCGCCCGCTATCCCCAGCGTTTCGCCGGGGTGTACTTCCAGCTCGACACCGGCCACCGCGGTGAGGGTGCGCTTCTCGGCGAAGGCGGACCCTCGCACGCTGAACTCCTTGTACAGGCTCTCGGTGCTGATCAGTGCGGTCATGGCGCCTTCAGGCAACGGACCTGGTGGCCGGCGCCTGCCTCCTTCATCTCGGTCGGTATCTCCTGGCAGCGCTGGTCGCCGATGGGGCAGCGTGCGCTGAAGGCGCAGCCGGTGAGCTGCCCCTTCAGGTCGGGCACGGTTCCCGCGATGGTCGCCAGCGGCTCGCCCGGCTTGCCGAATTCCGGCAGTGAGGCCAGCAGGCCGCGAGTGTACGGATGCAGCGGGTTCTTGAAGAGTTCCTCGGTGGGAGCCATCTCCACGATCTGGCCGGCGTACATGATGGCGGTCCGGTGGGCGCGTTCCGCCACGATGCCCAGGTTGTGGGTGATCAGGATGAGCCCCATCCGGTTCTCGGTCTTGAGCCGGTCCAAAAGCTCCAGGATCTGGGCCTGGATGGTGACGTCCAGCGCTGTGGTAGGCTCGTCGGCGATCACCAGCTCCGGGCGGCAGGCAAGCGCCATGGCGATCATCACGCGCTGCCGCATCCCGCCGCTCAGCTGGTGCGGGTAGTCGCGGAGCCTCTCCCTCGGGGCAGGGATACCGACTTCGGAAAGCATCTGCACGGCCTGCTCCTCGGCCTCCTCCCGGCCCAGGCCACGGTGGAGGCGCAGCCCCTCGGCGATCTGGTAACCGATGGTGAAGACCGGGTTCAGCGAAGTCATGGGATCCTGGAATATCATGCCGATCCGGTTCCCCCTGACCTCGCGCATCTCGTCCTCGGAGAGCTTCAGAAGATCCTTTCCCTTGAAGGAGATGGAGCCTGCGACCACCCGGCCGGGAGGGGGGACCAGCCGCATGATGGAGGCGGCGGTGATGCTCTTGCCGCAGCCGGATTCCCCCACCAGGGCGAGCGTCTCGCCCGGTTCCAGGGAGAGGTCTACCCCGCGGACCGCCTTCAGGACGCCGGTGGATAGCTGGAATTCGGTGCACAGTCCTTGTATTTCGAGAAGCGGGGACAAGGCGACTCCTTCTTTGGGCTAGCTTAAGCTCCCCCTCCCCTTCAAGGGGAGGGCAGGGGTGAGGATGGGATAATACGCCGGAAGTGGGACCCCATCCTCATCCTGTCCTTCCCCTTGAAGGGGAAGGGACGCGACATGGAAGAGTGATGCCGATCTGAGTAGAGATGAAACGTGCCACTCATCAAGAGGGGGATGAAAACGGCGGCTATTCTCGGGGCGAGATCGTCCGGCGAAGTCAGGACCTCTAATGACAACAGTTGTTTATAGCATTATTTGCGCTAGGGGGCAACGTAGGAGTGGGAGAGGCTTTCCTTGGGGAGCGAAGCTGAATGCTGTGTCACAGCTGCTTCCGGGCACTCCTGCTGGCGGGGAGGGAGCAAGCCCGGGGTGTTGATGAGCTCGATGAAGATCGGCACCAGCGCCGGGTCGAACTGTTTGCCGGCGTTGTCGGCCAGCTCCTGGATGGCGACCTCGGTGGCCAGTGCCCGGCGGTAGGGGCGGTCGGAGGTCATGGCATCGAAGGAATCGGCGATGGCCAGGATGCGGGATTCCAGCAGGAGGTGCTCGGCGGCTAGTCGGTTGGGATAGCCGAGGCCATCGTAGCGCTCGTGGTGCTGGCCGATGCAAAGGCGCACGTCGTGGAGGAACTCGATCGGCTCCAGGATCTTCATGCCGATGGTTGGGTGCTGCTGCAGCTCGGCCACGTCGTCCTCGGTAAGCCGCTCCTCCTTGTGGAGCAGGGAGAGGTCGACCCCGATCTTGCCGATATCGTGCAGGATGGCGGCGCGTTCGATGACCTTGAGCCGCTCCTGGGGGAGTTCCAGCTTCCTGGCCAAGGCCAGCGACAGGCGGGTCACCCGTTCGGAATGGCCGCGGGTGTAGCTGTCGCTCGCCTCGATGGCAGAGACCAGCGCCTGGATGGTGTTCAGGTAGGTCTTCTGCTGCTCGTCGTAGAGCATGGCGTTCTTGATGGCGATGCTCGCCTGGGCGGCGATGGTGCTCAAAAGCTCCAGCTCCTCGTGGTTGTAGGTGCTGTTGTTGAGCTTGTTGACCACGGTGAGGGTGCCGATCATCTCGTCCTTCACCATGAGCGGCGCGCAGATCAGGGTCTTTCTCTCGTACCCCAGCGTGCTGAAGCGGTCGAACTCGGGCGCCTGGTTGATGTCGGCGATCAGGAGCGGTTTGCGGTGCCTGATCACCCAGCTTGCGACGCTGGTCTCCTTCATGGGGATGCTGCGCTCCCGGGGGAGCGTTTCCCCGTGCCCCATCAGGTTGATCACCCTCAGGTGGGTATGCTCGGGGGCGTAGAGGATGATGTAGCCGATCTGGGCTTGCAGGGTGTCCATGGTGGTGCGCACCACCAGGTTGTAGAGGCTCTCCACCTCCATGGTCGAGTTGATGGCGAGGCCAAGGCGGTACAGGGTGGAGAGCTTGGCCACCGCCTTCTCCAGGTTGGTGTTCTTGTCTTCGAGCTCCCCGGCCAGGTCGGCGATCTTGTAGTTCGCCTCCTCGATCTCCTCGATCCGCTCCTCCAGGGTGATGTTCAGGTTCTCGATCTCCCTGATCTGCTCCTCCAGACGGCCGTTCATCTGGTGGGTTTCGCGGTGGAAGGAAAGCTTCTCCTGGGCGCGCGCCAGCTCGCGCTCATGCGAGATGGTCCGTTCCATCATGGACTTCAGCCGCTGGACCATCCTGTTGAAGCTCTCGCACAGGCTGTGCATCTCGACCGAGCTGTTGATCTTGATACGGTGTTCGAAGTCCCCCTGTTCCACCTGCTCCATATAGGAGACCAGCTTGCGGATGGGGCGGTCGACGTAGAGGAAGAGGAACAGTACCAGGGTGGCGAAGGTCAAAAGGACCAGGACGGCGCTGGAGATGATGGCGGTGTCACGCTCGCGCTGGATGAAGTTGTTCATGTAGTCCAGCGAGAGCTTGATCTCCAACAGGCCAAGGGTCTCTTTGGAGGGGGGGTGGCACTTATAACACTGGGGGGCGTTGAAAATGCGCGCGTAGGAGACGAAGAGGCCGTTGTCGGGGAGCAGGCTCAGGTTGCGAGTCGCTTCCCCCTGGCTGCCCAGTTCGACCTTCTTTCCGATCTCGTCACGCTCGGCGGAGTTGAGGATCTTGCCGGTGGGATCGACAATGCGGATGGACTTGACGAACTCACGCGATTTGATGCGGGCGAAGATGCTCCCTACCTCGTCCGAGCGTCCTGACAGCATGGCGTTGCCGATGCTGCTTTTTATCGTCTCGACAAGCACAGAGATGTTGCGATTCGCTATCTCGCGCAACATCTCTTTCTGTTGGAGGAAATTTATATAGGCAACAGATGAGATAACCAAGACCAGGATCACAGTGACCAATACCAGGATCTTGATTTTTAGAGAATTTACCATTGATCATCCGTTGCTTGACAGAGTGCCAGCGCTAATTGACGTGGGTTTTAAGCGATATAACGTAATTTCAGATTTAAGGCAACAGTTATTTCGACGAAAACGGCCCCGTTTGCAGGGCGGAATCCGCCGCAACTCCGGTAAGTTACCGAATCTCTACCTGGTATCAGGGGGGTGCGTCACTGCCTGTCGCCACCTTCTTAATGAAAGAGGTAGCAAATCACTTGCCAAGCTGCCCGCTGATGCACCGTATTAGAGCGATAAAATTATTGACTTTGCAGGGTGTTCCGTGGTTTATATCTACGTCTTTTGGTCTTTGTTCCACGGATAGCGTATACGGATTTGATGAGCTTGTTCAGGACGTTTCTCATAGCGGCGCTCTGCCTGATCGCCGGCGGCAGCGCCGCCTCTTTGCGCCCGGAAACGGTGCGGGTGGCAGTGGTGAAAGGGGCCGACACCGTCCGCATCGACGGCGCCATGGCCCTTTTGACCGACAGCCGGGGCGAACCCCTCGCGCTGGAGATGCCGCTGGAGGTGAAACGGGTCAAGGACGGGGTACAGGTTAACGGCCGGACCCTTTCCGGCCTGGTCGTCTCTGCGCCGGTCAGGGTGGCGGTGAACGGCAAGGGCTACCGCGGGGTGCTGGAGGTGAGCGCGGGGACCGAACGGGGGCTCCTGGTGGTCGACGAGCTGCCGCTCGAGGATTACCTGGTCGGCCTGATCAACTGCGAGATCTCTTCGGCGTGGCCCATGGAGGCCATCAAGGCCCAGGCGGTGATCGCCCGCTCCTACGCCATCTTCCAAAAGAACGCGCGCCGCGGCGCACCGTACCAGCTGGAATCCAGCGTGATGGACCAGGTCTACGAGGGATGCGACGTCGAGGACAGCCGGGCCGCCCGCGGCGTCCAGGAGACCGCCGGCGAGGTGGTGACCTATGACGGCAAAGTGATTCAGGCCTTCTATCATTCCAACTGCGCCGGGCACACCGAATCCTCCAAGACGGTCTGGGGGCTCTCCATCCCCTACCTGCGCGGGGTCGCCTGCCGCTACTGCCAGGAGGCCAACCCGATCGGCTGGGAGCTGAAGCTTCCCCTCAAGAAGGTGGAGGCGCAGCTGAAGGCTGCCGGCATCCGGGTGGCCGGGGTGCGGGAGATCAGGGTGCTGGAGCGAAACGAGAGCGGCCGTGTCCAGGACCTGGTGGTGATCGACGGCAAGGGGAGGACCATCGTTCCCGGCGTCGCCTTCCGCAAGGCGCTCGGCTACAGTCAGCTGAAGAGCACCAATTTCGAGATCAGGATGGCCGGCGACGACTGCCTGATCAACGGCGCGGGCTCCGGTCACGGCGTCGGCCTCTGCCAGTGGGGGGCCAAGCAGCGCGCCGCCGATGGGTTCGACTATCACGAGATACTTACCTATTACTACCCGGGCGTGAAGCTTGCCAAGGAGTACGGCCAGTAGATGCGCCTTTCCGATTTTGATTACCATCTCCCCCCGGAGTTGATCGCCCAGCACCCGGCGGAACGCCGCGACGCCTCGCGGTTGTTGGCGCTGGACCGGGCGACCGGCGAGCTGGAGGAGCTGACGGTGGCCGGTATCGCCTCCCTGTTCAGGGAGGGGGACCTGCTGGTCCTGAACGATACCCGGGTGATTCCTGCGCGCCTGAAGGGGAAGAAGGAATCAGGGGGCGCCGTCGAGATCTTCCTGGTCAGGAGGCTTCCCGGCGTCGAGGAGTGCTGGAGCTGCCTCCTCAAGGCCTCCATCACCCCCAAGCCCGGTGGAAAGGTCCTGTTGCCGGGGGGCATGGTTGCCACCGTGCACGAGAAGGCGCAGGGGGAATGGCGGGTCAGCTTCCAGGGTGACCAGGAGTTCATGACCTGGCTGGAGGCGACCGGCAGCATGCCGCTTCCTCCCTACATCAAGCGCGCCCCAGAGGGTGAGGAC
Source organism: Geomonas sp. (assembly GCF_035254065.1). GTDB lineage: Bacteria > Desulfobacterota > Desulfuromonadia > Geobacterales > Geobacteraceae > Geomonas. The sequence goes on from NZ_DATFBA010000244.1 coordinate 5,895, forward strand.
CGCGAACGCTACCAGACGGTGTTCGCCCGCGAGAAAGGTGCTGTGGCCGCGCCGACGGCCGGGCTCCACTTTACCGAGCCGCTTCTGGACGAGATTCGGGCGCGCGGTGTGGAGATAGCCCCGGTCACCCTGCACGTAGGGCTGGGCACCTTCATGCCGGTCCGGGTCGATGAACTCTCCGAGCACACCATGCACCGGGAGCGCTACCGGATCCCGCGGGAAACCGCCGAGGCCATCACCAGGACCCGCGCAAGGGGAGGGCGGGTGATCGCCTTGGGGACCACCTCCCTGAGGGCCTTGGAGCACGCGGCGGCTTCGGGCGAACTGGAGGCTGGAGAGCGGGAAGCCGACATCTTCATCCTGCCCGGATACCGGTTCCGTGTGGTCGACGCACTGATAACGAATTTTCATCTCCCCAAATCGACCCTATTTATGTTAGTGTGCGCTTTTGCAGGTAAGGAGCTGATGCTCAAGGCCTACCGGGAGGCGGTCGACCGGAGGTTCCGCTTCTTCAGCTACGGCGACGCCATGTTCATAGGATGAATAGGTAATCATGACCACGCTCCGCCAAGCTCCCCCTCTCCTTCAAGGAGAGGGCTGGGGTGAGGATGGGGTATGGGGTCGGCTGTCCCCATCCTCACCCTGTCCTTCTCCTTGAAGGAGAAGGGACCTTGAATGGAAGAGCTTTGCTGATTGGCAAATCCAAAACAGTACAGGACTTAGCTTGCCCGCTTTGAAGTTTGAACTGATACAGAAAGATCCGGGCTCGGCTGCCCGTCTTGGCTCTCTGACAACCACGCACGGCAGGATTGACACCCCGATCTTCATGCCGGTCGGCACTCAGGCGACCGTGAAGGCGATGACCCCCGAAGAACTGGTCGAGGTCGGATCACAGATCATTCTCGCCAACACCTATCACCTTTATCTGCGCCCCGGGCACGAGCTGATCGGGAGGCTGGGGGGGCTGCACCGCTTCATGCACTGGGACCGCCCCATCCTCACCGACTCCGGCGGCTTCCAGGTCTTCTCGCTGGGCGAGCTGCGCAAGATCAGCGAGGAGGGGGTGAAATTCCGCTCCCACATCGACGGCTCCACCCACTTCATCTCCCCCGAGGTCTCCATCGCCATCCAGGAGGCGCTCGGCTCCGACATCGCCATGGTGTTCGACGAGTGCCCGCCCTATCCGGCGGAATATTCCTACGTCAAGAAGTCGCTGGAACTCACCACCCGCTGGGCCGTTCGCTGCAAGGAGGCGCACAAGAGGGAGGACCAGGCCCTGTTCGGCATCGTGCAGGGGGGGATGCATCCGGAGCTTCGCCGGGAGAGCGCGCGGCAGCTGACCGGGATAGGTTTTGACGGCTACGCCCTGGGCGGCCTGTCGGTTGGGGAGGAGAAGAGGCTCATGCACGAAATGATGCAGGAGTGCTCGGATATCCTTCCCGAGGAGAGTCCCCGCTACATCATGGGGATCGGGGCGCCCGAGGACCTGATCGAGGGGATCAACGCCGGCTTCGACATGTTCGACTGCGTGATGCCGACCAGGAACGCGCGAAACGGTGCGCTTTTCACGGGCACCGGGCGGATCAACATCAAGTCGGCGGTCTTCGCCGAGGATCAGGGGCCCATCGACCCGGAGTGCAGCTGCTACGTCTGCAAAAACTACAGCCGGGCCTACTTGAGGCACCTCTACCGGAGCCAGGAGATCCTGGCCTCCCGGCTCAACACCTGGCACAACCTGCACTTCTACCTGGAGCTGATGGCGAAGGCGCGCGCCGCCATCGGCCGCGGGGAATTCGCCTTTTTCAGGAAGGAGTTCTACGCGAAGAGGGGCGAGACGCCACTGGTGTAAGGGTGCCGACCAGCCCGACAATGGTCTGAAGAGAGTTTGAAGAGATAAAGCCCGCATCTGGTCCCCCCCTTTGACAAGGGGGGGCTTGAGAAGGGCAGGGGACGGGTGACAGTTTAGTTCTGATAAGATGAACCGTTGAACCAACATTGACGGCTAAGTGAAGGAAAATTCGGAAATCCAATCGAGGAGGTAGCAATATGTTAGGTTTGGCGTTTGCAATGGGGCCCCCGGCCGGTGGCGCAGGTGGCGCAGGTGGTGCGATGGCCCAGTTCCAGGGGATGATCCCGCTTATTCTGATGTTCGCCATCTTCTACTTCCTGCTCATCCGCCCGCAGCAGAAGAAGGCCAAGGAGCACCGGGCGCTTCTGGACGCGCTCAAGAAGGGGGACCAGGTGGTGACCGCCGGCGGCATGCACGGCAAGGTGACGGCCCTCGACGATCAGGTGGTGACCCTGGAGATCGCTCCCGGCGTCAACGTCAAGGTCAACAAGGGTTACATCGCAACGGTCAAGAAGGACTAGCATCATCATTCTCCCGAAAGGAGCTTTTCCATGTCGAAGGGTTATACCTGGCGCATCTCCCTGATAGTTATCTTCATCGTGGCCTCGTGCATCTACATGGTGCCGACGCTGGTTTCTCCGCTGCCGTCGTGGTGGAGCGGGCTCTTGCCCAAGGACAAGATCCACCTGGGCCTCGACCTGCAGGGGGGGACCCACCTGGTGATGCAGGTGGAGACTCAAAAGGCGGTCGAAGGATCGCTGGACATGATCGCCACCGACCTTGAGGACTCCCTCAACGCCAAGAACATCCGCTTCAAAAGGGTCGCCAAGCTCGGCTCCGACAAGGTGCAGCTCACCCTCTACGACCGTGCCACTGCGGACGCCGTGCAGAAGGAGGTCAAGAAGAAGTACCCCGACCTCGAGGTGCTGCCGGTCACCGAGGAGGGGGGCTTCATCAACATGCAGCTGCGGATCGACGAGAAGGAGCAGCAGGTCAGGAAGGACAGGGCAGTCGCCCAGGCCCTGGAGACCATCAGGAACAGGATCGACCAGTTCGGTGTTTCCGAACCGGTCATCCAGCGCGAGGGTATCGACCACATCGTCGTGCAGCTCCCCGGCATCAAGGATCCCAAGCGCGCCATCGAGCTGATCGGCAAGACCGCCCGTCTCGAGTTCAAGCTGGTGGACGAGAACGTCAATGCCGCCACCGCCACCGCCTCCTCGGTCCCCGAGGACGACGAGCTCCTCTTCGAGAAGAGGACCGATGCCACCACCGGCGCGGTCTCCGAGACCCCCATCGTGGTGAAGCGCAAGGCGATGATCACCGGTGACCTGCTGACCGACGCGCAGGTGAGAATAGACTCCCAGTACAACCAGCCCTACGTCGGCATCGAGTTCAACTCCACCGGCGCGAGGCTCTTCGACCAGGTGACCGCCGCCAACACCGGCAAGCGCTTCGCCATCGTGCTCGACAACAACGTCTACTCCGCCCCGGTCATCCGCGAGAGGATCTCCGGAGGGAGCGCCCAGATCTCCGGTTCCTTTACCGAGAAGGAGGCATCCGACCTCGCCATCGTGCTGCGTGCCGGTTCCCTTCCGGCACCGGTCAAGATCCTGCAGAACGTCACCGTCGGTCCTTCCCTTGGTCAGGACTCCATCAAGAAGGGTCTCATCGCCGGTCTGATCGGCGTGGCCCTGGTGGTCATCTTCATGGCCGTCTACTACCAGGCCGCCGGCATGGTGGCGAACTTCGGCATGGTGCTGAACATCGTCTACCTGATGGGTGCCCTGGCAGCCCTGGGCGCCACCCTCACCCTGCCGGGCATCGCCGCTATCGTCCTCCTGGTCGGTATGTCGGTCGACTCCAACGTGCTCATCTTCGAGAGGATCAGGGAGGAGCTCAAGCTCGGCAAGACGCCGCACGCTGCGGTCGATGCCGGCTACGACAAGGCCTTTTTGACCATCATGGACTCGCACGTCACCACGCTGATCACCGCGGCGGTCCTCTTCCAGTTCGGCACCGGTCCGGTCAAGGGTTTCGCGGTCTCCCTGAGCCTCGGTATCATCATCAACCTGTTCACGTCGCTGCTGGCAACGAAGGTGGTCTTTGACGCCTTCCTTGAGCGCGTCAGCGTGAAGAGACTGTACATATAAGGGGGCGGCAATGGAACTCATTGGCAAGACCAACATCGACTTCATCGGGATGCGCAAGATCTCCTTCATCACCTCCGGGATCTTCGCGCTCATCGGGATCATAGGGATCATCCAGATTGCCCGCGGCGCCGCCAACATGGGTATCGACTTCTCCGGCGGCACCGAGATGCAGCTCAAGTTCGCCCAGCCGGTGACCACCGAGCAGGCCCGCGCGGCGCTCGGCAAGGAAGGTATCAAGGACGTCGAACTGCAGGAGATCAAGGAGGGGAACAAGCTCCTGATCAAGATGCGCAAGAGCACCATCTCTACCGGCAAGGTGGCGGACGCCGTGGAAGCCGCCCTCAAGAAGCAGATGCCGAGCAATCCGTACTCGGTGGAAAGCTCCACCGAGATCGGTCCCTCCATCGGTGCCAAGCTCAAAAACGACACCATGATCGCGGTGCTCATCTCCATGCTGGGGATCGTCCTCTACATCGCCTGGCGCTTCGACTTCAAGTTCGGGGTGGGGGCGGTGGTGGCGACCCTGCACGACGTGCTCTTCGTGATCGCCGCCTTTTACGTGCTGAACAAGGAGATCAACCTCCTGCTGATCACCGCGGTCTTGACCATCGCCGGCTACTCCCTCACCGATACCGTCGTCGTTTTCGACCGCATCAGGGAGAACATGCACAAGAGCCTGAAAGACCCGATGTCGATCGTCTTCAACCGGAGCATCAACGAGGTCCTTTCCCGTACCATCGTCACTTCGCTTACCGTCTTCCTGGCCGCCGGCACCCTCTGGCTGTGGGGCGGCGAGGTGATCCATGATTTCGCCTTCGCGCTTCTGTGCGGCGTCTTCGTCGGTACCTATTCCTCCATCTTCGTAGCCAGCCCGATCGTGGCGCTTTGGGAAAAAGCCCCGGTCGAGACCAAGGCGTAGGGAGGTACCTCATGAGCAAGGACAATATTCTCCTCATCGTCGTCGCTGTCATTGTTGGATTCCTCGGCGGTTTCCTGGTCCTCAACCTGTCCAGCCACAAGGAGGAGCTCCCCGCCAACGTCTCGGTACCCCAGGGCGCGGGCTCCCCGATGGATTACCAGAAGCGGATCGCCGAGGAAGAGAAGCTGGTCGCCCAGGATCCCAAGAATGCCCAGATCTGGAACCAGCTCGGCAACGACTACTTCGATACCGATCAGCCCCAGAAGGCGGTCAACGCCTACGCCAAGGTCTTGGAACTGCAGCCTAGGAACGTGAACACCCTGACCGACCAGGGGATCATGTACAGAAAGCTGCGCTGGTACGACAAGGCGATCGAGAACTTCCAGAAGGCCCAGGAGATTCAGCCGGGCCACCTGCAGAGCCTCTACAACCTCGGCATCGTGTACGCGGCCGACCTCAAGCAGATGGAGAAGGCGCGCGAGGTGTGGACCAAGTACCTGCAGTTCGATTCCACCAGCCCGACCGCCCAGCAGATCAAGTCCGAACTGGCCAACATGCCCAAGGAGAGCGGCAAGTAGCCCTCCGCAGGTTTCTGAGAGCACCAGGAAAAAACCCGCTTAGGCGGGTTTTTTTTTAAGGGGCTCCCCGTTGTGGAGGGAGTTCCTCCCGGGATCTTATTCCCCACCGGGCAAACTGCTGGTGTATCTGACGCAGAAGCGTGCTATCTTTTAAGGAATTCGCCGGGCGGCTGTCCTTTAATGAAACGTGGAGTTCCGATGCAACCAGTCACCGAGCGCAGCTGGCGGATGAGAGAGGCGGACCCCGAAACGGTCGATACCCTTGCCCGATCCGGGATATCTCCGCTTATTGCGCGGCTCATCGCCAACCGTGGAATCCGCGAGCCGCAGGCTGCTGCTGGTTTCCTGAGTCCGACCCTCTCCACACTGCACGACCCCATGCTGCTCTCCGGCATGCAGGCCGCTATCGACAGGCTCTTCCTGGCGCTCTCCCGCGGTGAGCGGGTCTGCGTGCACGGTGACTATGACGTCGACGGCGTCACCTCGGTCGCGCTGCTGATCACCTTCTTCCGCGGGATCGGGCTCGACTGCTTCCCGTTCATACCTAAACGGCTGACCGAGGGGTATGGCCTCTCCAGCCATGGTGTCCAGGCTGCTGTACAAGGTGGCGCCAAGGTGCTGGTCACCGTGGACTGTGGCATCACCTCGGTAGCCGAGGCGCTCCTTTGTCGGGAGGCCGGGCTCGACCTGATCATCACCGATCATCACTCCCCTCCGGAAACCCTCCCCGAGGCCTTCTGCATCATCAACCCCCTGCAGCCAGGCTGTCACTTCCCCTTCAAGTCACTGGCCGGGGTAGGGGTAGCCTTCCAGCTGGTGATCGCGCTGCGCGCGCGGCTGCGCGCCGAGGGGCGCTTCTCGGCCCTCAGCGAACCGGACATCCGCGAGTACCTCGACCTGGTGGCGCTTGGCACGGTGGCGGACGTGGTCCCCCTGGTGGGGGCCAACCGGGTGCTGGTCAGTTACGGCCTGAAGCAGCTGACCGCCGCCCGTAGGGCCGGCGTACAGGCGCTCAAGGAGGTGGCCGGCGTCTCGGGTGAGGTCGGTTGCGGCGCGGTCGGTTTCCGGCTGGCCCCCCGTATCAACGCGGCCGGCAGGCTGGAGGACGCGGCCCTCGGCCTGGAGCTTTTGCTCACCTCCGATCCCGCCCGGGCCAAGGCCATCGCGCTGCAACTCGACGAGAGCAACGCCGAGCGGCAGGCCATCGAGCGGGCCACCCTGGAGCAGGCGCGCGCCATGCTGAAAGAGGGGGCCTGCCGGGGACGCAAGAGCATCGTGCTGGGCTCTCCCGAGTGGCACCCCGGGGTGATCGGCATCGTTGCCTCCCGGATCGCCGAACTGTTCCACCGGCCCGCCATCCTTTTCGCCCTGGAGGACGGCACCGGCAAGGGATCGGGTCGCAGCATCCCCCGCTTCCACCTGCTGGACGCCATCCGCAGTTGTGCCGACCACCTTTTG
>NZ_DATFBA010000245.1:0-17706 GCF_035254065.1 Geomonas sp.
CCCCATCCTCACCCTGTCCCTCCCCTTGAAGGGGAGGGGACGTAGGGGACCCTTCTCCTGCCGAAACAAGTCGCGGAGGGCGTCCCTTCTCTTTCAAGGAGAAGGACAGGATGAGGATGGGGGGTAAGACTATTCAGGAAAGAAAAAGGCCCGCGGAAGCGGGCCTTGAACGCGGATCCACCGCCGAAGCGGCGACGGGCGGGTTGGCTGGTCAGCTGTGGGACATCTCCGTGAAGACGGCCTGTGCCCCCTCCCGGATCTCCTCGATGGAGAGGTCCCTGGTGTGGGTGGCGAGCATCCAGTTGTAACCGAAGGGATCCCGGACGGAGCCCATCCGGTCGCCCCAGAACATCTCCTGGACCGGCATCTGCGCCTGGGCACCGCAGGCCACGGCTCTCTGGAAGGCGGCGTCGACGTCCTCGACGTAGAGGTAGAAGCCGACCGGGGAGCCTCCCGCACTCTCCGCGCTCTTGCACTGCTGTTCGGGATGCTCCTCGCCCAGCATGATGATCGAGTTGCCCACCATCATCTCGGCGTGCATGATCCCCTTGCCGTCCGGCCCCTCCATGGCGTAGCGCTCCTTGGCGCCGAAGGCCTCCTTGTAGAAGTTGAGGGCCTTGCGGGCGTCCTTGAACGTGAGGGCCGGAGTGACGGTGCCATATCCTTCGGGAATTGCCTTTGCCATGGTCTCCTCCTGTCTGGCGACTTTTTCCTTCATGGTAGCACGTTGGCTCAGCTCAAACCAAGGCGGCATCCTTCAATTCGGACTTGAGCCACGCGTACACCACCGGGGCTGCGATCATGCCGGCCAGGCCGAAGACCGCCTCCATCACCAGCATGGCGCTCAGGATCTCCCACGAGCTCGCCTTGATCCGGCCCCCCACGATCTTGGCGTTGGTAACGTACTCGAGCTTATGGATGATGAGCAGGAAGACCAGCGAGGCGACGCCGGCCGCTGGCGAGACCCCCAAGGCGATCAGCACGATCAGGGTGTTGGAGATCAGGTTCCCCGCTACGGGAAGGAGTCCGGTAACGAAGGTAAGCAGGATCAGCAGGGTGGACATGGGGAGGCGCATGCCGCACAGCGGCAGGATCCCCTCCAGGTAGATGGCAGTCAGTACGGTGTTGATGGAGGAGATCTTGACCTGGGCGAAGACCACCTTCTCGAAGGCGTCGGCCAGCGAGCGGAGCCTGTTGTGCAGGGCACCCACCAGCGGCGGCGGGTTCTCCCGCTCCTTCAAGCGATGCAGGACGGCGATGCCGCCGATCACCATGCCGAACAGGACGTGTACCACCACCCGGACGCCCGTTCTGCCGGCGTGGGTGATCTTCTGGGAGTGCCTGCGCAACAGGGCGGCCATTTCCCCCCGCACCTCCTCCACATCCTCGGGGATTTTGCTGGCCAGGGCGGGGGGGAGGCTCCGTTTGACGTTGTCCAGGGTCTCGGCCGCGGCATTGGTCAGGCTGGCCATACCGCCGTGGCTCTGGAAAAACCAGAAAAGCCCAAAGAATATGCCGGCCACCAGCGCCGCCACCACCAGGATGATCCCTGCCAGGGCGATGCCGTGGGCCTTGGAGCCCCAGCGGGCGGGAAGCCGACGGGCCAGCTTGGAGGTAAGCACGTAGACGGCCAGACCGGCCAGCACCGCGGACAACAGGTGGAATTCCAGCACGAGGTAGACGGAGAAGGCGGCGAGCAGATAACTGACGGCAAGAGGAGATGGCATGTCGCACCTTGGTCGAAACCGGTTATCGTGCGCCAGGAGAGAGGTGAGCGGACAATGGGGCCATGCTGCACGAAGTAATAGTACGGGGGCGTTCCTCGTTTGCAAGGGGAGGAACGGTGGCGCCCCAGTCGGAAAATCCGCTCTCCCGGAGGGAGGGTTAGGGAGAGGAGACTGCGGCCGGCGCTATCAGGTAGCTCCTAGTGCTGAGGGGAAGGCTTGGCGACAGGAATAGTCGATGAAGCAAGGCGGCTGCAGTATTTGGCCGGGTGCAGCGGCAATCCGAGTTGTCAAAAGGTGCTTATGATAGAAGCTAATAGATAGCCTGTGTCACAAAAGGAGAAGGGTCTTTCAGTCAGAAACATAAGTGGTGCTGTCATAGAGGATAAGAGGGGAAAGGTGAAGAAAAATGGTTGCAAAGGGGAGTGAGTGATGGTAAAAAATAATAGAGCAATTTAACTATTGACAGCCAATTTTCTGACAGCGCAGTCCAGCCAAATACAGTTCGACAAGCTGTCTAACCGGCTTCAACCACCGCTCTTCCTTCATCAATCACCTAGACTCAGGCTCCTTCGCTGTGAGGAGTTGCAACCGGCGCGGACTGCAGGGGCAGACCCCCGCCGTAATACCAAGCTAAGCTGGAGGCACCATGGATCAGTCAGAAATCTTGCTCGTCGAAGACGACATGAATTGCAAGGAACTGGCCCTGAGAGCGCTCAAAAAGGCGGGCTACGGTAAGGTTGCGGTTGCACGGGACGGCGTGGAAGCCCTCGGCATGCTGATGGGCGACGGTGGCGAGGAGCCGGCGGGTAGCGGGCCGCTCTTCGTTCTTTTGGACATGAAGCTCCCCAAGCTGGACGGCATCGGGGTGCTGCAGCGGCTGCGCAGCCACGAAAGGACGCGTGGCCTCAACATCTTCAGCCTCTCCTCTTCGCAGGATCCTTCCGAGATTCAACAGTGCCTGAACCTGGGCGTGCTGGCGGTGCTCCCCAAACCGCTGGACCCGGAGCGCCTGAAAAAGTGGTTTCCCGACCACTCCGCGGCGCTCTCCTGACGACGGGGTGACCGAGTCCGAGCCATCCGGCTAGGGGACGGCAGGCATCTTCAGCGCATCCTCGATCACGATCTCCAGCTCCGCCAGGGTGACCTCCTTGAGTCCCAGCACCTGCGCCTCCGCGCGCGCGGGGAGGATGATGCCCGGGTCGCCCCTCAGGCCGATGCCGAGCTTGAGGCAGGCGGCGTTGGCGAGGCGCACTATGGCCAGCAGCAGGTTGCCGCGGTCCCAGACCTCCTCCTCGTGGCCGGCCACCACGGCGCAGTAGACCTTTGGCATATGCCACTGCATCATCAGTTGCTGGCCCTGCTCCACATGCAGGGCCACCAGCACCTCCTCAAGGACGGCGCGGTTGGCGGCCATCCTGAAGTTCTCCTCCCGGCAGATCTCCTCCATCACCTTCAAAAGGAACAGCTTGCCGATGTCGTGCAGCAGTCCGGCCAGGAAGGCCTCCTGCGACAGCTCCGCAGCCCCCACCTTGCGGGCCAGCCACTTGCTCCCCACCGCGCTGCAGAAGGCGTGCTTCCAGAGCAGCTGCATGAGGGCGTTGTACCTGGGGTCGTCCGAGCGGTACAGCTCCTTCTGGGTGGTGAGCATGGCCAGGTTGGCCACTTCCCGGGAGCCCAGCCTGATGATGGCCTCACGGATGGTCCCCACCTTGGTGAGGCCGGCGTAGAGGGGGGAGTTGGCCGCCCTCAGCACCTGGCTTGCCAGTCCCGGGTCGGCCATGATCAGCTGGTGGATCTCCTCGATGCTGAATTCGGGGCGGCTCAGCGCCTGCTGCAGCTTGAGCGCCACCACGTGGAAGACCGGCACACTGGGTGAGCCGGTCTGCAGGCGCTCCTTGACTATTTCCACTAGGGACGTTGGCTGGGACATCGAGTCTGCTCTTCCTCTGTAACGGCCGCGCTAGCGGCAGGTGGAGCCGGTCGGAGGGTGCCGGCTGGCTCCCTCCGCAACAGCTGCGAATCGGGGCGGCCGTTTAGTGGCCGGTGATGCGTCTTAGTTCGTTGAAGGGGCGCGGAAGCCCTATGCGCGGCAGGTCCCGCAGTACCTCCTGCAGCGAGATGAGCCCTTTGGACGCCTTCACCAGTCCGTCCTCGAAGAGGGTCACCATGCCGGGGGTCTCCATGGCCAGGCGCCGGATCTCCGAGGCCGAACGGTTCTCCATGATGGCCTCCTTCATCGCCTCGCTCATCACCAAAAGCTCAAACACTGCCGTCCTGCCGCGGTAGCCGGTGAAGCGGCACTGCTTGCAGCCGCGCCCCACCCTGAACTGGGTGCCCGCCAGGTCCTTAGGGACGTAGCCGAGCTTGCTGAACTCGGCGGCGGAGGGGAGGTACGGCTGCGCGCAGTCGTTGCAGACCATGCGGAGCAGACGCTGGGCCAGCACGCAGGTCACGGTGGAGGAGATCAGAAACGGCTCGATCTGCATGTGCATCAGGCGCAGCACGGCGCCGATGGTGTCCACCGTGTGGAAGGTGGTCAGCACCTTGTGACCGGTGAGCGCGGCCTGGATGGCGGTCTCGGCGGAGAAGGTGTCCCGGATCTCCCCCAGCACGATGACGTCGGGGTCCTGCCGGACGATGTGGCGCAGGGTCTCGTCGAAGGTGACGCCGATCTTGGGGTTGATGGAGCATTGGGCGACCCCCTCCATCACGAACTCCACCGGGTCCTCGGCGGTCACGATGCTGGTGTTGACGTTGTTGAGCTTCCCCACGCAGCTGTAAAGGGTGGAGGTCTTGCCGCTGCCGGTGGGCCCGGTGATGATCATGATCCCGGAGGGGGCGGCCAGCGCCTCGTTCATGAACAGGTCCAGCATGCGCGGGGTCATGCCGATCTGCTGGACGTCCAGGATGGCGGACTTCTTGCTCAAAAGCCTCAGCACGATCTTCTCGCCGAAGATGGTGATGAAGAAGGAGACCCTGAGGTCGAGGTTGAAGCCGTGCTGGCGGCTCTCGTAGAGGATACGGCCGTCCTGGTGGCGCCTCTTCTCGGCGATGTCGGCCTGCGCCATCACCTTGATGCGGGAGGTGATCTGGGGGGCGATCTCGAGGGGGAGGTCCAGGTGCGGCATCATCACGCCGTCCTGGCGGAAGCGGACCCGGATCCGGTCCTTGAGCGGCTCGATGTGGATGTCGCTCGCCCGTTGGGCCATCGCCTCGTCCAGGATCCGGTTGACGATGCCGGCCACCGTGTTGTCGTCGGCCGCGGCCGGCTCGTCGCTCCCCGCATTCTCGGCGTTGGCGATGGCGGTCAGGATGGACTTGCGGCTGGCGATGGCCGGCTGCAGGTCGTGCCCGAACAGGGTCTCGGCCGCCACCCGGGAGCGCATCTCCAGCGGGTTGGCGAAGGCGACGGTGGCGGTGCCGTTCTCCAGGGAGACCGGCACGAACAGCGAGTCGCGGAAGAGCTGGAAGGGGGCCCGGTTGAAGAGCTTCCTGTCCAGCTTGCGGAACTCCAGCTCCGCCACCGGGAAGCCGAGCTGGAAGGAGAGCACCTCGATCAGCTTCCTCTCCTCGATGAAGCCGTTTTCCACGAAGATGTCCCCCAGCATCTTGTGCTCGGTCCCTTCCTTCTGCAGGTTGAGCGCGGCCTGCAGGTCGTTCCTGCTCAGGTAGCCGAGCTCGACCAGGAAGTCCCCGATCCTAAGCGACGGCGTGTTGGTGCGCAGGGTGCGGGCCACGCTGTCGGCCGAGACGTACTCGAGCTCCTGGAGGACGTCGATCAGGGTCTTGTCGGAGTGGAGCTTGGCGTGCACCCGCTGGGCGTAGCTGAGCTGCTCGGGGGTGATCACCCCTTCCCTGACCAGCAGGGCGGCGATCTCGCCCGCTGCGCCTGGCACGGCTGCTTCCGGTATCTCGCTCATGGGTTCTCCGCTGGCTGCCGCTCCGGTTCCGGCGTCCTCCTGCAGTCAGCGAGCGGCAGGGGAGGGGAGCCTTCGGGCAGGGTAGCTCTACCTGTAAGGGGATGTGCTGGCCGAGGGGGCCTGCGTTTGGTCGGGGGTGGATACAGAAAGAGGCCCCCGTGACGGCGGGGGCCTCTTTCTGCTGAAGACGGGGGGCTATTCCCCCTTGTGGTCGTCGCCGCGTCCGGCCTTGATCTCGATTTCATCCTTGCCGTTGGACGCTTTTTTGAAATTCTTGATGCTCTTGCCGAGTGCGCCGCCGATTTCGGGGAGCCGGTTGGCGCCAAAAACAACCAGCACGATTACTAGTACAACGATCAGCTCCGGCAACCCGAATCCGAACATGTGCACCTCCCTTTTTAGGTAGTGATTGGTGCAGTATGGCATCGGGCCCATAAAAAAGTCAAGCAGTTACCGGCAGCGCGCTATCCCTGCGGCGGTGCCAATATCACCCAGTAGATATTAAATTAAATTCATTGCGTTTTTCGTTAAAGATTGTTATAGGATATACCCTCGATTGGGCCAGTTACCTCAAGTAAGGGGGTTTCGGTGAACAAGACGATCCTGCTGGTGGAGGACAATCCGGACGATGAGGCGCTCACCCTCCGGGCTGTCCGCAAGCATATGCAACATGGTGTGGCAGTTGCCCGCGACGGGGCCGAGGCGCTCGAGTTCCTGTTCGCCACCGGCCGCCACGCCTCACGTGACGTTTCCATCCCGCCGCTTTTGGTGCTGCTCGACCTCAAGCTCCCCAAGGTGAACGGGCTGGAGGTGCTGCGGCGGGTCAGGGAAGACGCCAGGACCCGCTCCATCCCGGTCATCATCTTCACCTCCTCCACCGAGGAGCAGGACATCCTGGACAGCTACCGGCTGGGGGCCAACAGTTACATCCGCAAGCCGGTCGACTACGGCCAGTTCTGCGACGACCTGAAGCAGGTGATGAACTACTGGCTCTGCGTGAACCAACTCCCCCCCCAGAGGGCCTGCGCCGCCTGAACTGCCTGAGTCAAGGCTATGGCGGCCAAGGGCTCGCCCCTTGTTCCTCCCCGCCGCGCCGTGCTATAGTCCTCTGATGGAAAAATTCGAGCTACTGACCGACTTCCAGCCGCGCGGCGACCAGCCGCGGGCCATCGAGGAACTCACCCAAGGCGTGTTGAGGGGTGACCGGCACCAGGTTCTTTTAGGGGTGACCGGCTCCGGCAAGACCTTCACCATGGCCCAGGTGATCGCCCGCGCCAACCGCCCCGCTCTGGTGCTCGCCCCCAACAAGACCCTGGCCGCCCAGCTCTACGGCGAGTTCAAGGAACTGTTCCCCAACAACGCCGTCGAGTACTTCGTCTCCTATTACGACTACTACCAGCCCGAAGCCTACCTCCCCGCCTCCGACACCTTCATCGAGAAGGACTCCTCGATCAACGACGAGATCGACAAGTTCCGCCATTCCGCCACCAGGAGCCTCTTGACCCGGCGCGACGTGATCATCGTGGCCTCGGTCTCCTGCATCTACGGCATCGGTTCGCCCGAGTCCTACCAGGAGATGCAGATCCGGCTCCGGGAAGGGGACGATCTGGAGCGAGACGAGTTCCTGAAGAGGCTGGTCGCCATCCAGTACGAGCGAAACGACGTCGACTTCCACCGCGGCAGCTTCCGGGTGAGAGGGGACACCGTGGAGGTCTTCCCGGCCCATGACGACGAGCGGGCCATCCGGGTGCAGTTCTTCGGCGACACCATCGACGCCATCTCCGAGATCGATCCCCTGCGCGGGGTGCAGATGCAGAAAATGTCCCGCTTCGCCATCTACCCCGCCTCCCATTACGTGGCCTCACGCGCCACCCAGGAGCGGGCGGTGGAGTCGATCCGGCTGGAGCTGGAGGAGCGCCTGCGCTACTTCAGGGGGCAGAACATGCTCCTTGAGGAGCAGCGCATCGAGCAGCGCACCTTCTTCGACATCGAGATGATCGAGCAGATGGGGTTCTGCCAGGGGATCGAGAACTACTCGCGGCACTTCGACGGGCGCGCCCCGGGTGAAGCCCCCTACACGCTGATCGATTACTTCCCGCCCGACTTCCTGATGGTGATCGACGAGTCGCACATCACCGTCCCCCAGGTGGGTGGCATGTACAGGGGCGACCGCAGTCGCAAGGAGACCCTGGTCAACTACGGCTTCCGGCTCCCCTCCGCGCTGGACAACCGGCCGCTCACCTTCCAGGAGTTCCAGAAAAAGTTAAACCAGGTGGTCTACGTCTCCGCGACCCCCGCCGAGCACGAGCTGAAAGCCTCGGCAGGCGTGGTGGTGGAGCAGGTGATCCGCCCCACCGGCCTTATCGACCCGGCCATCGAGGTGCGCCCGGCGGCCGGCCAGGTGGACGACCTCCTGCACGAGGCGCGCGAGACGGCGGCGCGCGGCGAGAGGGTGCTGGTCACCACCCTCACCAAGCGGATGGCGGAGGAGCTCACCGACTACTACCGCGAGCTGGGGGTCAAGGTCCGCTACCTGCACTCCGACATCGACACCTTCCAGAGGATGCAGATCTTGAGGGAACTCCGCCTCGGGGAATTCGACCTCCTGGTGGGGATCAACCTGCTGCGCGAGGGTCTCGACCTGCCGGAGGTTTCCCTGGTGGCCATCCTGGACGCCGACAAGGAAGGGTTCCTGCGTTCCACCCGCTCGCTGATCCAGACCTGCGGCCGAGCGGCCAGGAACGTGTCCGGGCGGGTTATCATGTACGCCGACAAGGTGACCGGCTCCATGCAGGATGCCATCGACGAGACCCTGCGCCGGCGCGAGCTGCAGTCGGCCTACAACCTGGAGAACGGCATCACCCCCGAGAGCGTTAAGCGGGCCATCGCCAACACCTTGCAGGCGCCTGAGGAGCGTGACTGGGTGACCGTGCCGGTTAACGAGGAGGACCTGGTCAAGGTGAAGGACCTGCCCAAGCTGGTCAAGAAGCTCAGGAAAGAGATGCTGGCGGCGGCCAAGGAGATGGAGTTCGAGCGGGCGGCGGAGCTTAGGGACAGGATCAAGCGGCTGGAGACGGCAGAGGTGATGAAGGGATAGAGACGTCCCCGTTGAGCGGGGGCGATCCCCTCGCCCCGTTAGGGGAGAGGGTGGCCGAAGGCCTGGTGAGGGCTGCCCCGAGTTGCCAGAGAGTCCCGCCCTCACCCCTGCCCCTCTCCCCCGAGGGGGCGAGGGGGTACATTGGAGTGGGGTTTATTTCGGAGTGGTTTATTCGGTAGGTTGTTGCGAAGCGGCAGCAGGTTTTCTCCGCCGCCGTCTCCGGCGCCGCTTCTTCTTCGGAGCCTCTTCGCCCGTGGCCTCGGCCTTGGTCTCAGCGGAGGGGATTCCCAGCGCCTGCTCCTGGGCAAAGCTCTCCCACCACTCGGCCAGCGACCTCTTTGGCTTGTTGAGCGACTCGATGAAGCGCAGGTACTGCAGCGCGTCGGCGAAGCTCTTCCTGGCCAGGAAGCCGCGCCCGTTCCTGCCCGGCGTCTTCTGGAAACGGTGCTGGCAGGAGAGGATCTCGCGAACCGCTATCAGCACACGGTTGGGGACCGCCACCGTGGGTAGGAGTTCTGCGGCGAAGTCCGCCACCGCCATGTCGATTGCCTGCTGGGGCGGGGCTCCCTGCCGCCGGAAGTCCAGCATCTTCTCTTCCAGGTACTCCCCGAACATCAGGGCCAGCAGCAGCGGAGGCGACACCGGCTCTCCCTTGGCCAGGAGATCGTCGACCCATTCCAGCGCCTTGCCCACCCGCGCGTGCGGGAAGCCGCCCGACTCGCGGGCCAGCCAAGCGTCGAAGTGGGGGAAGAGCGGCTCGAAGAGGCCGCAGTGCCTCAGCATCTGATAGGTCCGTTCCCCGGCACCCAGCAGAAGGAGCTTCAGCACCTCTTCGTACAGGCGCGGCGGCGTCGCCTTGTTGATGGTCTGGCAAAGCTCCTCGATGGCGGCCTCGGTCCGCTCTTCGATGTTGAAGCCGAGCATGGAGGCGAAGCGGACGGCGCGGATCATGCGCACGGGGTCCTCGGTGAAGCGGACCAGCGGATCGCCAATGGTCCGGATCACGCCGTTTTTCAGGTCCTCCATCCCCCCCACGTGATCGATGATGGAGAAGTCGGCGATGTTGTAGAAGAGGGCGTTGACCGTGAAGTCGCGCCGGACGGCGTCTTCCTCGGGGGTGCCGAAGACGTTGTCGCGGAGCACCATGCCGTCCTCGCTTTTCAGCATGCGGGGACCGTGGCGCCGCAGTTCGCGCTCGTGCTCAAGCGCGTCGGCCTCGGCGGTGGAAAGCTCTTCGCCGGACTCGCTTGACTGCTGGACGGGTTCTTCGACCGCCGCTTCCAGGGCCGGTTCGGCCTCTTCTTCCGGAGCGGGGAGGTCGGTGGCCGAGGAGCGGAAGGTGGCGACTTCGATGATCTCGTCGTGGAAATGAAGGTGGGCGAGCCGGAAGCGGCGGCCGATCAGGCGGCAGTTGCGGAAGAGCTTCTTGAGCTGGCCGGGGGTGGCGTCGGTGACCACGTCGAAGTCCTTGGGCTCACGCCCCAACAGCAAGTCGCGCACGCCGCCACCGACCAGGTAGCCGATGAAGCCGTGCTCCTTCAACTTGTAGAGAACTTTGACGCTGTTTGTGCTCAGAAGGGAGCGGGAAATGCCGTGTTCGGCGCGAGGTATGATGACTGTTTCGAGATCGGTGTTCATTGCGCTGAAAATAGCATAGAATTCACCCGAAGAAAAGGTTGGTAACTTAATTTTGTTGACTTTCGTCATGCGTCACTCGACTTGTTTCTGGTAATTTCACCTCCATGGCATACAGCAAAGAGAAAACAGCGGAACAGGAAAAAGACATCAGGGTGCTGAACACCTTCATCCGCACCTATTGCCGCGGCAAGCACGGAAGTCGCAAGGGAGAGCTCTGTGAGGAGTGCAGTTCCCTTCTTGATTATGCCAGGCAGAGAAGGGCTAAGTGTCCGCTCGACCCCAAGCCCGACTGCAAGCATTGTCCGATCCACTGCTACGCCAAGGCTCAGCGGGCAAAGATCCGCGAGGTGATGGCCTACTCCGGGCGCCGCCTGTTGCTGCGGGGACGCCTCGATCTGCTCTGGCACTATTTTTTCTGATCGGTTATGGTAACCGTGCAAACTATGGTATCAGCCTCGGCGGTCAGTCGGGCTGGTTAGCATTGAACGACTTCAGCTAAAAAGGGGATCACACGAATATGATCAGGAAAATAGTTAACATCGACCAGGAGAAATGTGACGGCTGCGGACTCTGCGTCCCTTCCTGTGCCGAGGGGGCCATCAGCATCGTGGACGGTAAGGCGCAGATCGCCGCTGACAACCTCTGTGACGGCCTGGGCGCCTGCCTGGGCGACTGCCCAAAGGACGCCATCACCATCATCGAGCGTGAAGCCGACGAGTTCGACGAGGAGGCAGTAGAAGAGCATCTCCACAAGAAGGCGGCCTCCGGAGAGCCCAAACCGGCAGCTGCGCACGCGGCGCCGGCCGCTCACCATCATCACGGCGGCTGCCCCGGTTCGCGGGTGGCGTCCTTCACCGCTCCCCCGACCCAGGAGGCTCACTCCTCCGGGATGCAGCCGAGCCAGCTCGCCCAGTGGCCCGTCCAGTTGCACCTGGTGCCGGTTACCGCTCCCTACTTCCAGAACGCCGATCTCTTGATCACCGCCGACTGCGTACCCTTCGCCTATGCCGGCTACCACCGCGAGTTCCTGGCCGGCAAGGCGGTGGTCATCGGTTGTCCCAAGCTGGACGACAACAGCGCCTACCTGCAGAAGCTGACCGAGCTGTTCAGGGTTTCCAGCATCAAGTCGATCACCGTCTTGAGGATGGAGGTCCCCTGCTGCGGCGGCATCGTGATGGCCGCCCGCCAGGCGCTGGCCGCCTCCGGCAAGGAGATCCCCTTCCGCGAGGTCACCATCAGCATCCGTGGCGAGGTGGTGGAGCGCTAGCCGCGGTCATCCCCGAGTCAAACCGAGTACTGGCGCTCGCAGGAGTAGCCATCCCAAAAGGGCCGGAGTATCCTCCGGCCCTTATTTTTGCGCGCAGTTGTTGGAGTTCACGGCTTCAGGACAAAAAGGATAATTTTTGTCTTTTTTGTTTGACAAGGGGGGGAGTGGCTGGTAGAGTTTGCGACATTGAATTGAATCTACCACAAAGGAGAAAACCTTATGAGCCTCACCACCTTGGTAACCAAGGAAGCCCCCGACTTCACCGCACAGGCCGTCCTGCCCGATAACACCTTCGCTGAGCTCACCCTCTCCAACTATCGCGGAAAGTACGTGCTGCTCTTCTTCTATCCGCTTGATTTCACCTTTGTCTGCCCTTCCGAGATCCTCGCCTTCGACAAGAGACTGGCGGAGTTCAAGGAGAAGAACTGCGAAGTGATCGGCGTCTCCATCGACTCCCGCTTCACCCACCTCGCCTGGAAAAACACTGCGGTCGAAAATGGCGGCATCGGCAATATCCGCTACCCGCTGGTCGAGGACCTCAACAAGTCCATCGCCAGGTCCTACGGCATCCTCTTGAACGAGTCGGTCGCGCTGCGTGGCCTGTTCCTGATCGACACCAAAGGGGTGGTCCGCCACTCGGTCATCAACGACCTGCCGCTGGGCAGGAGCGTTGGCGAGGCGCTCAGGATGCTGGACGCGCTCCAGTTCGTTGAGACCCACGGCGGCGAGGTTTGCCCGGCCAACTGGCAGGAAGGTGAGGAGTCCATGAAAGCCTCCACCCAGGGCGTCGCCGAATACCTCAAGAAGAAGCACGCCAAGTAGCCTCCGCCGTCTCGCAGAAAAACCGGAAAACGGCGTGGTTCCCCTACCGGAATCGCGCCGTTTTTCATGGTGAACTCCGCAGGGAGGCGCCGGACGGAAGGGAAGTGGTTGGAAACAGCTGCCAAGCTTGCCAAGGCAGGGCTTCTATGTTAAAACGACCTAGCTTTCCCAATCGTCGGAAGCCTCAAGAGGAGTGAAGATGCGTACCAAGGCGACGTTGTTAACGATGCTGCTGCTCCTGCTCATTGCCTCACCTTCGTTTGCCCTCGACGGCCCCCAGCCTGAGGCCGTTGCGGAGAAGATGTCCTTCAAGCTGGTGCGAGGGGTGACCAACGTGGCGACCTGCGTGGTCGAAGTCCCCAAGCAGACAATCCTGATGTCGCGGGACCGCGGTGCCATCGCCTACGTGGTGGGACCCCTGAAGGGGATAGGGATGATGGTCTACCGGCTGTTCTGCGGTGTGACGGAGACGGTCTTTTTCCCGGTACCCCAGCCCGGCTACTACGACTCGATGATAGCGCCCGAATTCGTGTGGCAGGGATGGGAAGAAAAGAGGGCCGAGCCGAAAAAGCAGGAGGCAGAGGCTCCCAAAGAAGGGGGGTAAGATGTCCAAGCGCTTTGTGATGCAGACCCTGCTGGTACTCGCCGTTTGCCTGTGCCTCACCCCCGGCCGCGCCAGGGCCCAGTCCGATACCCTCGACATCGACGACGCATCGGCGCAGGAGATAGTGGGGGGGATGAGCAACAAGTTCGCCCGCGGTGTGACCAACATCGGGACGGGATGGCTGGAATTCCCCAAGCAGATCTACACCACCACTCAAGAGGAAGGGGTGACCAAGGGGGTGTTGCTGGGGCCGATCAAGGGGATTGGCATGACGGTGGCCCGCACGCTGGCGGGTGTGGGGGACGCGGCGCTCTTCTTCGTTTCCTATCCGGGTTTCTTTTCGCCTCTCATCGATCCGCCCTTCGTCTGGGAGAAGGAATAAGGAAAACGCGGGCCGCTATCACCGGATAGCGTCCTCGATATCTATGAAAGTCTAAGCGGGGCGGGCCTTGGTCCGCCCTGTTTTTATTTGGTCATGAGGAGTTTTGCGGATCGTTTTGGACATGCAAAGCCGACACATCAAGCTCTTAACCCGTTCGTCCTGAGCCTGTCGAAGCCTGTCCTGAGCCCGTCGAAGGGGATAGCTTGTGACGGTCGGGAAAGGGTACTTCGACAAGCTCAGCACGAGCGGACACCGACTTCACTTTTTAGGGCCCGAAGTTTGGTAAAAGGATTTGCGGAAGGAGTCGAAACGAAAAAAGGCCGCATCGTGAGATGCGGCCTTTCCTGCAATTGCCCGGAAGGGAAATTACTTTGCAGCCGGAGCGGCCGGAGCGGCAGCCGGAGCTTCTTCTTTCTTCTCGGCTTTCTTCTCAGCTTTCTTAGCCGGCTTCTTAGCTTTCTTGGCTTTCTTAGCTTTCTTAGCCGGAGCTTTCTCAGCTTTTTCTTCTTTCTTCGGCTCGCCAGCAGCCGGAGCAGCAGCCGGGGTAGCGTCAGCAGCGAAAACAACGCCAGCGAAAGCAACAGCAACGAGAGCAGCAACTACGGAGGACAGAACTTTTTTCATTGTGAATCTCCTTTGAAGATGATTGATGGCTTGACAGGAGCAGTTTTTGTGCCAGCTTCTCATTATATTCGTAACGTACCGTAACATCGTGGTATGGTTCCGAAAGAGCCCGATCCTCCCTCCTTCGTTGCACCCCATATGCTCCAGTCGATACCCCATATGAGGTATGCATCCGGGCCGAGAACGACGGCAGATTGGTCGAAATCGGGGATAATACGGTTGCCAGCAGTAAACAGAATTGTTACTATGTCCGGTCATAGTAAGCATTCGAGAGGACTTTTTGAGCAACAATATACTTTTATCAGTGGAAAAGCCCGCCCGCTACATGGGCGGAGAGATGGGTACCGTCACCGGAAGGGAAGGGGAGCTGACCTTCGTACTCGCCTTCCCGGACGTTTATGAAATAGGGATGAGTCACCTGGGGCTGCAGGTCCTCTACGGGGTCCTGAAGGAAGTGCCCTGGATTTCGCCGGAGCGGGTCTACGCCCCCTGGCCGGACCTGGAAGAGATGCTGCGCTCGGAAGGTAAGCCGCTGGTCACCCTGGAGGATGGCACCCCCCTCACCAAGGCCGACATCCTGGGCTTCACCCTGCAGTACGAGCTCTCCTATACCAATATTCTCAACATGCTGGATCTCTCCGGCATCCCGCTCCTGGCCGCCGAACGCGATGAGCGCTATCCGCTGGTGCTGGGGGGAGGCCCCTGCGCCTACAACCCGGAGCCGCTGGCGGACTTCTTCGACGCCTTCCTGATCGGTGACGGCGAGGAGGCGGTGATCGAGATCGCCGCCTGCGTGCGGGACTGGAAGAAGGAGGCACTCTCCAAGGCGGTCCTTTTGGAGCGGCTCTCCAAGATCGCCGGAGTGTACGTCCCGAGCTTTTTCCAGGTGAGCTATAAGGACGGTGGCGAGATAGACCGGATCACCCCCCTGCGTGAGGGATACTCAAGCGTCCGGCGCCGGTTCGTGGCTGACCTGGAGAAGGCGCTCTACCCCACCAAGCCGGTGGTCCCCTTCCTGAAAACGGTCCACGACCGGGTGAGCGTGGAGATCTCGCGCGGTTGCACCCGCGGCTGCCGCTTCTGCCAGGCGGGCTACATCTACCGGCCGGTACGCGAGAGAAGCCCGGAGCGCGTGTTCGAGATCGTGGAGGAGGCGCTGGCAAACACCGGCTACGACGAGGTGTCGCTGCTCTCCCTTTCCACCGGTGACTACGGCTGCCTCACCCCGCTGTTGAAGGGGCTGATGGACCGCTACGCGGCCAAGAAGAAGGCGGTCTCGCTTCCCTCCATGCGGGTGGGGAGCCTGAGTCCCGAGATGGCCGAGGAGGTGCGGCGGGTCCGTAAGACCGGTTTCACCCTGGCCCCCGAGGCGGGGAGCGAGCGGCTGAGAAGCGTGATCAACAAGGGGATCAGCGAGGCCGACCTCTTGGACAACGCCCGCGCCGTCTACAGCGCCGGCTGGCGGCTGATCAAGCTCTACTACATGATCGGTCTCCCGACCGAGACCATGGAAGACGTGCAGGGGATCGTAGACATCTCCCGGGAGGTCAAGCGCCAGGGTAAGCTGGCCGGTTCCGGCGGCGACGTCAACGTCTCGGTCTCCAGCTTCGTACCCAAGCCGCATACCCCGTTCCAGTGGGAGCCGCAGATAAGCGAAGAGGAGATCATTGAGAAGCAGCGCTATCTGCGGGGCGAGCTCAAGAAGAAAAAGCTGATCATGAAGTGGCAGGAGTCGTCGCTCTCCGTCATGGAGGGTGTCTTCGCCCGCGGTGATCGCCGACTTTCCAGGCTGCTTATCGAGGCCCATCGGCTGGGCTGCCGCTTTGACGGCTGGTGGGAGCATTTCGACCGCAACAAGTGGGAGCAGGCCTTCCAGAATGCCGGCCTCGATCCCCGTTTCTACCATCGTCGCCGCGAGCTCGACGAGACCCTCCCCTGGGACCACCTCGACTGCGGCGTCAGCCGAGAGTTCCTGATCGCCGAGCGCAAAGCCTCCCTGCAAGGGGCCGCCACCCCGGATTGCCGGCTCGGTACCTGCGTCGGCTGCGGCGTCTGCGATTTCGAAGAGGTTAAGCTCAGGCTGCACGAGCCGGTGCCCTTCGGCGCCTATGCCAGTGAAGCAGAAGCGGGCGAGCAGTCCGAGCAGGGGCAGCGGATCAGGGTCCGTTTCGAGAAGCTGGGGAGGATGCGTTTCTTGAGCCACCTCGAGATGCTGACCCTGTTCGTGCGCGCCGTGGGCCGCGCGGCCGTCCCCATCCGCTACTCGCAGGGATTCCATCCGCATCCCAAGTTCTCCTTCGCCACCGCGCTGTCGGTCGGTGTCGAGTCCTACGCGGAGTACATGGATTTCGAGGTGGAGCCGGGCTACAGCGCGGAGCAGCTGCAGGAGGCCCTGAACAAGAGCCTGCCCGAAGGTGTTCGCGTGGTGGAGTCAGTGGAGATTCCCTTCAAGGCCCCCTCGCTGTCGGTGATCATGGAGCGGGTCCGCTACCGGGTGACCCTTCCGGAAGAACTGGCCGCCGATCTCCCCGCGAAGGTGGCCGCCTTCCTGGCGCTGGAATCGTCGCCGCTTCGGCGTGAGAAACGCGGCAAGGTGATCGAGTTCGACCTGCGCCATGAGCTGTCCGAGCTGAGCTCTGAGGGACGCACCCTGGAGATGGTGGTCGGGCGCGGCAAGCCGGCGGAGTACGCGGCTGCCATCCTGGGCGTGCCGCTGGAGGCGCTCAAGGACGCGCGGCTGGAAAAGATCGAGGTGCTCTTCGCGCAGGAAAGTGCGGAGGAAAGTGCCGCCTCAAACAGTTAATGTTTTGAAATTTATTTTATATAAGAAGGGGTTAGCATGGGAAACGAGCTGGTTATCAATACCACCTCCCACGAAACCCGTATCGCGCTCATCGAAAACGGCACCATCGCGGAGCTGTATGTAGAGAGGAGCAGGGTCAAGGGGATCATCGGCAACATCTACAAGGGGAGGGTGGTCCGGGTGCTGCCCGGCATGCAGGCGGCGTTCGTGGACATCGGCCTGGAGAAGGCAGCCTTCCTCTACGTGGCGGACGTCTTCGACTCGGTGGAGGAGTACGATACCTTCATCGAGCGGGAAGGGGAGGAGCCGGTCCCGCACCCGCTCCACCCGATCGAGGAGCTCTTGCAGGAAGGGCAGGAGCTCTTGGTGCAGATCTCCAAGGAGCCGATCGGCACCAAGGGGGCGCGCATCACCGCGCACATCTCCCTGCCGGGACGCCACCTCGTCTACATGCCGACCGTGGACCACGTCGGCATCTCCCGCCGCATCGAGGACGAGGTCGAGCGCGAGCGCCTGAAAGAGATCGTCGACCGCATCAAGCCGGTCGGCGGCGGCTTCATCGTCCGCACCGTCTCGGAGGGAAAGAGCGAGGAGGACCTGGTCGCCGACCTGCACTACCTCACCAAGCTCTGGGAGGAGATCGCCAAGAAGAAGGACAAGGCCGGCGCTCCCAGCCTGATCCACTCCGACCTGGACGTCACCCAGAAGGTGGTGCGCGACATCCTGACCGAGTCGGTCGAGCGGATAGTGGTCGACTCCAAGCCGGAATACGACAAGATCGTGCAGTTCATCAGCACCTTCATGCCCAAGATGAAGTACTCC
>NZ_DATFBA010000246.1:0-4502 GCF_035254065.1 Geomonas sp.
GAGCCGCCGCCCGCGTTGAAGCCGAACATGCACATGATGGAGGGGACCACGCCGCTGATCTTTCTAAGCGCGGTGAAGACCTCGGCGTAGCCGTCCAGGCCACCCACGCCGGCCGGGACGAAGGCGCCGGCCGAGTCGTTCATGCCGATGACCGGGATCCCCTTCTCGCCCGCCATGTACATGAGACGGGCCAGCTTGTTGCCGTTGGTGGCGTCCATGGAGCCCGCGCGCACGGTGAAGTCGTGGCCGTAGATGGCGACGTCACGCCCGCCGATGTTGAGGATGCCGGTGACCAGCGAGGCGCCGTCCAGGTTCTTGCCCCAGTTCTGGAACAGGATGTTGGGCTCTGCCTCGGTCAGTACGCGGATCCTCTCCCAGACCGTCATCCTCTTCTTGAAGTGCTGCTTCTCGATCTGGTCGATGCTCACCGACTTGATGGGGCGCTGGATCAGGTCGTGACCTTCCCGCATCGCCTCTTCATAGCCCCCCGTGGCGCGGGAAATCTCGCCCGGGATGTTGAACTCTACCTTCTCCGCCTGGTCGAAGGGGTTTTTCAGTGACGGCTTGATCATTTTAAGAGACATAGAGGGTATCCTTCCGAGTGGGATTTTTCAGCTGGTACGTGGTTACTGCTAAACTCATTGCCATCCTCCCGTTTTAGTGATTAAAACAAAAAAGTGTTGCATTTATGACGTAGCGTAAACGTTATTTGGAAATTGTGGCGGTGAGAAAGCCGCTGGACGAAGTTTCCGTAAACTGTTTGCATAATGTATACGGCATGTTAGCCGGCTAATCTTCAGACGGATGGCTGGGGGAGTGCCTTGTTTTATTTAGGGACGCTTTTTTATATTCTCGGGTGCCTTGGGCTCATTTGTGTGACAAAAAAGCAGCGCGAAGCCGAAAAATAATGGCTCTGGCAGTGGATTTAGCGGTAATAGGGTTGGGAAGTTAGGCTGCAGACCCCGCTGTTTGATGCCCGGTTGCTGTAGTATCCGCAGCATAAACAGATACTTGCGCCGCTGGGGTGGCGCCGGGACCTTACTCTGTAACCAGGAAGTGTTGAAAATAAAACACGATTTTCCGTATACAGGTGACGTAAAAGTAAATAAGGTTTTGCTTGGCAAAAGTCAATAAGAAAAACGGAGTATACGCGAGAAAATACGGTGGAACAGCTGGTTAGCTCATTAAGAGAGGTGGACCAGAGGCGGAGGAGAGGCGGAGAGAGTGGGGGGAGAACGGCGCCGACCGGGCGGCCGGCGCCGGGTAAGAGAGGTCAGCGCCGGATGTTGCGGGCCAGCAGCTCCACGGTGTGTAGGACCCGGGTGTTTTCGCCGGCCTGCTTAAGACCGTCGGAAAGCTGCATGATGCAGCCGGGGCAGCCGGTCACCACGCAGTCGGCGCCGGTGGCCTGGATGGCGGCGGTCTTGCCGGCGTTGATGTCCAGCGAGCTGCCGTAGTGGTAGACGTTGAAGGTGCCGCCCAAGCCGCAGCAGCGGTCGGCTCCCTCCATCTCGATGAGCTCGATGCCGGGGGTCTGCTTGAGGAGCCCGCGCGGCTGTTTGGCGATGCCGGCGGTGCGGTGGTGACAGGGATCGTGATAGGTGATGCGGACCTCTTCACCGCCGCCGGTCACTTCCGGATCGAGTCCCAGCTTCTGCAGGAGGACCGCGGCGTCCACCGTCTTCTCCGCCAGGGCCTTCAGCCGGTCACTAAGTTCAGGGTTCCGCTTGCCGATCACCAGGGGGTAAAGCTTGTGCAGTGCACCCCCGCAGGTGGCACAGGCGGTCATCACGTAGTCGGCGTTGTACCTCTCCAGTGCCTCCAGGTTCCGCTCGGCGAGCTCCCGCACGGTATCGAGGTCGCCGCCCGACATGCCGGGGAGGCCGCAGCACTGCTGGTCCTGGGGGATGATGACGGTGCAGCCCAGGTGCTTGAAGAGGGCCAGGGTTGCCTCGCCGATCTCGGTGTAGACGAAGTTGGTCATGCAGCCGACGAAGAAGGCGATGCGCGGCTTGCCGGGCTGTCCCTCGATCACCTCCGGGTGCCGGGTCATGAAGGGGTCCTTGGCGATCTGCGGGATATGCCGGGTGCCGCCCAGGAAAGGCATCGGGAAGCGGAGTCGCAGCCCCGAGGTGGCCGGGACCTTTTTGAAGAAGAGCGGCCCGAGTATGGAGGCGGCGAAGGCCCCCATCTTCATGAGCTTGCGGGTCTTGATGACCTGGCCGACCGCCTTATGGAAGGTGGTGAGTCCACGTCTCTTAGCGAGCGCCTCGCGGGCGGCGATCACGATCTCGTCGGTGGGGACGTTGTTGGGGCACTTGTCGACGCAGCTGCCGCAGAGCAGGCACTTGGACATGGCGGCGTAGGTGCCATCGTCAAGCTCGATGTCCCCTTTCAGGACGTGCTGGGCCAGCGCCACCTTGCCGCGGGCGGTGGCGGGTTCGCGCTGGAAGGTGCTGAAGGCGGGGCAGTGGGCGCGGCAGGCGCCACACTTCACGCATTTTTTCATGTCGTTTTGCACCCGCTCCAGCGGGCTGATCTGCTTCTTGCTCACTTTTTCTTCCTTTAAGCTTTCGGACATCGGACCTGTCGGACAGGTCGGACTACTCCAGCGGCAGCATCTTGCCGGGGTTCAGGATGTTGTTCGGGTCGAGCGCCTTCTTGATGGCGCGCATGGCGGCGATCTGGTCCGCCGAGAGCTCCATGGGGATGAAGGGCTGCTTGGCAAGCCCTACCCCGTGCTCGCCGGACATGGTCCCTCCCAGGTCGAGCGCCGCCTGGAAGACCTCCTTGATCGCCTCGTGCGCCTTCTCCTGCTGGCCCGGCTGGGTCTTGTCGATCATGATGTTGACGTGGATGTTGCCGTCGCCGGCATGCCCGAAGTTGACGATCGGTATGTCGTAGCGGTTCTGGATCTGCTCGATGCGCCGGATGACGTCGGGCACCCGGCTCCTGGGCACCACGATGTCCTCGTTGAACTTGTCAGGGTTCACGTCTCTCAAGGACGGCGAGACCAGCCGGCGCACCTTCCAGAGCTCCTCGCTCTCCGCCGCGTCCTTGGCCACCCTGAACTGCACGAGGCCAAGCGGCTTGATCAGCGCGTGGATCTCATCCGCCTGCTTCTCGATCAGGTCCGGATCGCCGTCCACCTCGATCAAGAGCACCGCGCGCCCCGCTTCGGGAATCCCCAGGTTGAAGCGCCGGTCCACGCAGGTCAGGGTAGCGTAGTCCATGAACTCCAGGGTGGTAGGGATGATCTTCCCCTTGATGATGGTGGAGACCGCCCGGGCCGCCCCGTCGATGGAGTCGAAGATGGTCAGCATGGTCTTTTTGGAAGCGGGGTAGGGGAGCAGCCGGAAGATGATCTTGGTGATCACCCCCAGCGTCCCTTCCGAGCCGCACAGGAGCTTGGTGAGGTCGTAGCCCACCACCCCTTTCACCGTCTCGCCGCCGGTCCTGATGATCTGCCCGGTGGGAAGCACCACCTCCAGGCCCATCACGAAATCCTTGGTGACGCCGTACTTCACGGCGCGGGGACCGCCGGCGCACTCGGCGACGTTGCCCCCCAGGGTGGAGAACTTAAGGGAGGCCGGATCGGGGGGATAGAAGAGTCCCAGCTTCTCGACCGCCATCTGGAAGGTCTCGGTCACCACGCCCGGCTCCACCTCCGCTACCAGGTTGTCGGTGTCGATGCGCAGGATGCGGTTCATCCTGGTGGTCACCAGCACCACGCCACCCCCCTTGGGGAGGGCTCCTCCGGTGAAGCCGCTGCCGGCGCCCCGGGGGAAGACCGGGAACCCCTCGGTGTTGGCGAGCTGCAGGACCCGGGAGACCTGCTCTGCCCCATCCGGGTGCACCACGCAGTCTGGGAGGAATTCCATCTGGGTGGCGTCGTAGCCGTAGCAGACCAGTTCCTGGGCGCCGGTGGCGAAGTTTTCGGGACCGACGATTTCCTTCAGCTTCTCTAAAATGCGTGCGTCGAGCATCTATCTTCCTTTCCTGGTATCTACTTACTTAATACCCTCGCCCCTTCGAGGGGAGAGGGTGGCCGAAGGCCGGGTGAGGGATGACCGCACCTGCTGAAAAATCCCGCCCTCACCCCCGCCCCTCTCCCCCAATGGGGCGAGGGGGGGGGCAGATGGGACTATGTCTAGGTGCCGCGGTGGCTAACGGCCTTGCACGACCGGCAGCAGCACGCCACCCTCGGGGATGAGGTAGGCGGTGAAATTCTTCGGCAACTCGGGGAGGGCCAGCTCCAGTGCCTGCTGAGGCGTTTGCGCCGGGATCATCCCCATCGTCTCCACCTCTTTGGGCGGCAGCTGCGAGACGAGGTAGATCCGGAACCGCTCCGCCTTTTCCTTCACCGCCCAGGCGGTCTGGCCGTTGATCTCGTAGCGCTTCCTGAGCGCCGCTTCCAGCTCGCCACAGCTCGGGTAGCGGAACCAGTTGAAGAAGGTGGCGTGGCCATAGCCGTCGCGGCACTCCGCCAGCACGATCATGAC
>NZ_DATFBA010000247.1:0-2373 GCF_035254065.1 Geomonas sp.
TGTCCCCCCTTTATCAAGGGGGGGACAGGGGGGGCATTATCGATATTTGCAGCAGAGTGATTGGCCGTTGCAGGGAGAATGGATGAGCACAGCAATACTCATGATGGCACACGGCAGCAGGATTGCCGAGGCGAACGACGCGGCGCGCGAGATCGCGGCACGCGTGAAGAAGATGACCGATTTCGAGATCGTCGAGGTCTCCTTCCGCGAGCAGCATCTCCCCAACATCCAGCAGGGTGTCGACAGCTGCGTGGCGCAGGGTGCCACCAGGATTCTCCTCGTGCCGTATTTCCTCTACATGGGTGCCCACGTGCTGGAGGATCTGCCCGAGGAACTGGAAGAGGCCAAGAAGCGCCATCCCGGCGTGGAGATGGTGCTCGGCAAGCATCTGGGCGTGCACAACAAGCTGGCTGAGATCGTGGTCGAGCGGATCGCCGAGAGCCTGACCGAGCAAAGGTGGTACTGATGTCGGTGCACCTGAGCCCCGAGCAGATCGAGGCCGAGTCGTTCAGGATCATCGAGGAGGAACTGGGGCCGCACCGGTGGTCGGCGAACGAGTGGCCGATTGTGCGTCGCGCCATCCATACCAGCGCCGACTTCGAATATGCCCGCACCATGCAGATCTCCGGAGGCGCCATCCAGAGCGGCATCGAGGCGCTGAGAAGCGGCTGCGGCATCGTCACCGATACCACCATGATCATCTCCGGGATCAACAAGCAGCGGCTCGCCCAGTTCGGCGCACCGGTCTCCTGCTTCGTGGCGGACCCGGAGGTCGCCGCCCAGGCCAAGGAACTGCAGGTCACCCGCTCCATCCTGGCCATGCGCAAGGGGGCGGGCGACGCCAAAAACGGCATCTTCGTGATCGGCAACGCCCCCACTGCTCTTTTCGAGCTGATTCGGTTGATCCGGGCCAAGGAGGTAGCCCCCAAGCTGATCGTGGGGCTGCCGGTAGGATTTGTCGGCGCCGCCGAGAGCAAGGGGGCGCTGCGGGAGTTGGGCCGGGAATACCCGGAGCTCCCCT
Organism: Geomonas sp.; assembly: GCF_035254065.1. GTDB lineage: Bacteria > Desulfobacterota > Desulfuromonadia > Geobacterales > Geobacteraceae > Geomonas. The sequence continues at coordinate 1,022 of NZ_DATFBA010000247.1, forward strand.
TTATTACCAATGTCGGCAGAAAGGGTGGGTCGAACGTCGCCGCCGCGGTGATGAACGCCATCCTGATCCAGGCTGCCGGCTGATTTCCCGTCACCGTCAGGGCCAGGGCAAGGGAGCCCCGGCCGCAAGCGACGAAGGAGAAGCATGACCTCCTTCGGCTTGAAACATGACGAATTCAATGTCTGGCTGTAAAGAAGCACGGTAAGCGGACCCATTGGATTGAGGCTATGAACGGGAAAACCCTAAAATACGGCTACACCACCGGCTCCTGTGCTGCCGCCGCCGTCAAGGCCGCGGCCCAGATGCTGCGTGACCAGGTCATGGTGCCTGAAGTGGAGCTGCGGCTTCCTTGTGGCGAGACCGCGCAGTTTGCCATCGAGGGGGGCCGTCTGCACGAAAACACCGCGTCCTGCTACGTGGTGAAGGACGCCGGCGACGATCCGGACGTGACCAACGGCGCCGAGATCCACGCGCATGTGCAGATAGACTTCTTCACCAAGCATCGCACCATCATCCAGGGGGGCGTCGGCATCGGCAAGGTGACCAAGCCCGGCCTCGCCGTGCCGGTCGGGGGGTGGGCGATCAACCCCGTGCCGCGCAGGATGATCACCGAGGTGGTGAAGGAGGTCTTCGCCCTCCGCTGCGTCCCGGCCACCCTCACCATTACCATCAGCATCCCCAACGGCGAAGAGCTGGCCAAGAAAACCATCAACGAACGGCTGGGCATCGTCGGCGGCCTCTCCATCCTGGGGACCAGCGGCATCGTCAAACCGATCTCCACCAAGGCCTGGACCGACACGGTCGACGCCTCCGTCAGCGTCGCGCGGGCCTGCGGCAGCAAGGTGGTGGTCCTCTCCACCGGGCGGACCTCGGAGATGGCAGCCCAAAAGCACCTCTGCGGCATGCAAGGCATCAAAGAGGAATCCTTCATCATGATGGGAGACCATTTCGGTTACTCCATCAGGAGCTGCGCTGAACGGTTCGTCCCCCAGGTGATCGTGGCGGGGCAATTTGCCAAGCTGGTGAAGATCGCCTGCGGCCACGATCAGACCCACGTCACCTCCTCGGAACTCGATCTCGGCGTCGTCGCCGGCTGGCTCAAGGAGTCGCCGGAGCTCTCGCACCTGGAGCCCGTGGCGAGGAGCGCCAACACGGCGCGGCACCTGCTGGAGGAATCCGGGAACGATCCCAGGCTGATCGAGCTGGTCTGCAGGAAGGCTGCGCAGGTAGCTGCGGCCCTCGCACCGGAGGTGGAGGTCCGTATCTTCCTGGCAGGTTATGACGGGGAACAGCTGTACTTCGGGTAGAAGCAAAAAGAAAGTCACGAGCAATCCCCCCTGTCCCCCCTTTAT
>NZ_DATFBA010000248.1:0-16485 GCF_035254065.1 Geomonas sp.
GTCCTGCACCAGTTGGTCGGTGTCCTGCACCAGTTGGTCGGTGTCCTGCACCAGTTGGTCGGTGTCCCGCACCAGTTGGCCGGCATCATGAACCTGTTGGACCATTCTGTCGTCCAGTTGGCCGAGGCCGCGGACCAGTGACTCAACTGCGTGGACCAGTTGGGCTAGGCTTTGGGCCAGATGATCGACCCAATCGAACAGTTGGTCAAGCCCGCGAACCAGTTAATCCAGATGGTGGGACTGGTGGTCAACACCGTGACCCAGCGGGTTCCTGCAGCCGGCAAGGGAGTTGAACCTGGTGGTGGTTTGGCACAGGGCGAAGGATGAATTCCGCAGATAGGTGACAGCACTGCTGGGGGGAAGAAGGCATCGTCCCCGGATGCCGCTCATCTGTTCCGGCATCCGGGGATGAGATGTCAGCGATCGCCGGCTTCGGTGGAGGCGGTGATCACGGGGGGGGTGCCCTTGTTGGTTGTCTTTTTGCGGGGTTTGGACAACACGATGCCGCTTTCCTGAATGACGATGAGATCGTCTTGGTCTCCCACGGCTTCCAAAAAGTGGAAAAACTTCCTCATCAGGTCGGTAAGCTCCTGTTGGACCTTATCTCGCTGAATCAGCTTGAGCCGGTTGTACTTGGCTTCCTCGCACAGTTGTTGGAAAAGGTTTGTCAGGTTGACGAAGTACTCATCCGAAACAAGTCTGTCATGCCGGTCCCGCAGTACGGGGACTTTCGACAGCAAGCCAATGAAGGTGAAAGCCATGATGAGCAGTTGCGCCGGTATCTTTGGCAGCTTGTACTTGAAGACCATGGGATGGCTCCTTGTTCTCGGGTGTGTGCAGGTGATTGGCGTACGTTAATTATCTTTCGCCTCAGCATAGCAGACTGTACGTGAAACGCAATTCTCTGAGACGAGTTTGTCTGGGAAGGGGAGGCGGATTGGGGGCAACTCACGCCAAGCTGGTGGCTAAGGAATGTCATTTGGGGTAAAATATTTCCAAGAGATGAGGAGGCTTTGGAAATGGTGCGTCCTTTTCTCTGAGATGCTCCCGGCTCGCTGCAGGACAGCATTAAGCGATGACCGAACGCACCGCAGCAGAAGTTTGCCCAGCTGCTCGCCGCCTTACTACATCGTCCACCATCGTTCACCCGATTTCTCGCACGACTGACCAAACCTGCAGGAGTTTCGATTTGCCTGTCCTGATACGTTCTGATTATCGGACCCCGGTTATCTACAGCAGGTCGGGTTACGCCTAACGTCTGTGGTATGACTATCGACGGAGATATCAGATGCAAGTTGCCAGGAGCATACTGCTGATCGAGGAAGACACCGTTGAAGCGCACCTGCTGGCGGGAATGCTGGCGAAATCAGGGGGAAATGAGTTCTCCGTCCAACATGTCCAGTCCTTGACCGAGGGACTCGATCTGCTGAAGACACGGTCTTTCGATTGTATCCTGCTTGATCTCAGTCTGCCGAACAGCCAGGGACTGCAAACCGCCCTGGCAGTACGAAAGGGCGCGCAACTGACGCCCATTGTCATCGTTACTCCCCTCGAGAACAAAGAAGATGCGCTTGAAGCGCTGCGGCTGGATATCCAGGACTATCTCGTCAAAGGCGATATGAACGGCACTCTCTTGGTGCGCTCGATCTGCCATTCCATCGAGCGCAAACGTATCGTAGAGGAACTTCGCGAAAGCGAGGAGCGTTTTGCCTCCTTCATGCGCCATTTGCCGGCCGCGGCCTGGATGAAGGATATGCAGGGTCGGTACGTGTACGCCAACGCGGAGGCCGAGCGCGTTTTCGCGACCCCACTGGCAGCGCTTTTGGGAAAGAGTGACAGGGACCTCTTTCCGCCGGAAACCGCTCGGCTGTTCAGCGAAAACGACTGCCGGGTCTTGTCGGAAGGGGGGAGCCTGGAAACGACTGAGGTCCTGCGTCAGGCCGACGGCATGGAGCACCACTCCATCGTGAACAAGTTCGCGGTCAACGCTCCGGATGGCAGGCCTGCCTACATCGCCGGGGTGGCCCTGGACATTACTGAACGGAGGCAGGCGGAGCAGGCGCTGCGGGAATCAGAGGAGAAGTTTGCCAGGATCTTCGACACAGTGCCCGTGGGGATCACCATCAGCACCCTGGCCGACGGCAGGTTCGTCGATATCAACCGGGAGGGAGAACGGCTATCCGGTTACCGGCGCGAGGAGGTGGTCGGCCACAATTCCCTGGAATTCGACATTTGGAAAGACTCCGCCGAACGGGATCGTGCCATCGAACAGCTTAGCAGAGAAGGGGTGTTGCGTGACCGGGAGATGATGTTTCGCACCAAGCAAGACGACATCCTGCGGGGACTGTTCTCGGCCGTTATCATCGATATCGGAGGGAAGAGGCATCTTCTCAGCATCGTAAGCGACATCACCGAGCAAAAAAGGGCAGAGGAGGCCCTGCGCCTGAGCGAAGCCCGCTATCGTGCCCTGTATCGTGACAACCCCACCATGATTGCCACCCTCGACGCCGAGTTGATCATGCTCTCCGTCAACCCTTTCTGCGCCCACCAGCTAGGCTACGACATGGAGGAGCTCGAAGGCCGTTCGGTGCTGACGATTTTCCATGAAGAAGACCGGGTCGCAGTGGCTGAGCAGTTGCGAAAATGCCTTGAAAATCCCAACCAAATTCACAGCTGGCAGTTCCGCAAGGTCCGCAAGGACGGCAGCGTACTTTGGGCGGAAGAGATGGCCCAGGCGGTATACGACCTGAACAATGCGCTGAACGTGCTGGTGGTATGCCAGGATATCTCCGAGCGTAAACTGGCAGAAGAAGCGCTCCAAAAATCGGAAAGGAAATTCTTCCGGATCTTCCATGCTGCGCCGGCGCTGATCGGTATTTCCACCCTCAAAGAGGGGCGGTTCATCGACATCAACGAATCGGCCTTGGAAACCCTGGGCTACCAACGACAGGAGGTGATCGGCCGGACAGTGTACGAACTAGGCCTGTGGGTGGACGAAACCGACCGGGACAGGGTGGTACGGATACTGGAGGAGGGAGGATCGGTCCGGAACCTCGAGATCAGATTCAGGGACAAGTTCGGGCGGATCTCGATCGGCCTCTACTCCGCGGAGTTGGTCGATCTCGACGGCGACCGGTACATGCTCAGCCTGGTGAGGGACATCACGGCCCGCAAGCGGGCGGAGGAGGAGGTCGAACGGCTGAACACCGACCTGTCAGCACGGGCCTTCGAACTGGAAAGCGCCAACCTGGATCTGGAAGCATTCAACTATACGGTCGCCCATGACCTCCGGCAGCCGCTTAACGTTATCAACGGGTACTGTCAGGCGATAAAAATGCTGTGTGGAAATAGGCTCGACGAAGAATGCAAGGACTATCTCGAAGAAGCCTACAACGGCACCCTGCGCATGAACCAGTTGATCGACGCCTTGCTCAAGTTCTCCCGCACGGCTCGCGTCGAGTTGCACCGGGAAACCGTCGACCTGACTAAAATGGCACAGGAAGCGGCTGCGGAACTGAGAATAGCCGAGCCTGAGCGCCGTATCACCTTCAGGATTGCCGATGGGATAATCGCCGATGGAGACGCGAACCTGTTACAGGTTGCCCTGGCCAACCTCATCGGCAATGCCTGGAAATATACCGGTACTCGGGAAGACGCGACAATCGAGTTCGGGGCGACGCAGGTAGACGGCCGGCAGGCTTATTTCGTCAGGGATAACGGCTCCGGATTCGCCATGACTGATGCCGAGAAGCTTTTCACCCCCTTCCAGCGCCTTCCTGGCGCCGAAAAGTTGAAGGGGTTCGGCATCGGGCTTGCCACGGTTGAGCGCATCATTCGCCGTCACGGGGGACGAATCTGGGCTGAAGGGGAAAAAGAGAAAGGCGCCACCTTTTATTTTACCCTCGGCCACGGGGTAGGGGACTCGGAAGCGGCGCCGAAGCCGGCCTGGTAGGGTGGCCGCTAGTTGAGGTCTCCTGGAGGCACTGGCGTCCCCCCGCTTTGCTGGATTCAGACCTCAATACGGAATTCAGCGCCCTCTTCGCTGTTGCGCGCGGTGAGACTGCCGTTCATGTTCTTCTCGATGATGGTCTTGGACATGAACAGCCCGATGCCGGTCCCCTTGTCGGGCCCCTTGGTGGTGAAGTAGGGATCGAAGATCTTCTCCATGATGTCGGGAGCGATCCCCCCTGCGTTGTCGGAGATGGTCAGCACCGTTTTCCCGTTCTCCCTGAACAGCCGCACCGACACCATGGGATGCTCGACCCGGCGCTCCAGGATGGCATCCTTGGCGTTGACCAGGATGTTGAGGATGACCTGGGAGAACTCGTTGGGATAGCCATACACCTCCAGCGCCGGGTCGGACTCCACCTCGATCGTCAGGTTCAGCTCCTTGAAGGCGGCTTCCACGATGGAGACCGTCTTGCCGAGCACCTCGGCCACCCGGAATGATTCTTTTTCCTTGTCGGGGCCGAAGAAGTTCCTGAACCCGTCGATGGTCTTGGACATGTAGTTGATGACCTGCATGGCCCGGGCGGTACTGGCGTCGAGGTACTCCTGGTCGAACATGCCGCGCTGGTACATCCTCGGGAGCTCCTGCACGATGAGCCCCAAGGTGTTCAGCGGCTGGCGCCACTGGTGGGCGATGTTGCCGATCATCTCACCCAAGGCGGCCAGCCGCCCCTGCCGGATCATCAGCTTATCCCGCTTGTGCATCTCCTCCACCGCCCTCAGGCGCTGCGACATTTCCTCCTTGAGTGCCTTCTCGGTCTCGACGATGTGGGTGATATCAAGGCAGGCTCCGACCATCCGCAACGGAGCACCGTTTTCGTCGTAGAACACCTTGCCCCGCGCCGTCAGCCACCGGACCTTGCGGTCGATCTCACCAATGGTCCGGTACTCGACGTTGAAGATTCCGCCCTCGGGGACGAGGGCTTCCCTGATCGCCCGGTCGATTTTCTCACGGTCGTCGGGGTGCACTCCAGCCAGGAAAAGCTCGTGGTCCACCTCAGCTTCAGGGAGAAGCCCGTGGTGCTCCTTCGCGATATCTGACCACTGGTGCTTCCCTGATCCGATGTCCCATTCGAAGGTGCCGAGGCCTGCCGTCTCGATGGCGAGCTTCAAAGTGGCCTCGCTCTTCTGCAGCGCCTGCTCCGCCATCTTGCGTTCGGTGATGTCTTTAAAGACCACGGCGACTTTAGGTTCACCAGGTTTGCCGACACTGTAGGCGCTCACCTGGAACCAACGGTTCAGCGATTTGGTCCAATTCTCAAAATGAGCTGGTTCGCCCGATATGGCCACATGCTCGTACATTTCGAACCAGTGCGGCTCGAGATCCTGGGCTAGCTCCCGTACCAGCTTCCCCTTTGCATCATGCCAGCCGGTGTGCGTTTCAAAGGCCGGGTTTATTTCCTCCAATCGGCAATCGACAAGGTGATTGTCTGCGTCGAAGATCAATCCGAGCACGCAAAATCCCTCTGTCATCGTGTTAAACAGGGCGCGATACCGCTCTTCGGACTGTTGCAGCGCTTTCTGGGCATCTTTGCGCTCTGTCATAACGCTTGTGGTACAGAACCATTCGCAGAACTCGCCTCTTTTATTCAAGAAAACCGAATCGCTCTGCTTGGTGTCGCTCTTGCTTTTTGCCAAAAGAGTCATATCCTGCTGCCTCCTCTGATCAACTTTGGGCTCAACCGATCTTAAATGTCAAGGAAGCCGGTCGCTGTCAATGTCCTCGTCGACGTAGGTAGCAATTAGCTAGGAATTAAAGTAAAAAAAACCCGCTAAATCTGTGTTAAAGATTAGCGGGTTTGCGAGAGGGGCAAGGTGTAACTTGATGATTTAAATTATGTTTTAACGGGGCGGGCAATGCTTGAAAGCAGTAAAAAGCCCTAGGAGAGGTTCCACAAAAACATCTCCCACATGTCCTTCCAGCTCTTGCCGATCTCCTCGACCACGGAGGGCTCGAAACCGCAGTGCATCATGCACTGGGCGCAGCGCGGGTCTTTGCCGACGCCGTACTTGTCCCACTGGGTCTTCTCCATCATCTCCTTGAAGCTGCCATAGTGGGCGTCGGTGATCAGGTAGCAGGGGGCCTTCCAGCCGCGGGTGTTCCTGGTCGGGTTGCCCCACGGGGTGCACTCGAGCTTCTTGTCGCCTTTCAGGAAGCGCAGGTACATCGGGGTGGAGAAGAAGCAGAAGCGCTTGCTCATCTCGAATACCTGCTCGAATTTCCTCTCGATCTCGCGCCGCTCCAGGAAGAGCTTCTCGCCGACCGCCTCGTAACCGAATCCGGGCGCCACCAGGAAGCCGTCGACGCCCAGGTCCTTCAGGTGGGAGAAGAGCATCTCGATCTCGATCAGGTCGGTCTCCTTGAAGATGGTGGTGTTGGTGCAGAGCCTGAAGCCGAGTGACTTCGCCTTCTTGATGGCGCTCATGGCGATCTTGAAGGTGCCGGCACGCTCCAGGATGCGGTCGTGGGTCTCCTCCATGCCGTCCATGTGCACGTTCAGTACGAAGTTCGGATGGGGCTTCATCTTGTCGAGCGCCTTCTCCAGCAGGAGCGCATTGGTGCAGAGGTAGATGTGCTTGCCGCGCTCCAGCACCTTCTCGATCAGTTCGAAGATGTGCGGGTAGAGGAAGGGCTCGCCACCGGTGATGGTGACGACCGGCGCCGGGCACTGGTCGACCGAGTCGAGGCACTCCTCGAGGGTCATCATCTCCTGCATGGTGTCTGCGTATTCCCTGATCCTTCCGCAGCCGGAGCAGGCGAGGTTGCAAAGATGGGTAGGCTCCAGCATCAGCACGAGCGGATACTTGTCCACTTTCTTCATCTTGTTGGACATGATGTACTTGGTCAGATCATAGTTGAGTCGCATCGGGAAACGCATGGTGGTTCTTTCCTTTAAGTTGAGTCTGGTTTGGATCTAACTGCTTGGATCTAACTGCCAAGGCAAATCCCCCCTGTCCCCTCTTTATCAAGGGGGGGACTTACGGGTAGCCTTCCTGCAGCTTGTGACTTTTTTTCGTGTATCTTTCGTGACTTTCGTGGTGAAAGCCTGTGGTTAAAGGTTTCGGCATTCTGGCACAGTAAAACGGGACGAGTCAAAGGAACTTTCCCTGAGACTGTCCCGTTCGGTGTTCTGAGCCTCGCTTGTCTACTTCACCCGGGCGAGCTGGGGCATCTGCATGCTCTGCGAGCTCAGGAACTGTTCGCAGGTGGCGGTGATGCCGGCGGCGTCGATGCCGAGGTCGGAGCGGAGCTGCGCCTGGCTGCCGTGCTCGATGAAGCTGTCGGGAATGCCGATCCTCTTCACCCGCACGGAGGTCAATCCTGCATCGGAGATGGCTTCCAGCACCGCGCTGCCGAAGCCGCCCTGCAGGGCGTTCTCCTCGACGGTGACGATGCAGCCGGTCTTCTTCGCCTGGGCGAGGATCAGCTCGCTGTCCAGCGGCTTCACGAAGCGGGCGTTGACCACGGCGGCCGAGATCCCCTTCTCCTTCAGCATCTTCGCCGCCTCCAGGGCGGGATAGACGGTGGAGCCGATGGCGACCAGGGTCAGGTCGTCCCCTTCAGCGATGAGCTCTCCCTTGCCGATCTCCAGTTCCTTCAGCTCCTGGTCCATCGCCACGCCGTAGCCGGCGCCGCGCGGATAGCGGAGGGCGACCGGTCGGCCGGAGTAGACGGCGGTCTTCAGCATGTGCTGCAGCTCGTTCTCGTCCTTGGGGGCCATCACGGTAAGCTCGGGAAGGTGGCGCAGATAGGAGATGTCGAAGGCGCCGTGGTGGGTCGGGCCGTCGTCACCCACCAGGCCGGCACGGTCCAGCGCCAGGGTCACCGGCAGCTTCTGCAGGCAGATGTCGTGGAAGACCTGGTCGTAGGCGCGCTGGGTGAAGGTCGAGTAGATGGCGGCCACCGGACGGAACCCCTCGGTGGCGAGCCCCGCGGCGAAAGTGAGCGCGTGCTGCTCGGCGATCCCCACGTCGAAGAAGCGCTCCGGGTACTTGTTGCCGAAGCCGGAAAGCCCGGTGCCGTCGGGCATGGCGGCGGTGATGGCCAAAATCTTGGGATCGCTGGCGGCCAGCTTCACCATGGTGTCGCCGAACACCTGCGTGTAGGAGGGGGGCGCGGGCTTGGAGGCGGCGGCCCCGGCCGGCTTCACCGGTGCGATGCCGTGGAACTTGTCCGGTGTCTCCTCGGCGGGGGGATACCCCTTCCCCTTCTTGGTCATCACGTGCAGCAGGATGGGCCCTTCGATCTTCTTCACGTTCTCCAGCACGGCCACCATGTCCTCAAGCTCGTGGCCGGCGATCGGTCCCACGTACTCGAAGCCGAGCGCCTCGAACAGGGTGCCCGGGGTCAGGAATCCTTTCAGGGAGTTCTCCGCCTTCTTCGCGAAGTGCAGGATGTTGCTCCCGATGGCGGGAATGCCGGTGATCAGCTCCTCCATCTCCTTCTTCAGGCTCCGGTAGTAGCTGCCGGTCATCTTGCGGGAGATGAAGGAGGAGAGGGCGCCGACGTTTTTGGAGATGGACATCTCGTTGTCGTTCAGCACCACGATCAGGTTCTTCCTGAGGTGCCCCGCCTGGTTCAGTGCCTCGAAGGCCATGCCGCCGGTCAGCGAGCCGTCGCCGATTACCGAGATGACCCGGTTGGAGCCGTTGGCGAGGGAGCTTGCCACCGCCATGCCGAGGCCGGCCGAGATGGAGGTCGAGGAGTGCCCGACGCCGAAGGCGTCATGGATGGACTCGCATCTCTTGGGAAAGCCGCTGATCCCCTTGTAGCAGCGCTGGGTGTGGAAGACGTCGCGGCGGCCGGTGAGGAGCTTGTGGGTATAGGCCTGGTGGCCGACGTCCCAGATGATCTTGTCGGTGGGGGAGTCGAAGCAGTAGTGAAGCGCGATGGAGAGTTCGACGCAGCCCAGGTTGGAGGCCAGGTGTCCGCCGGTCTTGGGGACGGTCTCCATCAGGTAGGCGCGCACCTCGTCGGCCAGCGCGGCCAGCTCGTCGGTCTTGAGTTTTTTCAGGTCGTTAGGACTATTTATCTTCGAAAGCAGCTTGTACACTGGATCTCCTGAGAACCCATCACATGTATGAAGGAAGCTGTATCAGGGGAGAAAGGCTAAGGTTTCAGATTCTAAACGAAAAAAAGAAAGTGTAAATAGTAAAGTGACGGGGCGAGGGAAGTTATCTCGCGTAGCCGTGGCTGCGGAACCAGTCTACCGCCCGCTCCAGCGACCCCCTGACCGGGGTGAGCGGGAGCCCCAGTTCGGTCACGGCCTTGCCGGGATCGAAGTACATGAACTTCCTGGCCATCTGCACGCCGGCCAGCGGGATGAGCGGTTCCTTGCCGGTCAGCTTGGAGATCCCCTCGTTCACGTAGGCCGCCATCAGGATCGGGTAGTAGGGGAGGCGGACCTTGGGGGCCGACAGCCCGGTGATCTCCGAGAGCAGCGCGAAGATCTTGGCGAGGGTCAGGTTCTCGTTGCCCAAGATGTACTTCTCGCCGATCTTTCCCTTCTGCGCCGCCAGGATGTGCCCGCGCGCGCAGGTCTCCACATCGATCAGGTTGAGTCCGGTGTCCAGGTAGGCGGGCATCTTGCGGTTGAGGAAGTCGACGATGATCTTGCCGGTGGGGGTTGGTTTGATGTCCATCGGCCCCACCGGGGTGGAGGGGTTGACGATCACCAGCGGCAGCCCACGGGAGAGGAAGCTTTCCGCCTCGCGCTCGGCCAGGAACTTGCTCTTCTTGTAATCTCCCACCATGTCGCCGAAGCCGACCGGGGTCTTCTCGTTGCCGGGGGTACCGTTGCCCGGGTTCCCCAGGGTCCCCACCGAACTCGTGTAGACCACCTTCTCGACCCCTGCCTGCAGGGCGGCGGAGAGGATGTTGCGGGTCCCCCCCACGTTCACCTCGTACATGGAGGCGGGGTCTTTGGTCCAGAGCCGGTAATCGGCGGCGGCGTGGTAGAGGCTTCGGCAGCCGGCCAGCCCGCGGGCGAGCGCCGCCTGATCGGAAAGGTCACCCTCGCAGGTCTCCACGTCCAAGCCGGCGAGGTTGCTGCGGTCGGAGCCGGGACGGGCGAGGACCCGCACCTGCCAGCCGTCCTTCAGCAGTTCGCGGACGATGCTCGCCCCTATGAAACCGGTGGCGCCGGTGACGAACGCTCTCATGCAGGAATCCGTTTAACTCCCTCAAAAACAACAGCAATCCCCCCTGTCCCCCCTTTATCAAGGGGGGGACGTGTAGAGGATACCGTTGATTATCGTTTCGGGTTATCCCTCGCCGCCGGTCAGCGTGCGGTAGGTGCCGAGCGCCATCAGGGGGAAGCAGTTGCGGTAGATGTGGTACTTGATCATGAAGTACTTGGGGAAACCGGTGCCGGTGTAGTGCATCTCGTCCCAGGTGCCGTCGGCCTTCTGGGTGGAGAGGAGGTACTGGATGCCGCGGGTGACCGCGGAGCAGTTGGCCTCGCCCGCCGCCATCAGCGCCAGAAGGGCCCAGCTGGTCTGGGAAGCGGTGCTTTCGCCGATGCCGGCCAGGGTGCGGTCGTGGTAGGACTCGCAGGTCTCGCCCCAGCCGCCGTCGATGTTCTGGTGCGACTTGATCCAGTTCACGGCCTTGCGGACGTAGGGCTGGGTCATGTCCTCGCCGATCTCCTTAAGGCCGCAGAGTACCGACCAGGTGCCGTAGAGGTAGTTGACCCCCCAGCGCCCCCACCAGCACCCTTCCGGTTCCTGCTCCTTCTTAAGGAAATCCAGCGCGCGCACGGCGGCCGGGTAATCCTTGGCGTAGCCGAAGTTCCCCATCAGCTCCAGCATGCGGCCGGTCAGGTCGGCGGTAGGGGGATCGATCAGCGCCTCCAGGTCGGCGAAGGGGATCTTGTTCAAGAGGTACTTGGTGTTGTCCTTGTCGAAGGCGCCCCAGCCGCCGTTCTTGCTCTGCATGCCCAGGCACCAGTTGATGCCGCGCTTGATGGCGCCGTCCATCAGTTTCCGGTCCTTGACCTGGATGCCCTTCAAGGCCATCATCACGAAGCCCGAGTCGTCCACGTCGGGATACCAGTCGTTCAGGAACTCGAAGGCCCAGCCGCCAGGCTCGAGATCGGGGCACTTGATCTTCCAGTCGCCCGGCTTTCTCACTTCCTTGTCCAAAAGCCACTCGGCCGCCTTCACCAGGGAAGGGTGGTCGGTGGGGACACCGGAGTCGGTGAGCGCCTTGAGCGCCAGCGCGGTGTCCCAGACCGGCGAGATGCAGGACTGCAGGACGATCTGGTTCTCACCCTCGATGCAGAAGTTCGCCAGCGCCTCCATCCCTTTGACCATCACCGGATGGTCGTTGGAGTAGCCGAGCGCGTTCAGGCAGAGGATGGCGTTCAGCATGGCCGGCTGGATGCCGCCCCAGTCGCCGGTATTTTCCTGGTGCTCGACCACCCACTTCTCGATCTCGGCCAGCGCCTTCTTCTTGAAGGGGCGGATCGGGCTCCGCTCGTAGACCTTCAGCATGTGGTCGGCACCGATGAAGAAGTTCTTCCAGGTGAGGATGCCGTCTTCCTTGGTGAAGGTATAATCGATCGGGCGCGGCGGGCGCACGAAGAGCTCCTGCACCCGCATGGCGGGGGGCAGCTTCTTGACCGGGCGCTTGTCCATCACCACCGAGAGCGGGATGATGGTGGCGCGGGCCCAGCTGGAGAACTCGTACATGTTGAAATAGGCCCAGTTGGGGAGCAGGGTGAGCTCGACCGGCATGGAAGGCACGCCGAACCAGGCGAACTCGCCGAACATGGCGAGGAAGATCTTGGTGAAGACGCGGGTCTTGATGATGCCGCCCTGGTCCAGGACGAAGCGGCGCGCCTTCTCCATGGCCGGGTGCTCGGCCGGGTAACCGGCCAGCTTCAGCGCGAAGTAGGCCTCGACCGTGGTGGAGAGGTCGCCCGGGCCGCCGTAGTAGATGGTCCAGAAACCTTCCTCGGTCTGCTTGGAGAGGAGGTAGTTGGCCATCTTCCGCTGGCGCTCGTGATCGACGAGCCCCAGGAAATGGAACAGCATGATGTATTCGGCGGTGATGGTGACATTGGATTCCAGCTCCGCCCACCAGTAACCTTTGGGGAGCTGTTCCCTGAAGAAGAAATCGCGGCTTGCGTCGATGGCGAGATCAAGTTGATTCTTTGCCTGTCCCTGCTTTCTCTTCCAGATAGAAGGGGGAAGGCGATGTATCTTGGCTCCCTGGTTCTGGCTGGCTGTCTGATCCGGTTCTACGGCTGCGCCGTTGAATGAAGTCAGTGCGTGCGAGATGGGATGTTTGAAGGGGGAAGTCACCACAAACTCCTTTGAGCGAGATTGGCACAAGTCCGTACAGTGTAACGATATTGCTACAAGTTACAAGCAGCGAGATTTATCACACTTTCGTATAAAGGTACACCACTTTTTGCTGTCTCTAACAAAATTCATCAAATAAAACACTGGTTTTACTGAGGAATGTTGATTATGCGGTAGCGGTATGCTAGGTTGCGTGGGCGAAAAAACGGGAAAGAGAGATGTGATCTTATGAAACGATCTGCTAACGAGGGAGGCTTCCTGTTCTCCCTTTCGTCGCGCTACCCATGGATGGTCCTCCTGGTAGCTTTGGTACTGTCCGCGCTGTCACTTTGGTATACCACCCAAAGGATGGAGTTTTTGACCGGTCGCGACGACCTGATGCCCAAGAACACCTCCTTCAACCGCGACTACCAGGCCTACCGCGCCGAGTTCGGCAACCCCGAAGACATCGTGGTGGTGATCGAGAGCGCCGACGCCGAGCGAGCGGGCGCCTTCGGACAGAAGCTCTACGACGCCTTTTCCCGCGACAAGGAGCATTTCTCCGACGTCTTCTATCCCTACGCGCTTCCCTTCTTCAAGAACAACGGCCTGCTTTTCATGGATCTGGCCGACCTCAAAGAGTTGCACCGGAACATAAGCCTGGCCGCGCCCCCCCTGAAGGCGCTGGCCAAGGCCCCCTCCGTCCAGACCCTCTTCAATTACATGACCCAGACCATGGACAGCTACGTGGCGGGTGACAGCTCCAAGCTCCCCGGCATCGTCTTCATGCTGGACAAGCTGGGCGCGGGCTTCACCAGCTTCGGCGCGGGGGGCGGCGCTCCGCCCTCACTGGAAAGCATGTTCATGAGCTCGGAATCCTCCTTCGCCAAGGCGGGGAGGCAGCAGATCCTGACCGTGCTGCCGGTCAGGAACATGGTGGGCTTCGTGCCGGCCGGTGCGGCCATCGCCACCGTGCGCGCGGAGATCGCCAAGGTAAGCGCGCTCCCCGAGTTCAAGGGTGTCAAGGTGGGGCTCACCGGGGCGCCGGTGCTGGAAAACGAGGAGATGGCCACCAGCCAGCACGACATCTCCATCGCCACCGTGCTGTCGCTGGCGCTCACCGTGGTCCTTCTGCTGCTCGCCTTCCGCGGCGTCCTGAACGTGTTCGCCGCCATGGTGTCGCTGCTGGTCGCCATCTCGCTCTCCTTCGGCTTCGCCACCGTGGCGATCGGCCACTTGAACATCCTCTCCATGGTCTTCGCCATCATGCTGATCGGCATCGGCATCGAGTACGGCATTCAGCTGGTGCTGCGCTACCAGGAGGAGCTCAAGCTGGGGAGCATGGAGCTGGAGGCGATTCACACCGGCCTGGACCGGAACATCTGGGCCATCGTGATGGCCGCCGCCACCGTGGCCGCCGCCTTCCTCACCTTCGTCTTCACCGACTTCAGAGGGATCGCCGAATTGGGCGTGATCGCCGGGGGAGGGGTGGTCATCTGCGTTGCCGTCACCTTCACCGTGCTCCCCGCCATGCTGGTGCTTTTGGCACGGCACAGAAAGCCGCGCAAGCCGCGGGTGGAACGGCCCAGGCCGCACCTGAAAAGGCTCTCGCTGATCCTGTTCGGCTATCCCAAGGTGGTGATCGCCGGAACCTTCGTGCTCTGCGTGGCCTCGCTCTATCCCCTTTCCCAGATCGCCTTCGACTACAACCTGATGAATCTGCAGGCCAAGGGGCTGGAGTCGGTCACCTACGCCTACAAGCTGATGCGGAGCAAGGAAAACGCCGGCTACTTCGCGGTGGTGGTCGCCAAGGACAAGGCCGACGCCGCCGCCAAGACCAAGGCGCTGGAGGCCCTTCCCACCGTCGACCACGTGGTGAGCGTGAACAGCTTCGTCCCCGACCACCAGCAGGAAAAACTTGCCGAGTTGGCCGCCATCAGGCAGGAACTCTCCGACATCAAGCCCGCCAAGTACGAGGAAGAGCTCTCGCTCATGGAACTTCCCACGGTGTTCGAGAATTTCCGCAACGCAGTGGTGAAACTGAAGGCGAAACTGGATGCGGAACATCGTCCCGAGGCCCAGCCGGTGGGGAAATTCCTGGCAACGCTGGACGCCTTCTTTGCAAAACTGGAGAAGGAGCGCAACAAAAACGCGGTCGGCATGCTGCAGGATTTCCAGGGGGGCATGTTCAAGGATCTCCCGGACAAGATCAACCTCCTCAAGGAGAGCCTGAACGCCAAGCCGATCACCGAGGCGGACATCCCCCCCGAGCTGAAAAGCCGCTTCGTGGGCAAGACCGGGAAGCTCCTTTTGCAGGTGGCGCCCAAGCACGAGATCTTCGACCGCAAGCCGCTCAAGGCGTTCCTCGACGACGTGCGGCGGCTGGAGCCGCATGCGACCGGTGAGCCGGTGATGGTGTACGAGTCGATGACCATCATGCGCGACGCCTACCAGCGCGCCTTCATCTATGCCTTCTGCGCGATCGTGGTCATCCTGCTGGTCGCCTTCCGCAGCTTCAAGTTCGCCCTGATCGGCCTGGTTCCGCTGGTGGTCGGCGTGCTGTTCATGGTGGCCGGCATGTGGATGTTCGGCATCAGCTTCAACTCCGCCAACATCATCGTGATGCCGCTGGTGCTGGGGATCGCGGTCGACTCCGGTATCTACATCATCAACCGGTTCCGGCGCGAGGACGAGACCGCCGCCACCGTGATCACCTCCAGTACCGGCATCGGCGTGCTCCTGAACACGCTCACCATCATGGCGAGCTTCGGCGCGCTGATGGTGGCCCACCACCAGGGGGTATTCAGCATCGGCGCTGTCATGTCGCTCGGCATGGTGGCCTGCCAGGTCGCCTTCATGATCACCCTGCCGGCCGTCTTGGAGCTGGCCGGCAAGAAGTAGGGGACCTTTTTTACTCACTCAGCCAACACGGCAGGCTCTCCCTCGCCCTCCGGGAGAGGGTAGGGGTGAGGGAAGCCTCAATCGCCTACTCTGCCGCGGGTCTGCCGCGGGCAGTAGGCAAATGCCGTTCACCCTGAGCCTGTCGAAGCCCGTCCTAAGCTTGTCGAAGGCGGGGGGGAACTCGTACGGCTTGCTCTGGCGTGGTAAGCGGGGCTCGTCTCTTCGTGGAAGCTTCCCTCACCCCGGCCCTCTCCCGGAGGGCGAGGGAGAGTTCGACGAGGGGGATTGAGTTAAGGTGGCAAACGAAGGAAGGTAGGGTTGGTGAAGGAGACCACTGCGAAAAAACTATCTCTGCGGGGCGCCGTGCCGTTGTCGCACTTCTTCCTCCGCCAGCTGGTCTGCCCGGGGGATTTGGCGGTGGACGCCACCTGCGGGAACGGACTGGATACCCTGCTCCTCGCCGAGTTGGTGGGGGAGGGGGGGAAGGTGTGGGCCTTCGACGTGCAGCCCCGCGCCATCGTTGCCACCCGGGAGCTCCTGGAGAAGGAGGGGCGCCGTGAGTGTGTGGAGCTGATCGAGGCCGGGCATGAGCGGCTCTCTGAATTCGTGCCCAAGGGGGTGAAGGCAGCTGTCTTCAACCTGGGCTACCTGCCGGGAGGCTTGTCGGCCGGAGCCTTGGCGAAGGCTGGCGAGCACCCGCTGGTGACCTCTCCGCAGACCACGGTCTCGGCGCTGGAGCAGGCCGCCTCGCTACTTGTTGCGGGAGGCATCATGGTGATCTCCCTGTACACCGGCCATGAAGGTGGCCCGGAAGAGGCGCAGGCCGTGGAGAGTTGGGGTGCGGCGCTTCCGCCCAAGCACTACAACGTCTGGTGCAGCCGCCAGCTGAACCGGCCGCCACTCGCACCGTACCTTGTCTTAGTCGAAAAAGTGTAAAGCCCATAGCTGTTAAGCCCCATGTCCGGCGGGATTAGGGGGAGTGGTTTTTGATTGAGAGCTGAAGGCAAAGGCAAATCCCCCCTGTCCCCCCTTTATCAGGGGGGGACGATGTATGAGGTGAAGAGGGCGATGCGAGACTTTGAAGTTACCTTGGTGCATATGCCTTTATCTGCTTTATGCCTTTATCCCTTTCATCCTGTTCATCCCTGTTAAATTAGCCTTTGATGTTGTTTTGAAAGGACGCGATGTTTCGTCAGTTACTCCCATTTCTGATCACCGCCCCGGCGCTTGCCTATGCCGGCATCACCCTGCAGTGCGGTCGCAGCTTCTTCGGCAAAAAAGAGAAGCTCC
>NZ_DATFBA010000249.1:0-5164 GCF_035254065.1 Geomonas sp.
TAACCTCGCCGTCAGAGCCGGCGAATGCGTCATTCCCTTCTATACCATCTCCTTGTCACAGCCCGGTTACAGTGCGCCGCTATTCGGGCTTTTTCTGCTTAGTGCGCGCTTTGGCAAAGCTCGGTGAGCACGCCGCCGCTGCTTTTGGGGTGAACGAAGGCGATCAGCGCGCCGTGAGCCCCCTTGCGCGGTGCCGCATCGATCATCCGGGTGCCGTTTTCGGTGAGTTGGGCGATGGCGGCCTCGATGTCCTCGACCTCGTAGGCGACGTGATGCACCCCGGGGCCGTTCTTTTCCAGGAACTTGGCCACCGGGCTCTCCGGCGAGGTCGGCTCTAGGAGCTCGATCTTCGACTCCCCAATCGTCAAAAAGGCCACCTTAACCTGCTGGCTGGTGACCTCTTCGGTGCCGCTAAATTTCATTCCCAGGGAGTCCCGATAAAACGGCAGAGACTCCTCCAGAGAGCGGACAGCGACGCCGAGATGATTTATCTTGCTAAACATAAGAGTTTCCTTATGAAAATGGTGTACCAGCACTGTGCGCAACAATAGCCTAAAAATAAATTGTGTGCAAGAAAATTAAGCGATAATCGCCTATTTAGTTCACTTTTTGCTGAAACGACAAGCACTTTGCCATTGGTTGTCTTATCGCTGAGAGATTGCTGGGGCTGTCGTGAGGAAGTAGATAGTGTGCATAATGTTATTAAATGCTTGATTATGTGAACAAATGACGCTGATTGTGTGGTCGCCTCAGCGCTCGCGACTGACTCCACTGTATTAGATAGGTAACAGCACAGGGTGGGAGCCGGGGCGCCACGGGGAGCTTCCTTTTACAGGTTCAATGTGAAGGAACTCAGTTAAGGCCTCTTTGAGGGGCTGTCCCTACGTGCCCTGGCGTTCGCATTTGGAATCAGCAGGGGGATCGCCCGGATAACCCGGTCGCTCCTCTACCCGCGGAAGCTTGCTGAAAAAAATCCGGTCTTTCAAGAAAGCGGCGGGCCGGGCCTAGCTTGTTGTGTTTTATTTTTAAAATAACGATATAAACAGGATAAAGATCGAGAAAACGGCAGGTTATAGTCAGGATCAGGCGTGATAGCGTCGATATTTTGTTTTGTTTTTCTCTTGTGTACAAAATGATGATCTGACCTGTAAAACCCCTGACAAGGGTAACTGGCTGTTTTGACGTTGTTTTTTTGAAAAATTACCTTGCAAAAAGATTTCGGCTTGTTTATAGTTCTACCAAATAAAACAGATGAGCTAGCCTTGGAGGCTTGAAAAGGAGATCAGGGATGCAATGCCCCGTTTGCAAGAATCACGACCACGTAGCAATCGACTTACGCGCCGGCAACTTCACTGAGGATTTGGTGGAATGCACGATCTGCGGCACCATGTGGTCCGTTAACCATGGCGTGATGGCGATAGTGAAGGATCCGATGGCCGACTCCTTCATGGAGGCGCTCTCAGCGTCGGTGGAAGGCGACAATTTCTGCTTCGCCGCTGCCTAACCTATAAAAGAAAAGAAAGGCCCCCGTCGTCAGTGGTGGCCTTTGATAGCAAAAAGGCTCCGGATTTTCATCCGGAGCCTTTTTGCGTCGCTGAAAGGATAGCGATTCCTACAGCACCGCTTTCAGGTACTCGGAGGTGATGGAGCGCTTTTCCTTCTCCACCGCGGTGGCGTCGACTTCCACGAACTTCTCGTCCGGGCTGACCTTGAAGAGCGGCTGCCCCTTCGAGACGATGGTGCCGTCGGAGCCGGTCATCAGGATCTTGTCGATGGTGCCGGAGAAGGGCGCGTACACCTTGTTGAACATCTTCATGACTTCGATGATGTAGAGCGGCTGCCCCTTCTCGAAGTGCATCCCCTCGGTTACGAAGGGAGGCATGCCGGGTGCTTCCTGGCCGTAGTACATGCCGCCGCAGACCGCCACGATCTCGTCCGCCTTGGTGGCGGGGGGCGGGACCAGCACCTTCTTCATGCGGGCCTGCAGCTCCGGGTCGTTCAGGTATTCCGGGATGGTGATCTCCAGGTCCTCTTCGACCTTCAGGTCCCAGAACTTGGTCTGCTGGCCGATCAGGAACAGCATGCCGAGCAGCTCCAGTCCGGCCTCGTAGCCGAAGTGGGCGCTTCTGATCTGCTGCCAGGTCTCCGCATCGTAACCGCCCTGCGGCTCCTCGTTCTGCAGGATCTCGTTCAGGGTGTGGTACTCGTCGCGGGCCAGGCCGAACTTCTCGCGGATGGTCCTGGAGAAGCGTAGCGCCTGCTGCAGGAGCTCGTTGTCGTGGCTCCAGATGATCTCCGCCGCCGGCTTGTGGGGACGGTGGTTCATGTGCAGGTACTCGTAAGTCTCGTTCAGCACCCCGATCGGGTTCCTGAGCCAGACCACCTTGCCGTTGTCGATCCGGAAGTTCTTGGTGTTGATGGAGAGCCAGCCCGACAGCAGGTGCGGGTCACCCAGCAACCTCTCGATCGGACGGGTGATCAGGGTCCCCTTGCGGTCCAAGAGGGTGGACATGTTCTTGGCTTCCTTGGCGGCCGCCTCCGGCTGATCCGCGTACATCTCGGTGATCAGCTTCTGGTAATGCTTCTTCATCTGCAGGAAGGCGTAGACCGGGTCGATCTTGTTGGCGACTTCCTTCAGGGTGCCGACCAGGGTCAGGTAGGGGACTACGAAGCGGGTGGTCGGCTTGGCCATCACGTTTCTGCCCAGGAACCAGTTGACCAGGCCGTAGTGGAACTCCAGGTTGGTGGCCAGGTCGGTGCCGCGCAGGGTGGTGGCGCGCAGGACCTCGGACATCTTCTCATAGCTGTCCAGGCGGTCGTTCCCCTTGGTGAGGAGCAGCGCGATGTTGGAGTCGTAGGCGCCGGCCACCTTGTATTTCATGAACAGGCCGGTGTCCGGGTTGACCATGCTGATCCCCTGGTCGTCGCGGATCTCGCCTTCGATCGGCTTGGACCAGTAGCGGATCATGCCACCCGCGTGCGGGGAGAGGGAGGCGTCGGTGGCGTTCAGGCGAGCCTCGACGGCGGCGTTGAAGCGGACGAAGCGCTCCGGCTTGGGAACCCGCTTCTTGTGGCGGGCCAGGATAGCCATCGCCTCCACCAGGCTTTCCACCACGAAGAAGTCGTTCGCGTCCTCGGGGTTGACGAACTTCAGTGCGTAGCAGAGCTCGGTTACCCGGTGCTCCACCTGGATCCTGGTGTTCACTTCCATGAAGTAGTGACGGTCGCGGTCGACGATGCACTCGAAGGTGGAGGCGGAGTCGAGGCCCACGGCCTTGCCGAAACGCTCGGATTCCTCTTCCATCCTCTTCAGTACCTTCAGGTCGCTCTCCAGGGCCTTCACTTCCGCAGTCCTGCCGGCGGCCTTGGCGCTCTCGATGGCCGCCATCAGCCCTTCCTGGGTGACCGAGACCTCCAGGAGCTTCTGCTCATGCATCTGCAGCGAGCAGTCGCGGCCGCCCAGCGCCAGGCACCAGTCGCCGTTGCCGATCAGCTGGATCTCGTTGTGGCGGGTCTGCTCGATGTTGAGCTCGACCAGCACGTTCTTGTTGTCGCCGATGCCGTTGGCCTTGACCTCGTTGAGGATCTCGCGCACCAGCGCAGGAGCCTCGCCGGCAGCCTTGGCGATCATCGCGTCGGTCGGGTTCTTCTCGCCGAGCAGGGCGGCACCCAAGAGGCGCTGACCCTTACCGCCGCCGCCGCCGATCGCCTTCAGACGGACACGGCTCTGCGGGAAGCGCTTCAGCATGCCGGCAACTTCCTCCTGCACCTGTGCGCAGAGTTCCTCGATGGAGAAGAGGTCGATCCCTTTGTTGTAGGAGGCGTACAGGATGTGGTCGGCCAGCTCTTCCAGCGAGAGTTTGGCGTTGCCGAGGATGGACTGCTCGCACTCCAGCGCCTCGGAGGTCACCAGGGCCAACAGCTGCTCGCGGGTGGGGTGCTTCTTGATCAGGGTCTTGGCGGTGACGTTGTCGATACCCGGAGTGACCGAGACGTTCACCGACAGCGCCGTGCGCTTGGCCTCGTCCTTCTTGCCGGCGCCGGTCTGGGTGGCAGCGCAGGGGCCGATGAATTTCAGCCCCGCCTGCTCGATGGCGCCCACGAACTCGTCGTCCTCGGCCATGAAGCCGTAGCCGGCGAAGATGGAGTCGTAGCCGTTATCGATGGCGATGCGGATGATCTGGTGGATGCGCTCGACGCGCTCCTCCTTGCTGGCACCGGTGTAGTCGGGCACCCGGTGCACGCGGGTGGAGTCGGTCAGCTTCCTCAGCTCGGGAGCCAGGGCGTTGGCATAGACGATGGAATCCTTCTCGGAAAGGAGGATGCCGTAGTGGGTGATCCCCATCTCCTGGTAGACGTCCATGGCTTCCATGCGGATGGGGCCGCGGCAGACGATGAGCGGCTTGAGGTCCTCGCAGGAGAAGGAGCGAACCCAGGCCGAAGGCGATTTGGAAAGCCGCCGGTCGCGGTGCACCAGCGGGTTGTGTGAGTAATTGTCGTGAGACATCGGTTTCTCCAGTGACGATAAAAGACGCAGGGGGCGCTCCTGGTGAGCTGCCGCCTGTTGACGGGTCGCCTTGCGCTCCAAATTTTGAATAGTCATATCAGTGGAACTCCCTCTGGACGGCCTGCATCGGCCCCGGTTTGTAGTGGCGCAGGAAGAAGTTGAGGTTTTCACCCAGCACTTTCCTGAGATCGGTCGGCATGACCAGCGACGAGATGGAGCCGAGCGAAAGGGCCTCTTTCGGGTTCATGAGCTCCTTCTCGTAGCGGGTGTTGAGTACGGCCTCCTCGGCGCGCAGCCACTCGGCTGCCTCCTTCTCGGCGTCGACCTTGGCCAGCTCCGGCTTGACGCCAGCCTCGATCCTCTCCTGGGTGCCGCGCTTGACGCGCTCGACCACTTCGCTGCGGATCTTCCTGAGCTCGTTCTTGTAGACGAACTCCTTGCCGGCCGGACCCATGACGGCCAGGCGGGTGGTGGGGAGTGCCAGCACCAGGTCTGCGCCGGTCGGGTAGTTGTTGTAGGAGGCGTAGGCCCCGCCGTAGGCGTTCCTGAGGATCAAGAGGATGCGCGGGGTCCTGATGTCGACGATGGAGTCCAGCATGGCGCGGCCGGCGTGCACGATGCCGCGTGCCTCCTGCTCGCGACCCGGCAGGAAGCCGG
>NZ_DATFBA010000250.1:0-2693 GCF_035254065.1 Geomonas sp.
TCTCGATCGCCTCCATGATCACCTGGAGAGCTTCCTCGTTCGATTTCAGGTTCGGGGCGAAGCCCCCCTCGTCACCCACCGCGGTGTTGTACCCTTTGGCCTTCAGCACCCCCTTCAGGGAGTGGAAGATCTCGGCGCCCATCCTGAGGGCTTCCTTGAAGCTGGAGGCGCCGGCCGGCATGATCATGAATTCCTGGATGTCGACGTTGTTGTCGGCGTGGGCGCCGCCGTTGATGATGTTCATCATCGGGAGCGGGAGCTCCTTGGCGTTGGAGCCGCCGATGTACTGGTACAGCGGCAGGCCGACCTCTTCGGCCGCGGCCTTGGCCACCGCCAGGGAGACGCCCAGGATGGCGTTGGCGCCCAGCTTGCTCTTGAACTCGGTCCCGTCCAGCTCCAGCATCTTCTGGTCGATGCCGGCCTGATCGGTGGCATCCATGCCGGTGATCTCGTCGGCTATGATATCGTTGACGTTGGAGACCGCCTTCTCCACACCTTTGCCGAGGTAGCGTCCCTTGTCACCGTCTCTCAGCTCCAGCGCCTCGCGCTCGCCGGTCGATGCGCCGGAAGGAACCGCGGCCCTTCCCATGGCACCGGAATCGAGGAACACTTCGACCTCCAGGGTCGGGTTCCCCCTCGAATCAAGGATCTCTCTGGCGTACACGTCGGTTATCTGGCTCATCTCTCCCCCCTCGTTTTAATGATAGACGGGCCGTTGCCCGTTAATGGAATTTACGATATATAACATATCTGTCAGTAAATGGAAGATGTTTTAACAAATTTTAACCAAGCGTAGTGGCGCCGATATTCCAATGAGGATTTTCGTTTAGATTGACAGTAATCGGGCAAAAAGGATATATTCGTTCCTTGCCTGAATCACCGAGTCTTTGCCCTATCACACGGGAATTACCGACATAATGCCCACCGAAAGCGGCGACAAACAAAAAGAAACGCAGAGCCCGCTGATCCAGCTCTGCAACCGCTGGGTCGAGGCCGTCGCGTCCGCACTTTCCGGCGAAAGGTACGAGAAGCGCAGCCGCTTCGTGCTGCTGATGCTGACCGCCCTGTTCCTCACCCTGCTGATCCTGCCCAGCCCGCAGTTCTTCTCGGCGAATTACCGCGAAGGCGACATCGCCACCTCCGATATCCGCGCCACCCAAGACTACCTGATCGAAGACCTGCTGTTGACCGAGAAGAAGCGCAACGAGGCCGAGTCCCACTCCCCCTTCGTCTACAGCCTGGACCCCAACGCCAACATCGAGATCGTGCGGCGGTTCGAGGACGCCCTCAGGCTGATCAACGACAGGCGGGGCGAGCGTGACCACGGCTTCAGCCAGGTGGCGGGCGCCCTCCAGGTGGATCTGACCAGCAGGGAGTTCGGCGCCCTCTCCCACATCAGCCAGGAGCGCGCCTTCCTCTCCGAGCTGGGGCGGCAGGTGGCGCCCCTCTACCGGATGCGCATCGTGGCCGACCGGCAGAAGTTCGAGGCCGACCGGCACCACGGCATCCAGGTGATCGACCCCAGCAGCAAGCAGGAGGTCGCGGGGGGCGATTTCTCCGCCACCGTGGAGATCGCCAGCGTCCGCCGCCAGCTCTCGTCGCTGCGCTTCAGTGAGCTTTCGCCGCGCGACATCGAGGCGATCCGGGGGCTGGTGCCCCGCATGGTCTCCCCTAACCTCACCTTCAACCGGGACGCCACCGAGGACAAGAGGGCGGAGGCACGGGCCTCCGTGCGCCCGGTGCTCTTCAAGATGAAGCGGGGGGAGATGATCGTCAGGGTGGGCGAGCGGGTCTCCTCGGAGCAGGCCCTGAAGATGGAGAAGATCTTCAAGAACAGGAGCATGGCGCCGCTGGCCACCGCCATCGGCATCTTCGGACTGGTGCTGGTGCTCTGTTACTCGCCGTACCGTTTCGGCCTGAAGAACATCAGGAAGTTCAACCCGACCAACAAGGACATCCTGCTGCTCTCCCTGCTGCTGGTCGCCAACTTCGCCCTCCTCAAACTGGCCTTCACCGTCTCCACCGCCCTGGGCGGGCTCTTCCCCGGGGTGGACACCGCGAGCTACTTCTACCTCTTCCCCTTCGCCGCCAGCGCCATCATCGTTCGCATCATCCTGAACTCCGAGGTGGCCCTGGTCTACTGCGCGGTCTGCGCGCCCTTGGCCGGCATCATGCTCAACAACTCGCTGCCGGTGGTGATCTACGCACTGCTGGGTGGCATCGTGGGCGCCCACGGGGTGCGCCAGTGCAAGGAGCGGGGGACCATCTATTCGGCCGGGCTCAAGCTGAGCGTGGTGAACATGGCGGCGGCACTCTGCTTCCACTTCTACGGCGAGAACCCGCTGTCGCTGCAGACCGTCTACTGCCTGATCTTCGCCTTCCTGGGTGGCTTCATCAACGCCATCTACGTCTCCGGCACCGTCCCCCTCATCGAGGCGGTCTTCCATTACACGACCGACGTGAAGCTTCTGGAGTTGGCCAACCTCAACTCGCCGCTTTTGCGCGAGCTGATGATCCGGGCCCCCGGCACCTACCACCACAGCGTGCTGGTGGGGAACCTGGTGGAGGCGGCCGCCGAGGCGATCAACGCCAATCCGCTTCTGGCCCGGGTGGCGGCCTACTACCACGACATCGGCAAGCTGAAGAAGCCCCAGTACTTCATCGAGAACATCCGCGACGCGGAGAACCGGCAC
>NZ_DATFBA010000251.1:0-11372 GCF_035254065.1 Geomonas sp.
TCTGCACCGACTGCCACAACATGGCGAAACTCACCGATGCCACCCACTTCGGCGGCCTGGCAACCCCGGCCTTCGAAGCGGCGGCGGCCAGCACCATCGGCGGCGGCAGCACCAGCATCTCGAGCTACGACGCGGGCACCACCAACTGCACCAACCCCTGCCACACGCTGGCACCCAACCCGGCCCACTGGAATTAGCGCCGGGGAGGAGAGGAAACATCGTGAGAAAGAACGTCATCTACATCGTGGCTACTCTTCTGCTGGGCGGACTTATGCTGGTCCTCGCCGGCTGCGGCGGGGGAGGGGGAGGCGGCGCCACCGGCACGCTGCCGGCCGCTCCCGCTCCCTTCACCATCACCGGCAAAGTGAGCCTGAACGGCGCCGGGCTCGGCCAGGTCTCCCTGGCGGTCACCGGCCAGGGGGCGCAGTTCAGCGACGGCAACGGCAACTTCAGCTTCACCAACCTGGCCAACGGGAGCTACACGGTGACCCCGTCCCGCTCCGGCTACACCTTCACACCCGCCAGCCAGACGGTCACCATCGCCAACAGCGGAGCCCAACTCACCTTCACGGCGGCGGCCATCCCGAGCTACACGCTCTCCGGCAAGGTGTCGGGCTCCAACGGCAACGGTCTGTCGGGCGCCACGGTCAGCGTGGTGGCGGCCGCCAGCGGCCTCACCGTGGGGAGCCAGAGCACCGACGGCGCCGGCCACTACGCCATCGCCGGGCTCGCCGACGGCAGCTACCTGGTCAGCGTCTCCCACGGCGCGGGCTACAGCTTCACGCCCGCCGGCCAGAGCGTCACCGTGCAGGGGGCCGACCAGAGCGCCAACTTCTCCACCGCCGGGGCGGCCACCTACCAGGTCGCCGGTTCGGTGACCGTCCAGGGTGGGGCCGGCCTCGCCAACGTGGCCCTCTCGCTCGCCGGCGACAACGGGGTGAGCTACCGCGCGACCAGCGACGCCAGTGGCAACTACCTCCTGTCCGGCATCCCGGAAGGCTACTACACCCTGACCCCGAACCTCTCCGGCTACGCCTTCGTCCCCAATCCGCTGCTGGTGCGGGTGAACGGCGCCGACGCCACCGGCAACGCCATCAGCGCCAGCCCGCAGGGATCCGGTTCCGGCTCGGTAACCATCACCCTGTGAGGGCAGGTCGCGGTCCCATGAAGACGACAAAAGTGCTCAGCAATAACAGAAGGAGGAGTTGTATGTCGATTAACTGGAAGAGGTTCACACTGGCAGCCCTGCTGCTTGCCTCTTTGGCGCTGCTCCTTTCCGGATGTAGCGACTACAAGGCGCAAAGCGTGCAGCCAAACGCCGCTACCAAAGCCATCTCCGGCATCGTTTCCGATCCGGCAACCGGGCTTCCGGTCTCCGGCGCCAGCGTGACCGCCTACGGCGTCGATGCCGGCGGCGCCCAGTCGTCCAACCCGATCAGCATCTACCCGTCCACCGCCACCACCAGCAAGCGGGGGGGCTACACCCTGCAGATCCCGGCGGATTACGCGGGGTCGGTGGTGATCGAGGCCTCGCTGCCCGCATCCTCCATCCTGAAGCAGCTCGCCCAGCTGGCCTCCGGCAGCGGTGGGCGCAAGATCAGGTCGGCGTTGGCGAGCAGCGTGGTCGCCCAGGGGAGTATCCCGCCGGTGATGGTCAGCTTCGCCACCGAGGTGGCCGTGGAGTTCGTGAAGCAGAACTACGCCTCGGGCGGGCTCACCTCCGACAACATCCGCAAGGCCAACGGTGCGCTGGCCGCCGTCTTCGGCGCCAACTTCGCACAGACCGCGCCGCCGGCCAGCGCCACCGATACCAACACCTCCAAGTCGCAGCAGGACCTGCTGGTCTCCATCCAGGCGGTCAACACCGTGCTCTCCGGCAACAGCGGCAACACGGTGGCCAGCATGGTGAGCGCCATGCTCTCCAGTAACGGCATGGGAACCCTGGCCGACTCCATCAAGAGCGGCATCGTCCAGGCCACCGTCACCTTGACCGCCGCCGGGAGCCTCCCCGCCGAATACCAGCCCAGCCCGGCCATCAACACGGCGCTCTCCAATGCCCAGTCCGCACCGGTGGCGGTGCCGGACGTCTCCGACAGCACCCCCCCCAGCGCCCCCGCGCTGCTCACGGCCAACGCGGTCTCCGCCAGATCGGTGAAGCTCACCTGGAGCGCCTCCAGCGACGACACCGGCGTGACCGGCTACTCCATCTGCCGCGCCGACGCCTCCGGGGTCTATGCGACCATCGACACGGTCAACGCCGCCGGCTCCACCGCGAGCTCCTTCGGCTACCAGGACGTCTTCGCGCTGCCGCAGACCAGCTACAGCTACAAGGTGGTCGCCTTCGACAAGGCGGGTAATTTCTCGGCCGCCAGCCCGGCAGCCGCGGTGAGCACCCCGGCGGCGGTGGACGGCATCGCCCCCTCCGCGCCGGCCGGTCTTGCCTGCAAGGGGGTCACCCAGAACCTGGTCAGCCTGCAGTGGCTGCAGTCCACCAAGAACAACGCCGACGGCAGCATCTCCCCCGCGGCAAGCTACAACGTCTACCGCGACTACCAGCTGATCGCCACCGTGTCGGAGACCTCCTTCGCCGACAAGTCGGTGGCCGCCGGCACCAGCTACAGCTATTTCGTGAAGGCGGCCGACGCCAACGGCAACCTTTCCGCCTCCTCCTCCCTGCTGACCATACGGAGCGAGGCGCCCGCGGCCTCCACCCCGCCCCAGGCACCCGGTGCGCTGGCGCTGGCGGCACCGGCCGCCTACAACAAGGTCTCCCTCAGCTGGGGGGCTTCTTCGACGGCGGCCGTGACCTACAACGTCTACCGCGACTCCCAGCTGATCGCGACCGGCATCGCCGGGTCGAGCTACAGCGACAGCGCGGTGACCCCCAACACGAGCTACCTCTACACGGTGACCGCAGCGGCCGCCTCCGGAGAATCCGCTCCCTCCAACCAGCTGGCCGCCGCCACCCCCGCCGACCCCAGCCAGGGGGTGAACAACAGCGCCCCCACCGTCCCCGCCAACCTGGTGGCCGTCTCGGTGACCAGCAGCTCGGTATCCCTCATGTGGGGGAGCTCGACCAACATCGGCTCCGATGTGGCCGGCTACGTGGTGCTGCGCGGCGACGGCAGCGGCAACAACATGGTCAAGATCGCCACCGTCAGGATGCCGGGCTTCACCGACACCACGGTCTCCCCCTCCACCGTCTACAGCTACCGGGTGCGGGCTTTCAGCAGCGCCGGCATCCTCTCGGACTTAAGCACTACCTGGGCCGTCCCCACGCCGGCCGCGGTGGACCTGACCGACACCACCCCCCCCACGGTCCCCGGCGGCCTTGCGCTCGCCACCGCTCCCACCAGCGGGAAGGTGGCGCTCACCTGGAGCGCCTCCAGCAAGAGCACCGGCGACAAGGTGGTGGCAGGCTACCTGGTCTACCGTGACGGCGCCCAGGTGGCGAACGTGAAGAGCGGGGTGACCTTCACCGATACCTCGGTAGCGGGGAACACCGGCTATCTCTACACGGTGAAGGCCTACGACAACCCCGGCAACCTCTCCGCCGCCAGCGCGCCGCTCTCGGTGACCACACCGGCTGCCGCACCCAACACCTACAGCATCTACGGCAAGGTGACCCTGAACGGCTCCGGCCTCTCCGGGGTGCTGATCACGCTGGCCAACGGCAGCGCCTCCTCCACCGCGCTCACCGACCTGAACGGCAACTACTCCTTCACCGGGGTGGCCAACGGCAGCTACACCTTGAGCGCCTCGGCGGCCGGCTACTACCTGTTCACCCCCACCAGCAGGAGCCTCACGGTGAGCGGGATGAACGTCACCGGACAGGACTTCCTGACCACCCTCTCCGCGGCCATCAGCGGCGGCGTGACCTATCCCGACGGCACGGTCATCGGCGGCATCACCTACCCCGGTGGCGGCACCGTGCTGGGCGGGGTCCTCTACCCGACCGGCAGCGTGATCGGCGGCATCACCTACCCCAACGGCGTGGTGATCGGCGGGGTGAGCTACCCTCCCGGCACGGTGGTGGGGGGGATCGCCTTCCCGGTCGGCGCGGTTACCACCGGGTTCAGCTACCCGACCGGCACGGTGATCGGCGGCGTCATCTACCCGAGCGGCACGGTAACGGGGGGCACCCTCTACCCGAGCGGCACGGTCTCCGGCGGCGTCAGCTACCCGACCGGGGTGGTGGCCGGGGGGATCGCCTTCCCGAGCGGGATGGTCACGGCCGGGAGCATCTATCCCACCGGCAGGATAAGCGGTGGCATCTCCTTCCCCACCGGCTCCATCAGCGGATCGCTGGCGTGGCAGTGACGGGTCCCCTTTCAACGGCAGGACCGAGGAAAGGTTTGCAGCGGCAGGTCGCGCGCTGATGAGATAGCCAGCCGGCATGGGACAGAGCGAATAGTACGGTCGTGGACGCCGGCAGCCGGCGCCCCCGAACCGGCACGGTTACGGAGGTGACATTGGATCAAGATAGTCTGGAAAACGGATTAGGAAACGAACACTGCAATCGGGCAGAAACGAACCATGGTTCGAACACTCAAAGCAAGGAGAGCAAGATGAGGAAGAGTCTGACCAAGCTGCATTACCTGCTGTTTGTCCTGTTGATGGTGGCAATGACGGGCTGCGGCGCGAACAACGCCGGCACCGTCGCCGGCACTACCGGCGCCTCCACTGCTGGCGCCATCACCGCCAAGCTGCAGTGGCAGCAGAGCGGCAGCGCCGCCAAGGCCCTGGCGGCCATCCCCGCGGGGATCGCCAACATCCAGTTCACCGTCACCGGTTCCGGCGCCAACGGCGCGATCCCGGTGGTGAAGAGCACGGTGGCTGCCAACAGCACCCAGGGGCAGATCGGCGGCATCTACCCGGGCACCGTGGCGGTGGCCGTCAAGGCGGTGGACGCCTCCGGCGCCTCCCTCTATGAAGGGTTCGCCACCAACGTGAACGTGGCCGCCGGCGCCACCACCGACGTCGGCATCATCACCATGGCGCAGCCGGTGGTGAAGGCCGAGGAGAAGACCTGCCTGGGCTGCCACGAGACCGCGCTGGACAAGACCGGCCAGAACATCGTGGCCAACTACAAGCAGTCCGGCCACTACACCAACACCTCCTTCGTTGATGCCAACGGCCAGGGGGCAGGCTGCGTGGGCTGCCACGGTCCGTCCCACAACAACCCGGACCCCTCCGCCAACGGCACCGCCGCCCGCTGCTTCGAGTGCCACAACCTGAACAATACCAACACCGCCCTGGTCGCCAACCACGGCACCTACTACCTGGCCAATGCCACCGAGTGCTCCGCCTGCCACCAGATGCACAACACCAAGGCCGGCAACATGGAGCGTAAGACCTGGGCCCAGTCCGGCCATGGCGCCACCGACTTCGCCAACATCAACATGGGCGGTAGCAACGGCTGCGCGCTGCGCTGCCACAACGCCAAGACCTTCATCAGCGTGGTGGGTAACCCCACCGCCCTTACCCGTGGCACCACGCCGCCGACTCCGCAGATGATCACCTGTGACGCTTGCCACACCAACGCCGCCCTCGGCAAACTGCGCAACCTGCCGGGCGCCAAAGCGACCGCCTTCGCCACCTACACCACCTCGACCCCCGGCTACGGCTTCGCCCCCAACAACGTGCTGAACCCGAACAAGAAGCAGTACTACCCGGACGTCGCCGGCTCCAACCTCTGCATCGTCTGCCACAGCGGCACCACCGAAGGGGTCTCCACCGCGCTCGGCATGTCTGACCCCTACTTTGCAGGCTCCAGTCAGGCCCTGACCTACACCAACAACGGTACGCTCTCTCCGAAAGCGACCATCACCCAGCACAACATGCCGGCCGCTGCCGTCATGTATGTGAAGTTCGGCTTCACCAACCTGTCCACCGGTACCGCAGGCACCCCGTCGGCATCCTACGTCGCCAGCCTGACCTCCGACCTGGACGGCGGCACCATCTCCAGCACGCACCGCAAGTTCGGCACCTCGGCCATCGCTGCCGACAGCCACTTCTCCGCCAGCAAGCCGGCCCCGGCTAACCTCCTGACCAACGGCCCCTGCGCGGTCTGCCACGTGAGCGGCAGCCACAGCTACAGGATCGACCAGGCCGCCTTCAACGCCGTCTGCGTGAACTGCCACACCTCCGAGAACGGCAGAGACCTGACCACCGGCATCGACGCCTTCCGCAGCTACTTCATCGAGCCCAACAAAGAGGTCTACAACAACGCAATCCTGCTGGCGGCAACCGTCGTGAACCAGAAAGTGGCCGCCTACAACGCAACTCCGGCCGGCATCGCCACTCCGCTCAACTTCACCATCGGCATCAACCAGGCCACCTCCGGGCAGCCGTACAAGGTCGTGGTCTACACCACCGTGAAGACCGGCGGTCTCTACACCACTGACGGCTCCTTGAACGTCAACAGCGCGACCCTCGCCGACTTCCAGAAGGCGGCCAAGCTGCTGGGTTACTCCACCAACGGCGCTACCGACGCCACCGACCTCGGCTTCGGCAAGTTCCTGGGCGCCATCAGCAACGTGGCCCTCTTCGCCAAGGACCAGGGCGGCTTCGCCCACGCCCGCACCTACTCCCGCAGGCTCATCTACGACAGCATCGACTTCCTCGATGACGGCACCCTGAACAGGAGCGTGAGCGCCAGCGCCATCAACCTGTCCAAGACCACCGGCACCGCCGTCGCCGGGCTGTACGGCAAAGGGACTACCGCCTACACCGACGGTACTTTGAAGATAGTGGCCAGCGGCACCACCGAGAGCATGCTCTACCTGGTAGGCTGGAACCGCAGCACCGGCGCCTGGAGCTCCCCGGAGCGTCCGTAACCGTAACAATTAGCTGGCATTTGCCCCGCCTGTAAGAGGCGGGGCCTTGTAATGCACCTGAAGGAGGGCGTTGGTCGCATTGCAAGGAGGGCATTGGTGGAGACGCCTCGACGCGTCTCCACCCTCTTTTTTCCAGGGGGCGCGTACAGATCGATTGATCTTTAGCCTCCACTGCCGACATATCAAGCTCTCAACCCGTTCGTCCTGAGCATGTCGAAGCCTGTCCTGAGCCTGTCGAAGGGGAAAGCTTGTGACCGTCGGGAAAGGGTGCTTCGACAAGCTCAGCATGAACGGCTACCGACGGACACATCGTCAGGATGTAAGATGTCCAAACTCTTCCTAAAAAAATGTCCACTTATTCTCAGCTGCCTCGGCTCCCTGCTACTGCACGTGGTGATGGCGCATGCCGTGGGGGTGCTGGGACACTACGACTTCGGCCGTCCGGTCGATCAGCAGCCAGCGGTGGCGCTGGAGTTGTCTGACACGCTGGAGGCGCGTGTCGCTCCGGTGGCGTCAGCGGATTCCGCCTCCCGTCCCTCTCCGGAACCGCCCGCGACTGCCGACACCCCGGCGGATACCCCCAGCGAGGTCCGGTCCGTTGCCGCTCTTCACGATCCGGCAGTTCCCGGTCTCTGGCCCCCCTCCAGCTCGCCAGGCAGTGAACCGGCTTCCGCTGCTGCCGAAGCAGCCGCCGTCTCCCCGTCTCCTGTTGCCGATCAGGAAGCCTCCGCAGATCCGGCACCGCCCGCCTCCGCCCTGCCCAGCGCAGAGGCCGCTTCCGCCCCGGCCCCTGCCGATACGCCTGCTCCGGTGGCCCTCCAGCAGCCAAGCGCGACGCCTGCCCCGGCCGCCTCTCAAGCTCCGGACACCATGCTGCAAAAGGTGAGCGACTTCCTGGCCCCCCGCTACGAGAGGCTCGCCTACCAGATCACCATGCACGGAGTGCCGATCGG
The DNA here is from genome assembly GCF_035254065.1 of Geomonas sp. Taxonomy (GTDB): domain Bacteria; phylum Desulfobacterota; class Desulfuromonadia; order Geobacterales; family Geobacteraceae; genus Geomonas. The sequence continues at coordinate 7,793 of NZ_DATFBA010000251.1, forward strand.
CCACGCCGAGTTGGAGTCCAAAAACGAAAAGGGGATCACCTCGATCACCCTGAGGGTGAGATCGAACGCCGCCTTCTCCGGCATCTACCTGGTTGAGGACCTGGTGGAGACCCAGCACGTGGGAGGGCTCTACATCATGGCCAGGGTCAGTCAGCGGGAAGGCTCCTTCACCAGCGAGGAGAACTTCACCATCAACCTCAGGAAGAAGAGGGTCTCCTGGTTCGACCTCAAGCAGCCGCGCTCCCTCACCATCTCCGTCCCCACCGGCAACGTGCTGGACAGCCTCTCCGGCATCTATTACCTCCGGAACCGTCCCTTGCAGGTCGGCACCGTCGAGACCCTCTACATCTTCGACAGCGAGAGCTATGCGGAGGTGCCGGTGGAAGTGCTGCGCAGGGAGAAGATGTCGCTTGCCAACTTACGCAAGGTCGACACGCTGGTGGTCCGCCCCCTCCAGAAGACGGCCGGCATCTTCCGGCGCACCGGCGAAGTGCTGATCTGGCTGACGGACGACGCGTCCCGGGTCCCGGTCAAGATCGAGACCTCCATAGCGCTTGGCAAGGTGACCGCCCGGCTGGTATCCGCCGAGTCCAGCCCCTATCAACTTCCTTAGCTGGCTTCGTTAATTAACAGGAAGCAAAACCAGCTTTTTTTTGCTACACTGTCGCCCATGAGAGGGCTTTTCGCTGCAGGTGTGCTGGTTGCCGTCACCTCCGCGCCGCTTTACGGCGCCGGACTGGACACCCCTGTCCTGTCGCCACCCCTCTCCACCCAGCATTTTTTCGCCACCGACCGCCTGCTCACTACCGGCGGCGTCAAGTACGAGGCCACCACCGATCTCCTGCTGGAGCCGGAATGGGGGCTCGGGTACCGGCACAGTGAAGGGAGCTTCACCGGTATCGAGGACCGGGTACACGCCCAGGCCGGCTGGCGCCTCTCCCTGACCGACAGCTGGTACCTTTCCGCCGCCGCCAAGTTTTCTGTCCTTACCATCCAGAGCACCGAGACCCCGGTGGGGCAGGACCTGGGGACCAGGCGCGCCTACGATCTCGCCCATCCCGTCAAAAACACCACCTGGACCAGCGAGATGGGATTCCACCTCACCCAAGGGACGGACCTCATGCTCTTCTACGACCGCACTCCGCTCTCGGGGTGGGCGACCGGAGGCCCCCAGCAGGAGGAGAGGATGGGGACGCGGTTGATCTTCAGGTTCAAATGATACAGGCAGGTGAAGGGTGAAGGGATCCGCGGGTCAGCGACCGGCATGCGCAGGGAGGACCATGACTTATCTGCTTTCCATCGACCAGGGCACGACCAGCAGCAGGGCCACCATCTTCACCCAGGCAGGGGAGCCGATCGCCTCGGCGGCCCGGGGCTTCACCCAGCACTACCCGCAACCGGGCTGGGTCGAGCACGACCCGGAGGAAATCTGGGAGAGCCAGCTGGCAGCCCTCCAGGAGACCCTCGCCAAGGCTGACATACCCACCTCACGGATAGCCGCCATCGGCATCACCAATCAGCGCGAGACCACCCTGGTCTGGGAGCGCGCCACCGGCCGTGCGCTTTCCCGCGCCATCGTCTGGCAGGACCGGCGCACCGCCGAGCGCACCGACCTCCTCAAGAGGGACGGCGTGGAGCCGCTGGTCCGGGAACGGACCGGGCTGCTTCTGGACCCCTACTTCTCGGCCAGCAAGCTCGGCTGGCTGCTGGATGAACTCCCCGGCCTGCGCGAGAGGGCGCAGAGGGGGGAGATCTGCTTCGGCACCGTCGACTCCTGGCTCATCTTCCGTCTGACAGCCGGCCGCTCCCACGTCACCGACCTCTCCAACGCCAGCCGCACCCTCCTCTTCAACATCCACACCCTCAGCTGGGACGACGACCTTTTGCGGCTGTTCGACATTCCGCGCGCCATGCTTCCGGAGGTATTGCCCAACGCCTCCCGTTTCGGGGTGACCTCGGCGGAGATCGCCGGCGGCGAGATCGCCATCACCGGGGTGGCGGGAGACCAGCAGGCCGCCCTGCTCGGGCAGGGGTGCCTCACCTCCGGCATGGCCAAGGCCACCTTCGGCACCGGCGCCTTCGTGGTGATGAACTGCGGCGAGCAGGGGAGCTGCGGCGAAGGGGTGCTGACCTCCATCGGCTGGCAGCTTCCCGGGGAAAAGGTGCAGTACGCGCTGGAGGGTTCGATCTTCATAGCAGGGGCCGCCATCGAGTGGCTCAAGGAAGGGTTGGGGATCATCGCGGAGGCAGCGGAGGTGGAGGCGCTGGCGGCGAGCGTGCCGGACAGCGGCGGGGTCTACTTGGTGCCGGCCCTGACCGGGCTGGGGACCCCCTACTGGGACCCGCATGCCAGGGGGGTGATCGCCGGCCTGACCCGGGGGAGCGGCAAGGCGCAGCTGGCTCGGGCCGCCCTGGAGGCGATCGCCTTCCAGACGGTGGACGCCATCCGTGCCATGGAAGCGGCCAGCGGGGTGCCGCTCAGCGAGCTGAGGGTGGACGGCGGCGCGACCCGTAACAACCTCCTCCTGCAGATGCAGGCCGACCTGCTGGGTGCTCCGGTGCTAAGACCGCGCTGCACGGAGACCACCTCGCTGGGGGCGGCCCTCATGGCAGGGATAGGGGCCGGCGTTATCGACCGGGCCGCGGTCGCCCAGAGCTGGGCCCTGGACCGCCGGTTTTCCCCCGAGCTGGATGAGGGCCGCAGGGAAGAGCTTTGCCGTGGCTGGAAAAAGGCGGTGCGGCTCTCCCTGGGCTGGGAGCGGGCTCCTCTTTAATCAGCGCGGCAGAGCTTCTGCTGGTCCAGCATTTCCCTGACCTTGGCCAGGAGCTGGTTGGGAAGCAGCGGCTTCATGAGCAGATGGACGCCCGAGTCGATCAGCCCGTTGCGGCTGACGATGTCGGGAGGATAGCCGCTGATGAAGAGGGCCTTGACCCCGGGGCGCAGGGCCGAGATCTCCTCGAAGCTCTCCTTGCCGTTCTTCTTCGGCATCACCACGTCCAGCACCAGCAGGTCCACCTCCCGCAGGTGGTCCCGGAAGCCGGCCGCGGCCTCCTCACCGTCGCACGCCTCGATCACCCGGTATCCCGCCCCCACCAGCACGCTTCTCACCAGGGCCCTGACCCCCGGGTCGTCCTCCGCGAGCAGCAGGGTCTCGCTCCCCCCGCCCGCCTGCCGGAGTGAAAGGGCCGACGTTACCTCCACCGCATCGATGAGCGGCAGGTAGATGCGGAAGCTGGTTCCCTTCCCCGGTTCGCTGTAGACGTTGATGTACCCCTGATGCTGCTTCACGATGCCGTAGACGATGGAGAGCCCGAGCCCGGTGCCGTGACCGGTCTCCTTGGTGGTGAAGAAGGGCTCGAAGATCTTCTCACGTACCGACTGCTCCATGCCGGCGCCGGTGTCCGAGACGGTGATCAGGGCGAAACTCCCCGGCGCCCCGTAGCCGTGCAGCCTCACGAACTCCTCCTCGATCTCGATCCTCCGGATGTCGATGGCCAGACACCCCTTGCCCGCCATGGCGTCGCGGGCATTGGTGGCCAGGTTCATCAGCACCTGCTCCAGCTGCCCGCCGTCCGCCAG
>NZ_DATFBA010000252.1:0-11651 GCF_035254065.1 Geomonas sp.
GCCGGCATGGTGATGAAGGTCGAGCCGATTGCGGGCGCCATCGAGGCGGTGAAGGAGAAAAGCCCCAACTCGAAGGTGATCCTGACCACTCCCTGCGGCCGGCCGTTCAACCACGCTGTGGCCGAGGAACTCTCCCGGGAAGAAGGGCTGATCATCATCTGCGGACGCTACGAAGGGGTGGACGAGCGGGTGCGCAGGCTCTTCGTGGACGACGAGATCTCCCTGGGTGATTTCGTGCTGACCGGCGGGGAGATCGCCGCCATGGTGATCGTCGATGCCGTTTCCCGGCTGGTGCCGGGTGTGCTCGGGCACGGCGACTCCGCCTTGTTCGATTCCTTTGCCGACGGCCTCCTGGAATACCCCCAGTACACCAGGCCTCCCGAATTCAGGGGCGAGAAGATTCCCGAGATCCTCCTTTCCGGCAATCATGCCGAGATCGCCAAGTGGCGGCGCAAGGAGCAACTGCTGAGAACGCTCGCTTCCCGGCCCGAACTCCTCGAAAACATCGAGTTGAGCAAGGCCGATAAAAAACTCTTGGCCGAGGTGACCAAATGACCGCTGCGGCCAACTTCAGCATCGCGCTGATCCACTACCCGGTCTACGACAAGAACCACGACATCGTGGCCACCGCGGTCACCAACCTGGACGTGCACGACATCGCCAGGAGCGCCCGCACCTACGGCTTGTCGCGCTACTACATCGTGACCCCGGTCGAGGAACAGCGGCGGCTGGTTGAGAAAATAAGGACCCACTGGCTGGAAGGGTGGGGATCCACCTACAACCCCAAGCGCAAGCTCGCCCTGGAGCTGCTGAAAACCGAGGACACCCTGCAGGCGGCGGTGGCCGAGGTGGAAGAGCGTACCGGCAAGAGGCCCAAGCTGGTGGTGACCGGCGCCTCGGGCAGGCCCAACAGCGTGACCTTCGGGGAACTGAAGGCGCTGATGGATGCCGACCCGGACCAGCCCTTCATGCTGCTTTTGGGCACCGGCTGGGGGCTCACGGAACAGGTATTCAAGGCCAGCGATTACGTGCTGGAGCCGATCAGCGGCGGTGGTGATTACAACCACCTCTCGGTCAGGTCGGCGGCAGCCATCATGCTGGACAGGCTGTTCGGCAGGTGAGGGTAAGAGTTTTTGGGGAACGTTTCAGAAGAAGGCGGCATGTGCCACGTACTTATAACTTGCAAGTCTAGAGGTTCCAGATAAGGGAGGAAGTGTAAAATGAACAAGATTGACATGATCGAAAGAAATGAAATGAAGAAAGCAATCGCCAAGTTTGCACCGGGCGACACCGTCAAGGTGCAGGTTAAAATCGTCGAGGGCGACAAGAGCCGTATCCAGGCTTTCCAGGGCGTTTGCATCAGCCGTCAGGGCGGCGGGGTCCGCGAGGCCTTCACCGTCAGGAAAATCTCCAATGGCGTCGGCGTTGAGAGGGTCTTCCCGCTCCACTCGCCGTCCGTCGAGATGATCGAAGTCGTGACCCGCGGCCAGGTCCGTCGCACCAAGCTGTACTACCTGCGCAAGCTGCGCGGCAAGGCTGCCAGGATCAAGGAAAGAAAATACGTCGCCGGCCAGTAAGGTCAGCACCAAGAGAAACGAAAGAGCCCCGGTCCCGGTCAACGGCGATCGGGGTTTTTTTACTTCAAAAGCTTTTCCACCACGAAACAGACGAAAGACACGAAAAAAAGCCCTCGTTCTTTTTCACACCTCTCTTTCTTTTTAATTGACCTCACCAAGATTTCTCAGGTAATAGTGTCGCGAAGCTGGTTTTGGAGAAAATGTATTTCTTTCGTGCTTTTTCGTGACTTTCGTGGTGAAAGGTTTTTTTGTTATGACTGGGCTTTTCCCTGACCAGAATTCGCCGCTCGACATGCTCGCCCACGAGGCCCAGGCGTTGCGGCGCGGTTATAACCAGATCGCTGGCGTCGACGAGGCGGGGCGCGGCCCGTTGGCTGGCCCGGTGGTGGCGGCTGCCGTGATTCTGCCGGTCGGCCTCCTGCTCCCGGAGGTGAACGACTCCAAGCAGCTGACCGCGGAAAAACGGGAAGAGCTCTTCGACCTCATCCATCGGGAGGCCATCAGCGTGGGGGTCGGCGTCGGCGACCACGAACTCGTCGATCGCATCAACATCCTCCAGGCTACCCTTTGCGCCATGCGGGAGGCGGTGCAGGGACTGAAGCCCCCGCCCGACTTTCTCCTTATCGACGGCATTTCCAATATCCCGATGAACATCCCCCAGCGCACCGTGAAGCAGGGGGATTCCCTGAGCCTCTCCATCGCCGCCGCCTCCATCATCGCCAAGGTCACTCGCGACCGGATGATGATGGAGTACGATCTCCTCTATCCCGGTTACGGGTTCGCCAGCCACAAGGGATATGCCGCCGCCTCGCACATGGCTGCCATCGCGGAGCTTGGACCCTCTCCTATCCACCGGAAGAGCTTCAGCGGCGTCAAGGAACATCTCCCGGCACAGCCGGCTGACGTCTCTGCCGGTTTCTCCACCGGATCGTTCTCTTTCTAGAGCCAATCCGTTCATCTTCTCATCGTTAAAGTTGCTGTTACACTATCTCTGTTTGCACTTTCCCAGGGTAATGGTGGACCATGCCAGAAAAGAGCGGCAATAGTGCCAAAGGCGAAGTGGGAGAGTCCATTGCTGCGACCTTTTTGACAGGACAGGGCTTTTCCATAGTCGAGCGGAACTTCCGCTGTGTCTGTGGAGAAGTCGACATCATAGCCAGGGAAGGGAGAACCATCGTCTTTGTGGAAGTGAAATGCCGCAAGAATGCCAACTATGGCCCTCCGCAGCTCGCGGTCACCCCCTTCAAGCAGCGGCAGATCTCCAAGGCGGCGCTGGTCTGGCTCTCCAAGAAACGGCTCTACGACGCCGATGCCCGTTTCGACGTGGTCGCCATCGTGCTTCACCAGCACGACCTGCCGGAGATCGAACATATACGGAACGCTTTCGAGCTTGCTTACTGAACGGCCCGAGGACAGCGAAGCCACCCATCCTCACCCCGACCCTCTTCTTGAAGGAGAGGGAGAGGGAGGCTGAGCTGAAATAATAATTTCTGAGACAGCCCCGCTAGGTCCCTCCCCTTCAAGGGGAGGGACAGGGTGAGGATGGGGGGCGTGGAGGCTTCATGCAAATCGTTACCATCATCTACCGTCTGGCGGTTTCCCTCTGGCTGGGGGGCGCCTCCCTTTTTACCTTTGTGCTTACCCCGCTTTTGTTCCGCAACGAGAGCAGGGACACCGCTGCCCGCATCGTCGGTCTCTTCTTCCCCGGATATTTCCGCTGGGGTGTCGCCTGTGGACTCATCGCCCTCATCTGCCGGATCATCCTCTCCGGCAAAGGGGTAGCAGTTGCAGGAGTGATACTGGCGGTAATGCTGACGCTTTGCTCCATCCAGGCATTCTACGTCGAGCCGCGCGCCGCGGAATTGAAGCGGCAGATCGTCTCCTTCGAGACCACCCCCAAGGACCATCCGCTGCGCCGGGAGTTCTCCAAACTGCACGGCGTCTCAGCCGTCTGCAACCTCTCGATCATCGCCGGCGGCGTCGTGTTGGTGGTGTTGATGTGACGTGCCCCCTGGTTGCCCCCCATCCTCACCCTGTCCCTCCCTTTGAAGGGGAGGGGGACCTGGGTGAGCGGTCTCGGTAAAGGTTCCCCCCTTGATAAAGGGGGGACAGGGGGGATTGCTTTTGGCAGCGCCCCTAAAGGTTTGCCAAACGCTACGCTGCTGTGCTAGTAATGGAGAAAAAATTGCGGAGAAGCTCATGAATTTCACCGTTGCCCTTGCCCAGATCAAGCCGAAACTTGGCGTTGTGGGCGACAACATGGCCCTCGCCGAGGCCGCCATTGAAAAGGCAATAGCCGCCGGTGCCGACCTGGTCGCCTTTCCGGAACTGGCACTGACCGGATACTTCCTGAAGGACCTGGTGCCCGATGTGGCGCTTCGCCTCGACTCGCCGGAGATCGAGAAGTTGAAGGCGCTTTCCAAGCGCATCTCGATTGCCATTGGTTTCGTGGAGGTTTCTCCCGACTACCGCTTTTTCAACTCCGCCCTCTACCTGGAGGGAGGCGAAATCATCCACGTTCACCGCAAGGTCTATCTGCCGACCTACGGCCTGTTCGACGAGCAGCGCTACCTCGCCCGCGGCGATCGTTTCCGCGCTTTCGATACCCGTTTCGGCCGCTTCGGCATCCTGATCTGCGAGGATATGTGGCACCTTTCGGCGCCCTACATCCTGGCGATGGACAACGCCACTACGCTTCTCTGCCTCTCGTCCAGCCCCGGCCGCGGCGTGAGTGGAACCGAGGAGCTGGGCTCGGCCGCCGCCTGGCAGAAGCTCACCTCCACCTCCGCCATGTTCTTCAACTGCCGGGTCTTCTACTGCAACAGGGTAGGCTATGAGGACGGCATCAACTTCTGGGGCGGTTCGGAAGTGGTGGCCCCCTCCGGAGAGGTCCAGCAGCGCGGCAAGCTTTTGGAAGAGGACCTGGTGGTGGTGACCGTCGACGAAGGGGCTCTGCGCCGCGAGCGGATCTTCTCGCCCATGATGCGGGATGAGAATATGGGGCTCACCTTGAAGGAACTCAAACGTATCGATAGGGAGAACGGTCGCTGATGGGCGCGCTTAATGTGAATACGGCGCTGTTGCGCCAGATCCTGGTCGGCTTCGTGCGCGACGAGGTATATAAGGTAGGACTGAAGAAGGGTGTACTGGGCCTCTCCGGCGGCATCGACTCCGCCCTGGTGGCTTTCATCGCCGCCGAGGCGCTGGGGCCGGAGAACGTCTACGCCTATACCATGCCGTACCGCACCAGCAACCCGGAGAGCGAGGCCCACGCCAAGCTCTGCGCGGATGCCTTGGGGATCAACTACAAGGTCATCGAGATCACCCCGATGGTGGATGCCTATTTCAACCTGGTGCCCGGCGCTGACAACATGCGGCGCGGCAACAAGATGGCGCGCGAGCGAATGACCATCCTGTACGACCATTCCGCCGAGGTCGGCGGCCTGGTGCTCGGCACCAGCAACAAGACCGAGCTTTTGCTTGGCTACGGCACGCTGCACGGCGACATGGCGAGCGCGCTCAACCCGATCGGTGACATCTACAAGAGCCAGGTGTGGGAGCTCTCCGAGGCGATGGGCGTGCCGCGCGAAGTGATCGACAAGAAGCCCTCCGCCGATCTCTGGGCGGGGCAGACCGACGAGCAGGAACTCGGTTTCACCTACCGTGAGGCCGACGAGCTGTTGTTCCGGATGGTCGACCAGCGGATGAGCCGGGAAGAGCTGATCGTTGAGGGGTTCGATCCTGCTTTCATAGACAACGTGCACCGCAAGGTGCAGGGGTCACACTTCAAGCGTCGCCTGCCGGTGATCGCCAAGGTTTCCAACCGCACCATCGACCGCGATTTCCGCTACGCCAGAGACTGGGGGAAATAGGCAAAACCTCCTCACCACGACAGGCACGAAAGGCACGAGAAGTATCCAGATGAACTTTCGTGTCTTTCGTGTTTTTCGTGGTGATGTTTTTGAAGGATCTTTTTTTATGTCCGGAACTCTCTACATCGTCGCCACCCCGATCGGAAATCTCGAAGACATTACGCTGCGTGCCCTGCGTATTCTCAAAGAGGTCGATCTGATTGCGGCTGAGGACACCCGCCACACCAGAAAACTCCTCACTCACTTCGGCATTTCCCGTCCGCTCACCTCCTACTTTGATCACAACAAGGAGGTCAAAGGGAACTTCATCCTCGACCAGCTGGAAAAGGGGACCAACGTGGCGCTGGTAACCGACGCCGGGACCCCCTGCGTCTCGGACCCCGGCTACCAGATCGTGCGCGACGCCCGCGCCGCCGGCCTCAGCGTGATCCCGATTCCCGGCGCCTGCGCCGCCATTGCCGCCCTGTCCGCTTCCGGACTCCCCAGCGATCTCTTCACCTTCGCCGGCTTCTTGTCCAACCGGCAGGGGAGGCGGAAGGAAAAGCTGCAGCAGCTATCCGCCGAGACGGGGCTGCTCATCTTCTACGAGGCGCCCAAGCGGCTGTTGACCACCCTGCGCGACATGCTCGAGGTCCTTGGCGATCGCGAGGTGGTGATCGCCCGGGAACTGACCAAGATCTACGAGGAGTTTCTCAGGGGGAGGCTGTCCGCCCTGATAGCGCAGGCGGAGGAGAACAAGATTCGGGGGGAGGTGGCCATCTTAGTTGCGCCCGCCGACGAGCCGGAGCTGCCGGACACGCCGCAAATGGAGGAACTCCTCAGTCGCTACCTGCAATCCGGGGAGTTTTCACTGAAGGACGCGGTGAAGAAGGTGACGCAGGAGACCGGCATGCCGAAGAGCGTGGTCTACGCGGAGGCGCTCAGGCAGAAGGGATAGTTGAGACCTCCCCCCGTTCGGGGGGAGGAGTGTTGGATGAGGCGGCTGAAAGGTAAGAAGGGGGTCGGCGCCGACCTCACCCCGCGAAGTGCTTCTTGATTGCCGCAACCGTGCGGTCGACATCGGCCGCGGTCACATCCAGATGGGTTACCAGCCGGATGGTTTCGCCACCGCCGATCAGGATCCCCTCCTGGGCAAGCGCGTGGCGCAGGGAGTCTGCGCCCCCTTTGGACGGGGTGACGAACAGGATGTTTGTTTGAGCTGGAGTAACTGCCAGTTCCTGTATCTCGCGAAGCCCCCAAGCGAGCCGCTCCGCGTTCGCATGGTCCTCCGCCAGTCGTTCTACGTTGTTCCTCAGGGCGTAAATCCCCGCTGCCGCCAGGATCCCCGCCTGCCGCATTCCGCCACCGGCGACCTTCCGCCACCGACGAGCCTTTTCGATGAGCTCGCCACTTCCGCACAAAACTGAGCCTACCGGAGCTCCCAAACCCTTGGAGAGGCATACCGAGACAGAGTCGAAATTCACGGCAATCTCCCCTACCGGCACGCCCAGGTGGACGGCGGCGTTGAAGACCCGGGCACCATCCAGGTGAAGCGCGAGCTTGCGGCGGTCGGCGAGTTGCCTTACCTGGGAAAGGTATTCCATCGGCAGCACCTTGCCGCCATGGGTGTTTTCCAGGCAGATCAGCCTTGTGACCGGGTGGTGGTAGTCGGGCGGCTTTATAGCGTTCTCGATACGGTTGAGGTCGAGGGTGCCGTCGGCTTCGAACTCGATCGGCTGGGGCTGGACACCGCCGAAGATGGCGCCGCCGCCTCCCTCCCACCGGTAGATGTGCGCCTGCTGGCCGGCTATGTATTCGTCGCCTCTACCGCAGTGGGCGAGCAGGGCTGTTAGGTTGCTCATGGTGCCGCTGGGGACGAAGAGTGCGGCCTCCTTGCCCATGATCTCTGCTGCTGTCTCCTGCAGCCTGTTCACCGTCGGGTCTTCCCCGTAGACGTCGTCACCTACCTCGGCCTCCGCCATCGCCTTCAGCATGGCCGACGAGGGGCGGGTGACCGTGTCGCTTCTAAGATCAACTTGCTTCATTAACTCTCCTCTTGCTTGTCAGTCATCTTCAAACTGTCCGACCGGTCGGACCTGTCGGACAGGTCAGACAGGTCAGACAGGTCAGACAGGTCAGGCTTCCTCGTGCTGCGGTTACTTTTCCACCGCCCGGAACCTGCTCTCCCACAGATGCTCTCCGCGGGAGAAACCGACGCCGTGGTCGGGGTTGGCGGCCAGGTGCCGCATGATTTTGAAAACGGTCTCCACCTGGTCGGGACACGCCAGCGTCATGGCCATGTCCTCGCAGGTGAAGTCCCGGCCGTGCTGGGAACGGAGGGTGCCCAGTATCTCCCCCTGCAGCTTCAGCACGCTGCCGGCCGCCTTCTTCCCGGCCTCCACCCCCGGCTGGTGATAGGCGTTGATGTTGACCAGCGAGGCGTAAAAGCCGACGGCCCGCTCATAGAGTGCGATCAGCGCCCCTACCGTGACCGGCGAGACCTCGTTCACCGTCAGGGTGATCGACTCCCTTCCCTTTTCGTAGAGGGCCTCCCGGGTCCCCTGGTAGAAGCCGGACAGGTAGTCGCCGGAAGTGGCTCCCGGCTCCACCAGCATGGAGGCGCCGTCCCGGTCCCTGAGGACCTCGATGAAGGTGGCAAAGAAGTTCGGCACCCCCTCGCGCAGCTGCTGCACGTAGGCGTGCTGATCGGTGGATCCCTTGTTGCCGTAGACGGAGATCCCCTGCATCACCACCTTGCCGTCCAGGTCCAGCTCCTTGCCCAGCGACTCCATGATCAGCTGCTGCAGGTAGCGCGAGAACAGCAGCAGCCTGTCCTTGTAGGGGAGAATGACCATGTCGGCTTCCCCCTTCCCCTTGGTGGCGTGGAACCAGGAGAGGGCCAGCAGGGCCGCCGGATTGGCGGCGGTGTTCTTAGCGCGCGTGCTTTGGTCGCACAGCCTCGCGCCATCGAGCAACAGGTCGATGTCTATCCCCTGCAGCGCCGCCGGGAGCAGCCCGACCGCCGAGGTGACCGAGGTCCTTCCCCCCACCCAGTCCCACATCGGGAAGCGGGCCAGCCACCCTTCCTGCGAGGCGGTACGGTCAAGTTCGCTCCCCACCCCGGTCACCGCCACCGCATGGGAGTGGAACTTGAGACCCGCCCTGGTGAAGGCCTCGCGCGTTTCCAGCATGCCGTTCCTGGTCTCCTTGGTCCCGCCGCTTTTGGAGATCACCAGTACCAGGGTCTGCTGGAGGGAATTCCCCAGTTGCGCGAGCACGCGGTCCATCCCGTCGGGATCGGTGTTGTCGAAGAAATAGGTGTGCATCCGGTCGGCGCAGCCACCCAGGCTGTCGGCCACGAACTGGGGGCCCAGGGCGGAGCCGCCGATGCCGATGACGAGGAGCTTGGTAAAGTGGAGGCCGGCCGGCGCGGTGATGTTGCCGGCGTGCACCGAGGCCGCGAAGGCCTTGATGGAGGCCAGCGTGCCAATGATTTCCTCGGAGAGCGCCTTGTCGGGGGCAAGCTCCGGAGCCCGCAGCCAGTAGTGGCCCACCATCCGCTTCTCGTCGGGGTTCGCCACCGCGCCCCGCTCCAGGTCGGCCATGGCTTGGTAGGCCTTCTGCATGCGAGGTTCCATCTCGGCAAGGAAATTGTCACTGAAGTTCATCCGGCTGGTGTCGACGCTCATCCCTATCTCGGGGTTATGGTAGAGCCTCTTCTTGAAGCGATCCCACAGCTGCTCCTTTTGCATGGTTCCTCCGTGCCCAGCGGTTGGGGTGGCGTTTGAAGTGTCGTGCATGGTAGCACTAGATTAGAATATTTTCAACTATCTTTCATGATGGCCGCAGAAGGGGCTTTCACATGAACTGGTCCGGAGAAGTATAGCGGAACTCCCGCTTCTTTCCACGCCTTCGAGGGTTTTCGCCTGCCCATTCAGGCGGCGCGCTTGTCCTCAGCCTGGCATCCTCGGCGAGGAGTTTGGCGAGCCGCTGCGGCTCGCGCAGGGGGGGCGGCGAGCTGGTCGGAGTGGCGCCTGCCGTTTCGCGGCTGGCGCGGCTTCCGGTATGCGTGAAACCTAACGAAATCCCTTGAATAATGAAGCGGGATTTGTTAAAGTGCCCCGTCAAGCTGCAGTCGAAAGGTACCGCAAGTGCGCCACGAGGAATGGCCGGAAATTGGGCTGTCACGTGGCGTTGGTGCGCCAGTAAAGAGAACCGAGGCTTTAACTTATGGATGCAGCCCTTGCCCTCATCGGGGAAGACCTGAAAAACGTGGAACTGCAGTTCAAGAAGGACCTGCAGTCGGATGTACCGCTGATACGCAAGGTCGGCGAATACGTGCTCTCCAGCGGCGGCAAGAGGATCCGCCCCGCCCTGGTTCTCTTGGCCGCCAAGCTGTGCGGCTACCAGGGGGACCGCAGCGTGCCGCTCGCCAGCGTGGTGGAGTTCATCCATACCGCTACCCTGCTGCATGACGACGTGGTCGACAACGCCAATCTCCGCCGCGGCATCGCCTCCGCCAACACCCTGTGGGGGAACGAGGCGTCGGTGCTGGTGGGTGATTTCCTCTTCTCCAAATCCTTCTCTCTCATGGTGGCCGACGGCGATCTCCGCATCCTCAAGGTGCTGGCGGACGCCACCACCATCATCGCCGAAGGCGAGGTCCTCCAGTTGGTGGTGACCAGCGACCTGGACATCACCGTAGAGCGCTTCATCGAGGTGGTCCGCTCCAAGACCGCCATCCTCCTTTCGGCCGCCTGCGAAGTGGGGGCCATCCTGGGGGGCGCCACCCCGGAACTGCAGAGCGCGGTGGCCGACTACGGCATGGAACTGGGCATCGCCTTCCAGCTCATGGACGACACCCTCGACTACACTGCCAGCGAAGAGCAGTTCGGCAAGAGCATCGGGCACGACCTGGAGGAAGGGAAGATCACCCTTCCCCTCATCCATACCCTTAAGCGCTGCACCCCCGAGGAACGGGAAGTGATCGCCTCGGTGGTCGAGAAGGAGCTCCTCTCCGACGAGGACTTCGCCAAGGTCTTCGAGCTCGTGCACCGCTACGGCGGCATCGAGCACACCGTGGCCGCCGCCCGCGAGCACATCGCCCTCGGCAAAAAACGCCTGGAGGAGTTCCCTCCCTCCCCAGTGCGCGACGCCATGGCCCAACTCGCCGACTACGTCGTCACGCGCGTTAAATAACGTTAGCGTCCGGTCATTTAACAGAGGCGGGGCCCTTTTCCCGTCCCAGTCGTTGCTTTAATTAGCACAAATTGAGCCTCCAGCCGGGGCTCTTTTTTTTTTATCTCCCCGCCTGGCGCCACCTTTCCACGCTTCCCGGCAAAATCCCGCCTCGTTCCGGTTGCCGATGGTCTGGTTTTTGCTAACATTTTCCCCAATGTGCACTGTTATCACGGGGGAATATTGTGGACAACGACAAGCCGATACACTCATCAGAGCTGGAAGTAAACGGAGAGTACTTCAGCATAGCGATTTATTCCAGCGCCGCCGGCAGTTACTTCGCGAAGACCTGCCTTGGTGAGGATGACGTGATCATCACCGACGGCCGTTCCGTGGACGATGCGCTGGCCAAGCACCAGAATCTGCTGCCGCTGGCCATCGGGACCCGGGAACTCACCTTGAGCTACCTGGGAGCACCGCGCAGGTTCAGGGGGCGCCGACCGTAACGGAGGCCGACAGGCCCCCGCTTTTGACCACCATCTCCCGCTGGCCGCCGCCGGCACGGGCGCCTTTTTCTCCGGCCCCTCCCTGTAAGCTCCCCTGACTCACCCCTGACTCACCCGACTCGCCGGCCTCTCTCGCACCCCTTCTCGTCTTCCCCCGTATCAGCCGCTCCCCTGACAATTTGATTGCCCTCACCGACCAAATCGGGTAAAACGTGGCTTTGGTGCCCGCTCATGGACATCACTACCGGTCAGGACAAGATGCCACCCAGGATTCTCATCATAGACGACGACAGTTCCTTGCGGCGGGTGCTGGAGTATAACCTGCAGCAGGAGGGGTATAGCGTCTTCACCGCGGCCAATGGCGAGGATGGCTTGCGGCTGTTCGCCGAGAAGGAACCGGCGGTGGTGATCACCGACCTGAAGATGCCCGGTATCAGCGGCTTCCAGGTGCTCTCCGCCGTCAAGGAAAAGGCTCCCGCCACCGTGGTGATCGTGCTCACCGCCTTCGGCGCCATCGACACCGCCGTGGAGGCGATGAA
>NZ_DATFBA010000253.1:0-6243 GCF_035254065.1 Geomonas sp.
TCACCTCGTGAGCGATGGCGGTGATGGTCTTGGGATCGATGCCATACCCCTGGTCACCGCCGAGGGCCTCGCCGGAAAGCTTCAGGAGCACTCTTTTGTAAAACGGTTCTGCCATGTTGTCACCTTGTGTAAATGCGTGAAAGGTGAAGGGCGAAAGGTGAAAGGTGGGAATTATCGCTACCTTTTTCACCTTTCACGTTTCACCCTTCACCGTGATTCAGTTGGCCCTTCACTGCTTGCAGGTAAAAAAAGAGCCGCCCATTTGCATGGCCGGCTCTCTTGGGACGCTCTAAACGCCGGCGGCCGCGGCAACCTCGGCCGCGAAATCGCTTTCTTTCTTGGCCAGCCCTTCACCAAGCACGAACTTGGCGAAACGCCTGACGCTCATGTTCTCGCCGATGGTGGCGATGGTCTCGTTCAGGTAGACCTGGACGGTCTTGTCCGGGTCCTTCACGTAGGCCTGCTCGAGCAGGCAGATGTCGCCGTAGAACTTGTTGATCTGGCCTTCGATGATCTTCTCGATGATCTGGGCCGGCTTGCCGCTCTCTTTGGCCTTCTCACGGTAGATGGCCTTCTCGCGCTCGAGCAGCTCCTCGGGAACTTCCTCACGACGCACGTACAGCGGGCTGGCAGCCGCGATGTGCATAGCGATGTCCTTCACGAAGTTCTGGAACCCTTCGTTCTTGGCAACGAAGTCGGTCTCGCAGTTCACTTCCACCAGCACGCCGATCTTGCCGCCGGCGTGGATGTAGGAGCCGACCAGGCCCTCGGTAGCCGCGCGGCCAGCCTTTTTGGAGGCGGCTGCCAGGCCCTTGGTGCGCAGGTAGTCGATAGCCTTCTCGTGATCGCCGCCGGTCTCGGTCAGCGCTTTTTTGCAGTCCATGAGGCCTGCGCCGGTTACTTTCCTCAGTTCGTTAACCTGTGCCGCTGTAATGCTCACATTATCCTCCACAGTCGCCGGCGCGCGCTGGCGCCGGCGTCTCTAGTTTATGGTGTTTGATGCTTTGCTCGTTACGGGTTGATTACGCCTCGGCGGGTGCCTCTTCCACGACGTCGCCGGTCTCGACGACCTCTTCCTCGGCGCCGGTCTGCAGGCGGGCGTTGCGGGCCTGGGAGCCTTCCAGGATGGCGTCAGCCATCTTGCTGGTCAGCAGGCGGATGGCGCGGATGGCGTCGTCGTTGCCCGGGATGACGTAGTTGATGTCATCCGGATCGCAGTTGGTGTCGACGATGGCGACCACCGGGATGCCCAGCTTCTTGGCTTCGCTGACGGCGATCTCTTCGTTTTTGGGGTCGACCACGAACAGCGCGCCCGGGACCTTGCCCATCCCCTTGATGCCGCCCAGGGTTTTCTCCAGCTTCTCACGCTCTTTGCCGAGTTTCAGCTGCTCTTTCTTGGTGTAGGCTTCGATGGTGCCGTCGGCCTGCATGGCGTCGAGGCGCTTGAGGCGGTCGATGCTCTGCTTGACGGTGGCGAAGTTGGTGAGCATGCCGCCCAGCCAACGCTCGTTGACGTAGAACATCCCGCAGCGCTGTGCCTCTTCCGCCACGGAGTCCTGGGCCTGCTTCTTGGTACCGACGAAGAGGAAGGTCTCGCCGTTCTGGGCAGCCTCGGTGACGAAGCTGTAGGCGTTTTTGAAGAGACGGACGGTCTTCTGCAGGTCGATGATGTAGATACCGTTACGTGCGCCGAAGATGTACGGCTTCATTTTCGGGTTCCATCTCTTGGTCTGGTGACCGAAGTGGACACCCGCTTCCAGCAGTTCTTTCATGGTGATGTTCGACATGTGCTTCTCCTTTGGTTTTTTGCCTCCGCCATCGATACTGCCGGAACCTGCCGAAGCAGGCACCACCGGCAGAAAAGAAGGTGGCGTGCGAATTTTAAGCAGCAAACGTATATATCACAGCATTGGCCGGATGGCAAGGGGCATTTGGCTGTCAGGTCACCTTTCACCCCGATCCAGCCCCCCTGATCCACCCGTCAAACATCCCCTCTCCCGAAGGGGGAGGGTCAGGGAGGGGGAACCACCGGTTGACCCGGCAAGACTGCTCGTGATGCGGGGACATCCCTCCCGCCCCACCGTCCTACACTCCCCCCGTTGCGGGACGGAACTCCCCCCACCCAGCCTCCCCCCTTCGGGAGGAGGAGCTATGGTCTTCCACTCAGCTGCCCCTCCGCCAGCTCCCAGAACGCCCGGACCCCGGGCCGCTGCAGGTTCCTCTTGCTGCAGGCGAGGCCAACCACGTAGGGATCGAGCCTGGGCGCCTTGTCCACCACCGCCACCTCGTCCCTAAACGGGCTCCGCTCCCAGACGAGCTCCGGAACGACTCCCACCCCGCACCCCAGCCTCACCATGGCGATGATCGCCTCGTTTCCGGAAACCTCCGAGGTGATGTTGGGGGTGATGCGGTGCTCCTTCAGCCAGTGGTCGAGCCTGCGCCGGGAGAGACCGGTCTGCGGGAGGACCAGCGGCGCGCGGGATAGGTCAAGACGTCCGCCTTTGAGCGGAGCGGCAACCGTCCCCTGCAGCTTGGGAGCGATGAAGATGAGCGGAATGGTGACCATGGGGAGAAATTCGATGGCTGAGCGCTGGCGGTCCGGGAGAGCCGCCACCGCCAGGTCGATCTCGCCGCTTTGCACCTGGGCGATCGCCTGCTCGGCGGCGCCGGTGCGCAGCTCCAGCTGGACCTCGGGATAACCCGCCCGAAACGATTCCAGCAGCTGGGGCAACAGGCTGTAGACCGCGGTGATGGAGGCGTAGATGGAGAGCGTGCCCGCGATGGCCTGGTCATTCTTGATGGAGGAGCGGAAGCTGTTCCACTCCTCGATGCAGAGCCGGGCGTAGCTCTTCAGGCGCTCTCCGGCGGGCGACAGAATCACCTTCCGGTTATCCCGCAAAAAAAGCGGCTGTTCGAGCTTCTCCTCCATCCGCTGGATGGTCCGGGTGAGCGCCGAGGGGCTCAGGTTGCAGGCCTGGCTGGCCCGCCCGAAGTGAAGCTGCTCCGCCACCGTCAAAAAGATCTCCAGCTCGCGAATATCCATATGTCATCCTACCTCTCTACGGAATCTTTACCCTTTCCCCCTTCCCTCGCCTCCCCCAAACATCCCCTCTCCCGAAGGGGGAGGGCCAGGGAGGGGGAGCCACCAGTTGAACCGGCAAGCCCCACCGCGATTCGGGGCGCGGACAGCCGCAAATTACGGGACATCCCCCGCAATTTGCGGCAGTGCTCCCCCCTCCCAACCTCCCCCCTTCGGGAGGAGGAGCCAAACCCAACGCGGATGGCGGAGAAGGTTGCACAACGCGCAATACAATATGCACAATAATTCAATTTACGCAATGTGAATTTTGGAGTAAGGTCTGCACGCTAACTGATCTATAACCACACCCGGAAGGAAGGAGAATAACGATGGGACAGAACTACTTCAACACCCTGCCGCTGCGCATCCAGCTGCAGGAACTGGGCACCTGCCGCTTCATGGAGTCCTCCGAGTTCGCTAAAGGCTGCGAGTACGTCAAAGGGAAGAAGATCGTGATCGTCGGCTGCGGCGCGCAGGGGCTCAACCAGGGCCTCAACATGCGTGACAGCGGTCTCGACGTCTCCTACACCCTCAGAAAGGAAGCCATCGCCGAGAAGCGCCAGTCCTGGAAAAACGCCACCGACAACGGCTTCAAGGTCGGCACCTACGAGGAGCTCCTTCCCACCGCCGACATCGTCATGAACCTCGCCCCGGACAAGCAGCACAGCAAGGTGGTGGAGACCGTCATCCCGTTCATGAAGCAGGGCGCCGTCTTCAGCTATGCGCACGGCTTCAACATCGTCGAGGAAGGGACCCAGATCCGCAAGGACCTCACCGTCATCATGGTCGCCCCCAAGTGCCCGGGCTCCGAGGTCCGCAACGAGTACAAGCGCGGCTTCGGCGTGCCGACCCTGATCGCCGTGCACCGCGAGAACGACCCCAAAGGCGACGGCCTGGAAATCGCCAAGGCCATCGCTTCCGCCCAGGGCGGCGACCGCGCCGGCGTGCTGGAATCCTCCTTCGTGGCCGAGGTGAAGTCCGACCTGATGGGCGAGCAGACCATCCTCTGCGGCATGCTGCAGGCCGGCAGCCTCCTCTGCTTCGACAAGATGGTGGAGCAGGGTATCGCCGCACCCTACGCGGTGAAGCTGCTGCAGTTCGGCTGGGAGACCGTCACCGAGGCCCTCAAGCACGGCGGCGTCACCAACATGATGGACCGTCTCTCCAACCCGGCCAAGCTGGTGGCCTTCAAGCTCACCGAGGAGCTCAAAGAGATCATGCGTCCGCTGTTCCAGAAGCACATGGACGACATCATGAGCGGCGAATTCTCCAGCACCATGATGAAGGACTGGGCCAACGACGACGTGAAACTCCTCACCTGGCGTGAAGAGACCGGCAAGACCGCCTTCGAGCAGACCGAGGCAGCCGGCGAGATCACCGAGCAGGAGTTCTTCGACAAGGGTATCCTGATGGTCGCCATGGTGAAGGCCGGCGTCGAGCTCGCCTTCGAGACCATGGTGGAGACCGGCATCGAGCCGGAGTCGGCGTACTACGAGTCGCTGCACGAGACCCCGCTGATCGCCAACACCATCGCCAGGAAGAAGCTGTACGAGATGAACCGCATCATCTCCGACACCGCCGAGTACGGCTGCTACCTCTTCTCGCATGCCTGCGTCCCCCTGCTGAAGGACTTCATGAAGAAGATCGACACCGACGTGATCGGCAAAGGTCTCGACCTGAAAGACAACAGCGTGGACAACACCCTGCTGGTCTCGGTGAACGCCGCCATCCGCAGCCACCTGGTCGAGGAAGTGGGCGCCGAGCTGCGCGCCGCCATGACCGGCATGAAGAGGATCGTGTAACCACCACCGCAGTTATCCGCCGGATACAGAAAAGGCGCCCTTTCGGGCGCCTTTTCTGTTACTGGGAATCTTACCTATCCCTCAGATGTTTCACCCTTCGCACGCCTCCAACAAAGAGGAGACCAGGTAGGCCGTCGGCTTGATCACGCTGTCGTCGGTCCAGTAGGCCACGTGGTTGACGGGATTCCAGGAGGTGAGGATGTTGCCGACGCTGACTTCCATGTCCTCGCTGACCGCGTCGGCGTAGCTTTGACTGAGCGGCTTCAAGGGCCAGCTGAGCACGTCGTCGGAGTCATAGAGGTTCAGCCACTTGGCCTTTTTCCTCACCTTTTCCGGCAACCCGACAGGCGGAAACTCGATGGCGGTGACCGGATTCACGGAGAGGTTCACCAGCGGGATGGTGCTCCCCAGCGTGACCAGACCCGCCAGGGTTTCCATCCGCTCGAAGGGGGTCACCCCGTAACGCTCCTGGTCGCGCCCCTTCTGGCGGTCCCAGATGTAATTGGACATGATCACCGACCCCAGCGAATGGGCCATCACCACCAGCGGCTTGTCCTCCCCCCCAAGCTTTCCCCTCAACTCCCGTATCGCCTCATGAACCCTGTCGTGAATCGTGTGGTAGCAACTGCCCGGCCGGGCGTGAGAGGCGCTGTAGGAAGAGGTGCTGCCGAAGGCGTTGATGAAGAACTTGCGCAGCTTCGCCCAGTTGAGGTCATGATCCGCAGACAGGTCCCCCCATACCCGGCTCTCCTGTGGAGCCAGAGCTGGGGCCCAGTAGACCGTTTGCCAGGCCACCTCGTCATGATTCAGGCCACGTCCGGCGATCCTTTCCCGCAGTTGCTGAATGGCGTCGTGGGCGAAGTCATCCTGTATTGAGCCAATGCCGTGCACGAACAGCACGCCGACCTTTTTACTCATCACTCCTCCCGGTGCCCGCTGAATCATTGCGCCAAAAACAGTCACTGCAATGACAGGCGGACACACAAAAATTATTATTTTCAAATCAAAATCAGACACAGCATATCCCACTCCTGACATGGTGCAAGCCGCCTGCCCTTAATTTCGCTGTGAGGAGCAAGAGACTCTTCCTCTGCCAATGTGCAAACGGACCAATAACGGCCCCAGGGAGACCTGGTAACTTGGTGGCTGCCGCAGAGACTGCTCATCTAGGCACTGGCAGTTCCCGGATGCCGGCAAAGAGAGAACTCCAGCAACGAAAAAGGGCCACACTCATCGAGTGTGGCCCTTCTTTGTACATGCTCCAACCGGTGCGGCGCTGGCCGCAGGCTGCTTACGCCTTGGTGACGGAGATCTTCAGGGTGGCGGTCACTTCCGGGTGGATCTTGATCGCCGCGGTGAAGT
>NZ_DATFBA010000254.1:0-3918 GCF_035254065.1 Geomonas sp.
AAGGTAAGCCGGTTCCTCCCCTCCCGCTTGCTCCGGTACATCAGCATGTCGGCCCGCTGCATCAGCGAGGCGAGGGTGTCGTTCTCACGAGCCAGCGTGGCGCCCAGCGAGATGGTTACATGCAACTTCTGTCCCTCCACCATCAGGAACGATTTTTCCACCAGCCTGCGCAAGCGCTGGCCGATCTGTTTCAGGTCGGCAGCCCCTACGCTCCTGGCGAGCCCCACGAACTCTTCGCCTCCCCAACGTCCATAGAGGTCGAAGGGACGCGAGTTCGCCTGCAGCGTCCGCGATACGAACTGCAGCACGCGGTCGCCCACGTCGTGGCCATAGGTGTCGTTGACAGCCTTGAAGTTGTCGATGTCCATGAAGATGACCCCGAAGGGGACGCCGTAACGGGAAAGCTCCTCAAGGTGGGATTCCAGTTCCCTCTCCAGGTAGTGGCGGTTCGCCAGGTGGGTCAGCTTGTCCAGCAGGGCAAGGGTCTCCAGTTCCTTGAGACGCAGGTCGATGGTGGCCTTGCTGCTGATGTCGTTGAAGATCATCACCTCGCCTGTGACGGTGCCACAATCGTCATGCAAGGTGGTCACGTGGATGGCGACCGGCACCCGGTGACCGTCCTTGTGGCGCAGGAACACCTCCCCCTTGAAATCTCCGTTGTGCGCGGCATTGGTGAAGGGACAGTTTTGATGGCAAAGGGTGGTGCCGCCTTCGTCAACATGGCAGAGCAGGTTGTCGGAGCAGTTTTGCCCAAGAACCTCGGCAGCGGTGAAACCGGATATGCGCTCGGCGGCGTGATTCCAGTAGGCGACCTTCTTGTTGGCGTCCACGATGTACAAACCGTCGGGAATGGTCTCGATGATCTTTCTGTAGGAGTCGATGCTGAGGTCCATGGAGGCTCCACGGGTGCCGGCGGCGGAAAGAGGGAAAGCGGCCATCTGGTTGGCCCGGGACTACCGGCTCATTGTGAGGAGGGTGCCCGTGACTTTCTCATTAGTATAAGGGGTGTCGGGTCCCTTGTCAAAAATATGACGAAAAAACACGCGCAGGCGGAAGTGGGTCTTTTAATTGAACAAAAGGGTTCGAACGGCGGCCTGGGATGGAGGCAGCCACTGGTAGAGCCGAGCTAGTTTGGGGGCGGCGAGGATTGGATTGGAAGGATGATGGTGATCCTGAGACCGCCGCCGTCACGGTTTTCTGCGCGGATGCTGCCACCGTGGGCCTCCACGATCCCCCGGCAGATGGAGAGGCCAAGGCCGGTGCCACCAGCTCCCTCGGGTACCGGGATGCGATAGAACTTGTCGAAGATCCGCTTCAGGTCGCCTTCCGCCACCCCGTGACCGTGGTCGGACACCTCCAGAGTCACCGCGTCGCCACGCACCCCGGCTATCAGTTCGATGGCGGTATCGGCAGGCGAGTACTTGATGGCGTTGTCGAGCAGATTGACCAGCACCTGGGTCATCAGCACCAGGTCCATTCCCACCGGCGGCAGATCATCGGGAACCTGAACCTTTACCTCCCGGCTCCCCAGATACGCGTCCACGGCGGCCAACGCGCAGCCAACCAGGTCCTGGATGTCGCAGGGGGTAAGCTTGACCTTCAAGGCGCCTGCCTCCAGGCGTGTCATGTCGAGGAGGTTGCCGACAAAGCGGTTCAGCCTGGCCGCCTCCTGGCGGGCGGTATCGAGCAACTCGCGGCGCGCTTGCCGGCTCATGGACTCTTCCTGCTCGGATAGCGCCCCCAGGACGCCGGTTATGGAGACCAGCGGGGTCCTCAGGTCGTGGGAGATCGAGTTCAGAAGGGCCCGTTCCAGGCTTTCCCGCGCCTCCAGGATCTCCGCCTGTTCGGCCTGCTTGCTGAGACGGACCCGCTCGACGGCGAGAGCGGCCTGGGTGGCGAAGGCCAATAAAAGCCGCCGGCTGAGCGGCGAGGTAAAGTCGGACTCCTCTTTCAGCTTGACCCCGAGTATGCCCAGCACCTCCCCGCTGGTCTGCAGCGGCAGGTAGAGAAGCTCGGAGGAAACCAGGGTGTCGGTACCGCGGCCGGCGACCGCGCGATTCCTGAAGGCCCAGTCGGCGACCGCGCGCTCCTTGATGCCCAAATGGATGTCGCTGGAAGCGCCGCCGATCTCCAGGCGCTCTCCCTCCGGCAGCAGCACGACCAGCTTGGCGCCGAGGCTCTCCTCGATGTTCTTGATCATGGCATCGAGGATCCCCTTGATGTCGGAGGCCACCGAGAGGTCGCGGCTCAGGTAATAAAGGCTCGCGGTGTGCACCTCGCGGTCGCGGATGGTGTCCGCCCGCTCACGCGCCTGCGAGACCAGGGTGCTTATCACCACGCCAACGGTGAAGAGGGCGACGAAGGTGACGATGTACTCGGTATCTTCCACCGCGAGGGTGAAGCGAGGGGGGGTGAAGAAGAAATCGAAGCTCAGAACGCTCAAAAGGGCGGTCAGGACGGCAGGATGACGTCCCAGCTTGGTGGCGGCCAGCACCACCATGAGCAGGTAGATCATCATCAGGTTGGTCGGGGCGAGATAGCCGCGCACCAGTTGGCACAAGAGGGTAGCTAGAGCCACCAGCAGCACCCCTTTGCAGTAGCTCGACCAGTCGATCCGCCCCGCCGCTCTCTTCGGTGGCTTGACGCCCGCACTCTTCTCGGGATCGTGGCTGATACTGACCACGTGCACATCGATGGTGCCGGAGAGCCTGATGATCTGATCCACCAGCGGCTGGCGCAGGAATTCACGCCAACGAGGCTTGGCCGGCTTGCCGACCACGATCTTGGAGACGTTATTCTGGATCGCGTAGTCGACCAGGGCCTCGGCCACCGAGGTGGAGGTGATGTTCGCCACCTGCGCCCCCAGGCTCTCCGCGAGCCGCAGATCGCGCCAGACGTGCTGCCGGTTTTCCCGGCTGTGCTTGTCGCTGTCGGGTGTCTCGATGTAGACCGTGTGCCAGGGAGCCTTGAGCTCGTCCGCCAGCCGCCTGGTGGTGCGGATCAGCCGCTCGCTGAAGGGGCTGCCGCTCACGCAGACCAGCAACCGCTCGGCAACCGGCCAAGGCCCGGGGATGGAACAGGACTCCATGTAGGCGCGCACCTGGTCGTCGACCCGGGAGGCGGCGCGCCGCAGGGAAAGCTCCCGCAAGGCCATCAGGTTGCCGGGCTTGAAGAACTTCTCGACGGCCTGCCCCGCCATCTCCCCGCAGTAGACCTTCCCTTCCCTCATCCGCTCCAGGAGGTCTTCGGGGGGGAGATCCACCAGCCTGATCTCGAAGGCGAGGTCGAGCAGGCGGTCCGGAACCGTTTCCCGAACGGTGATACCGGTGATCTGGGCCACGATGTCGTTGAGGCTCTCGAAATGCTGGATGTTGACGGTGGTGTAGACGTCGATGCCGCGGCAGAGGAGTTCCTCCACGTCCTGCCAGCGTTTCTCGTGGCGGGCGCCGGGAGCGTTGGTGTGGGCGAGCTCGTCGACCAGGGCGATCTGCGGACGGCGGGCGAGCACGGCGTCGATGTCCATCTCGGGGAGGAAGATCCCCTGGTAGTCGACCCGCAGCTTCGGGATGACGTCAAGCCCTTCCAGCAGCCGGTCGGTCTCCGGCCTGCCGTGCGACTCGACATAGGCGGCCACCACGTCGCGGCCGTCCTGCCGCCGCAGTTGGGCCGCCTCCAGCATGGCGTAGGTCTTCCCGACCCCGGCGGCATAGCCGAGGAAGATCTTCAGCTTCCCCCGCTCCTCCTGGGACTCTTCGGCCCGGGCGACCCGCAGGAATGCCTCCGGTGATGGACGGTGCTCTTCATCGTTGCGCATGGCGCAGTAGTATGTCGCAAGGGGGTCGGATGTCAACGGATTTTTATGGAAGGGAGATTGCTAAGGAAGCTCTCTGCTCTACATCCCATACCACTAACTCCAAC
>NZ_DATFBA010000255.1:0-11534 GCF_035254065.1 Geomonas sp.
CACCGAGGTCTTCCTCCTCCTGGAAAGCGGTGTCGCGCTGAAGGAGAAAAACAAGGTCTTCGTCCCCAGTAACACCGATTTCCTTAATGACTCTGAAGACCTGGAGCGGTTCAACGGCAATGTCCTTGCCGGTAGCATACAGGCGAAACTGACCAGATATCTGCAGGGTAGCGATGGCAAGCTCCCCTACTTCGACCGAATCCTGAACGCGCTGATCGGTCTGGACCCGGGGCGCCGCAAGGAAAGGCTCCCCTACTGCGACGGCATCCTGCAGTACCGCTTCTCCAGCCCCAGCCTCGTGGAGCTGATCTGGTCCTACTGGCACGAGGAGGGGATGCTGGTGCAGACCATGAACGCCATCGCCATGCGCTTCCAGAACCGGCGCGGCCCGGCCGCCCGCGACCCGCTGGCGGAGCTGGCCATCGATCCGCTACGCCCGCTCAACAACCTACTCTGGGGCTACATCCAGAACGAGCAGCACCGCCTCTCGGTCCCGCGCCGCGCCTACGAGTACGACTCCCAGTACGGGATCTCGATCTTCGGCAAGGCGGTGCCCAAGCTCCGCTCCGCTGACAGCCGCTCCAAGTTCCTGGAGGCGTTCCACGTCCTCCTCAACAAGGCCACCCAGTTCTACCGGGACGATTCCGACACCACGGTGGTCGCCGATGCCTTCCCGCTGCTCAAGGCGATCCGCGAGGTCCACCTCATCCTGGCCGAGGGGGCCCACAACCAGTTCGGCGATCTCCCCTGGACCGCCCGGGTGGAGATGATGATCGAGCAGTGGCTCCTGGCCCGCCCGGAGATGGGCGACTTCATGAGAGGACGCGCCATGGTCCCCTACCGCGAAGACTGGATGGGACGGGTCGACGCCATGAAGAAGCTGCAGGGGTGGAGCGACACCACCATCACCCACTTCCAGGAGATGGCGACCTACGGCGAGCAGGTGGTCCTCTCGATCCGCTACGGCGACTGGATCGTGGTCAACAACGAGGACCAGGCCAAGAACTGGGCGCGCTACTGGAAGCCGGAGATCCAGGCCTACATCCATGCCTACCGAGCCGCCACCGGGGTCGACCTCACCCTGGAACCGGTGGACAGCAGGCCGCCCAGCTACCACCTGCGGCGCCTGGAGCAGAAGAAACTTGCCAGCCAGTGGTGAGCCGCCGTGGCTTACCTCGACTTCACCTCGGCGCTCTACCTCGGCTTGCGCCACCCGCACCAACGGCTTTCCCCTTGGGACGCACTGACCTTGGGGAAGCCGGCGGCGCTGGAAGAACCGGCGGCGAACGGCGCGGTCGCGCAGCAGCTGGCCCGCCTGCAGGGGGGCCAGCGGGGGCTTCTGGCCCCCTCGACCCTGCACCTCTTCTTCGACCTGTGCGGCATGCTGGCCCGGGATCGGGTGGCCATCTACCACGATGCCGGCATCTATCCCATCGCCCGCTGGGGTATCGAGCGTGCCGCAGCGCTCGGTGCCCCCGTGCGGTCGTTTCCACATCACGATGGTGACGCCCTGCGGCGCGCCTTGCTTACCGGTAATAAGCGACTTCGCCCTATCGTCATAAGTGACGGTGCCTGCCCCGGGTGCGGCTCCGTCGCTCCCGTTCCGGAGTATCTCGCCCTGGTCCGGGAGCGGGGCGGCCTGCTGGTGTTGGACGATACCCAGGCCCTGGGCATCCTCGGGCATTCTCCGCAGGTTGACGAGCCCTACGGCAGGGGAGGGGGCGGCACCCTGCGCTGGAGCGGGACGGGCGGCCCGGATCTCCTGGTTATCGCTTCCCTTGCCAAGGGGTTTGGGGTGCCGGTGGCGGTCTTGACCGGCAGCCTGGAGATGGTGGCGTGGTTCGAGGCGCGAAGCGAGACGCGGGTCCACTGCAGCCCCCCTTCTGCCGCACTGGTGCGTGCCGCGCAGGACGCGCTCCGGATAAACGCGGGGAAGGGGGACTTCCTGCGCCGGCGGCTGGCGAACCTGGTGAGACGCTTCCGGACGCTCCTCGCACAGAACGGGTTCTCCGTCTCCGGTGAACTCTTCCCGGTGCAGACCCTGCGAGGCGTCCCGGGAGCCGACTGTATGGCGCTGCACGAAGGCCTGCTCCGTCTGGGGGTGAAGGCGGTCTTGCACCGCCCGCGAGCGGGGACGGGAGCTCTGCTCAGTTTCCTGGTCTCCGCCCTGCACTCTCCCCGCGAGTTAGAAACCGCGGTTTCCGTGCTGGCTGAGGTCTCAGGAAACGGTGCAGGGTTGGAGGGATTCTGATGATCATCGACTGTCACTGCCACGCCGGCAAGGGGGACGGACTGACCGGTCCCTGGGACACCGCTGCCCCCTTGGACCGCTATCTGCGCAGGGCCGCTCGGGCCGGGATCGCCCGGACGGTGATCTTCCCCGCCTTCAACTCGGACTACGCCGCGGCCAACCGCGATATCGGGAGAATGGTGGCTGCCAATCCCGGCCGCTTCATCGGTTTCGCCTGTCTCCATCCGGAGAACGACCGGGGGCGAGCGGCGCGACTGCTGCAGGAGTCGGTCCAGCAGTACGGCTGCCGCGGCATCAAGGTGCATCGCCACGACGGGCGCCTCACCCGCGAGATCTGCGAGGCAGCCGGCGCCTTCGGTGTCCCCATCCTTTACGATGTCATGGGAGAGGTGTCCGTGGTGGAGCTTTTAGCGCGGGAGTTTCCTGCCCAGACCTTCATCATCCCGCACCTCGGTAGCTTCGCGGACGACTGGCGGGCCCAGCTCGCCCTGATCGACCATCTGGTGCGCCACCCCAGCGTCTATGCCGATACCTCCGGCGTGCGCAGGTTCGATCTCCTGCAGGAAGCGGTCAGGCGCGCAGGAGCGGCTAAGATCCTGTTCGGCACCGACGGGCCGTGGCTCCATCCGGGGGTGGAGCTGGCGAAGATCCGGCTGCTGGGACTGCCGCCGGAGCAGGAGCGGCTGGTGTTGGGCGGCAATCTGCTGCGTCTTGTCGGGAAGGGACAGCAGGGAGCTGTGGCGGCCAGCGCAGCCGCGGCCAGCGCGCCAGCGCCTGCCTCCTACCGCGATCCATGGGCAGGCGACGAGCAAGGGTAGATGGGTTGCCGCGTGGAAGATGAACCAAGTGCGGAGCCGGCAGGTAAAGATGCCGGTGTGCCGGGGGGGCGAGTTGCTACGCCGACGGTGGTGAGCTTTCTGCCATGGTGCCGCTTCCGTTCTGCCTTCCTGCCCGTCGCAGCTGAAGCGCCCGGTCCGTTACCCCCAGTCGCTTGGCCGCCCGCTGCAGGTTGCCGGCCTCGGCTCCGACCGCAATGCGCACCGCAGTGTCCTCCGCACTCCGACCGATCTCCTTGAGCCCGACTCCGAAAACGAGCGCATTGCGGATGGCCTCCTCGAAGTGCGGATCGCACCAGTTGAAGCTGGTGAAGCCGCAACGGGGGCGCTCCTCATCCGGTATGTCTCCCACGGTGACCGGCCCGCTGCCGACATGGCGCGCCATGATCCTCACCATCAGCTGGCGCAGGTCCCGCACGTTGCCCGGGTAGCGGCGCTGCAACAGGAATTCGGCAACCGGCGGGTCCAGTTCCGGAGACGCCCCGTCGGGGGCCAGGTCGGCCATGAAGTGGCGGGCCAGCGGCAGGATGTCCTCCAGCCGCTCCCGAAGCGGGGGCAGCCTGAAGCTCCACCCCGCTATGCGGTAATACAGGTCGCTGCGAAATTTGCCGCAGCCGACCTCCTCCACCAGGCTCCGGTTGGTGGCGGAGACCAGCCTGAACTCGGTCTTCAGCCAGCTGTTGCCCCCCACCCGCTTGTAGATCTTCTCCTGCACCACGCGTAACAGCTGCGCCTGCAACTCGAGCGGCAGCTCCCCGACCTCATCCAGGAAGAGCGTGCCGCCATCGGCCATGGCGAAGGCGCCCTCGCGTGCCTGGAAGGCACCGGTGAAAGCCCCCTTTTCGTGCCCGAAGAACTCGCTGCCCGCCAAGGACGGGACCACCGTGGTGCAGTCGAGCACCACGAGGTCGCGCTTGCGCGGGCGGCAGTCCAGGCTGTGGATGAGACGCGCCATCAGCTCCTTCCCGGTGCCGCTCTCGCCGGTGAGGTAGATCGGGGCATCGGTGACGTGGGCCACCTCCACCACCTGCCGCAGCACATCACGCCAGGCGGGACTCTGCCCCACCAGGTTCCTGGTGACCAGGGACGACTCCAGCACGCGGTTCACCGTCTGCCAGCGCTCCAGGCGCAGGGCAAGGTCCTGAGTAAAGCGGGTGGAATCATCCCAGGTCAGCACGTCCGAAGCCCCCGCTTCCATCAGGCTCCAGATCCCGCTGTTGGTCGGCTGCTGGCCGAGCGCCACCGCCAGAACCCGCTCCCGTCCCGATTCGCTCAGTTCCTGCGTGCACTGACAAAGCGCAGGGGTGACCTCGTCAAAAAAGAGCAGTCCCGGTCCCCGCCCGCTATCGGACAACGGATAGGTGGTGACCCCTGCCGCCGACAGGGCGGCACAGACTGTGCTCTGCCAGGAGTTAGTTCCCCGGAGGTGGAAATTGTGCCAGACCCGACAACTCATTGCGTACCCGATGTGCTTCCTGCTGACCATAGACGTGAGTCGTCCTCTGTGCCGCACAAAAAGTATCGAGGGCGAAGCTGATAAGCATGGTGGTCTGATGAGATGGGGCGGCCCCTGCTTGGTACATCGTGGAAAGTGAAAAGTTTTACTTCGGCTGCCTCGAAAGTCAAGGCGGGAGGCGAGGGACAGAAAACCCTTTCAGGGGGGGGCGTCCACCTGTAAAGAGGGAATAAGCCTGTGTTGAGGGGAGCTTATACCTCCGTGCACTCGGCGGCATGGTCATTTTTCTACTTTTAGGCAGCTAACTGCCTGGTGGGGGAGCAGGGGCTCCCCTGAAACGAGCGCTTCAGGGGAGCCTGTCTGTAGTGGGGAAGCTGGTTAGGCAGTCTCTCAGCTCTGGGCGAGCAGGTAGCGGCCGACCCAGTGCTTGGAGAACTGGTAGGCGGTGCGGCCGCAGCGCTTGCTCTTGTCGTGCGACCACTGGATGGCATCCAGCTCCAGGTCCTTGTCGAACGGGATGTTCACCCCCCGCTTGGCAGCCTCCCGCTCCACGCAGAGACGGACGGCGTCCAGGTAGCGGTCCTGGCTGAAGACGTGGAAGGCGACCCAGAGGCCGAAACGGTCGGAGAGGGAAACCTTCTCCTCCATCGCCTCGCTCTGCTGCAGCTCGCCGTTCACGAACTTGCCGCCGATCTTGTCGGACTCGTACTCGGGCAGCAGGTGGCGGCGGTTGGAGGTCACGTAGATGAGGACGTTGTCGGGGGCGGAGTAGACGGAGCCGTCCAGCGCGCTCTTCAGCATCTTGTAGCTCAGCTCCCCTACCTCGAAGGTGAGGTCGTCGCACAGCAGGATGAAGCGGTACGGCTCGTTCTCCACGGCGCTGAAGATCTCCGAGAGGTAGATCAGGTCCTCCTTCTCGACCTGGATGACCCTAAGCCCCTGCGCTGCGTATTTGTTGAGGAGCGCCTTGACCAGCGACGACTTTCCGGTGCCGCGGGAGCCCCAGAGGAGGGCGTTGTTGGCGGGGAGCCCCTTCAGGAACTGCTTGGTGTTGCTTTCCATGATCTCGCGCTGCTTCTCCACGCCCAGAAGTTCTTCCAGGCGGGTGTTGTCGGTCACCTTGACCGGCTCGAGATAGCCGGAGAAGGAGTGGCGGCGCCAGTTGGCGGCATGGCAGGTGGCCCAGTCCACCGGCTTGATGGCCCTGGGGAGCAGCATTTCAACGGAACCCAGCACGCGCTCAAGCTGGGCGACAACTTCGGGTTTCAAATTGATCATCGTTTCTCTCTCGTGAAATTTGGTTTTGCCTGCGAACATCGGGGAGGCGACGCCCAAAGGGAATATTGGCCCCTTCAACAATAGCCAACCCCAATGAATAGCATTCAACATATTGAAAATACGGGGGAAAGCGAAAGATCGTGTATACGTCATACGGCTGTCGATGTCAATAGAATTGCGTGTCGGCGAAGATCACGGCGCAAGGATATGCCACCACCGGCGGCCTTGCGAGGGTAAGATCAGATAGTTTACAATCGAAAGAGGAGGGAGCATCGACCGATGTGGCTATTTCCGGTGAAGGGGGAGCCCATGGACAACAACGAGATGATCGATCGGTTGAACGACCTGATACAGCTGGATGTGGATGCGGTGGAAGCCTATAACCAGGTCCTCAAGCATCTGGAGTACGAGGACCTCTGCAGGAGGCTGGCGCGCTACCAGGATGATCACAAGAACCACATCGAGAACCTGTCAGCGGCCATCGTGGACCTGGGGGGCACTCCTGCCGAGCGCAAGCCTGACTTCAAGGGGTACCTGATGGAACTCTTCACCTTCCTGATGAGCGCCTCCGGCTCGATCGGGGCCGTGGAGGTGATGAAGGCGAACGAGATCCTGACCAACAGGAAATACGCCAAGGCGGCAGCCCTGCAGTGGCCCGACGAGATCAAGACGGTCATCCTCAACAACTACTCCCAGGAACAGCGTCACCTGAGGTTCATCGAGGAGATCCTCTCCATCCCGCGCCACGAGCTGAGATGACCAGCGCGCCGAGATGACGGCCGGGGGCACTTCGGGGCCCGCGGCTATCTTTTCGCCCTTTTTGTGGCTAACTCTTCTCATGTCCGGATCCGGTCCGCCACCACTACGGGCTGTACCCCTATCCCAACTACCCTCTCCTTGCCTCCGTGCGCCGCTGTGATACCTACCACCTCAACCTGGCCGCCCTCTGGTCCCGTTTCAACGGGGAGTTGCCGCCACCGTCCGCCAGCGGCATCCTGATCGCCCTACAGCTTCTCTACCCGGTACCCCTTTTTCTTGAGCGCCTCGAGGATGCCGTCCGGGCCTACCAGGTGGGCGGCCCCCACCAGCACCAGCCTGGTCTGGCGAGAGGCGTGGTAGCCCAGAATCGCCGGCAGCCACTTCCTGTTCCGGTCGACTACCAGCTTCTGGTATTCCTTGGGATCCTCTGTCCTGAGTTGGGAGACCAGCAGCTCGTTCAGCTTCACGGTATCGCCGGTCCGCCAGGCACCGGCGAGTTCGGCGAACCTCTCCTTGAGGGTGCCCAGATCCCTGATGGCGTAGCTGACGAATTCGTCCTCGTTGCCGTCGGCTATGGTGACCAGCGCCTCCAGTTGCTCATCGGCGCTTTCCAGCGCCTCGACCTTCTTCCCCTCCTTCTTG
The DNA here is from genome assembly GCF_035254065.1 of Geomonas sp. Taxonomy (GTDB): domain Bacteria; phylum Desulfobacterota; class Desulfuromonadia; order Geobacterales; family Geobacteraceae; genus Geomonas. Next base: position 7,223 of record NZ_DATFBA010000255.1, read on the forward strand.
GCGAGCTCGTAGAAGAAGTAGTCGACCCCCTTCTGGTCGACCCCCAGCTTCATCAGCTCGAGAAAGGTGAGCGACACCATGGCGACCGAGACCTTGAACTGCCTCAGGGCGGCCAGCGGGATGTTGTTCGCCTGGCAGTAGGCGGCAAGCTGGGCGTAGGTGTCGGGCGAGAGGTGCTTGTCGATGGTGCTGCCGTCGGGGTAGATCGATCTCGCCAGCGCCTTTTTCTGCATGGCCGGGTCCTGGAGCTCGCCGGGGTCGGCCTCGAAGACCACCACCTGGGAGGCGCCGTAGGCCTTGGCGAACTCGGGGGGAAGGGGAAAGTCGCTTTGGCGGAGCACGTGGCAGGTCCCCCCCAGGTAGATCACTGCGTTCCCTTTCTGGGCTTTCCAGACCGAACTCTCGGCAAAGGCCCAGTTGCAGGCAAAGAGAACAAGGATCACCGCCGCTATGGTCCGTTTCATCGCGCTACCCTCCCGAAGCGCTCCGGCGCAGCTCCCGCCCCAGTATGCGAGCAGAACAGGGCCGGCTGCCGCAGCTTAAGGGGCGCGCCGCCATGACGGAGGCCCCTGACCGTTAAGACCCCAACTGTGCCACGCGTCCCGCCTTCGGTCAAGTTACTTTCCCTTTGCGCTCCCCAGCCGGCTCACTCGCGCCCGCGCAGCTCGCCGCGCTTTGTGGGCCACCGTGGCCGCTCCCTCGGCACCTCGTCACCCGCCTTGGGATCCTCAGCAATAAGACCTTTTTGATCTTTTAATGGACTCCTGTATAATCGAGGACGAGGGCGCGTTTCTATCGCCTCAGGGAGGTGAAGACGATGACCGTCGAATTTATCGGTGAAAAGATCTTTCTGCAGGAAGTAGAAGCCGATGGGAAGGTCTGGGTAGCAAGGGGGGAACATCAGAATATCTACGCCCTGGAGCTGGATGAGAGCGGCTATTCGCTGCCAGTCTGGTCAGACAGGGAGCGGGTCGTTGAATACCTTCACAACGCCCGGTTGGTACTGGCGAAGTTCGAGCCGTACCCGGTGCCGCTGGACCTCTTCACCCAAGCCTGGCTGTCGAACCAGATGATGGAGATATCCGAGCTGCTGGTCAACATGGATGGCGTCCACGACAGGACCTTGGTGCTTACCATTGAAGAGTTCGTAGCCTCGCAGGATCCGAAAAAAGTACACTGACCCGCCGCTCCGGGGAGGCTGCGCCTGAGTGCGCTGCAGCCGCCGGTGGCGAGGAAAGCCGTTTCCAATAGCCGAGGCAGGGGGAATTCCCCCTGCCTTTTTTGCGTTCACCTTCAGGCAAGTGCCGTCAGCCGCTCCCGGGTCTCGCTGGTCAGGTGCTCCCAGAGCCCGAGCTGCTTGAGCGACTCCACGGTGGGAATCCCCTGCTCGGTCCAGCCCCTCTGCTGGTAGTAGACCCCGATCAGCTTGCGCAGCTCCTTTTTGCGCAGCTCCATCAAAAGCGGCCGCTTCTGGGCGGTCGGCAGGGGCGCCACCGCGGCGCTCTCCTCTCCCAAAAGGCGGGCAAGCTCGGCGTCGTTGTACTCTTGCTCCGTCTCGTAGAGGGTGTCCTCGGTCGGTCCGATGGCGCGGTCCGGGATCCAGTCCTGGTCGACGGTGCCGGCGCCGTAGCGCATCACGTTCATCACCCGCTGCAGGTTGATGTCGCGGTCGGTCTGCTCGAAGATCTCCTCCCAGCCGAGCTCGGTCCCCAAGACGCCGTTGTAGAAGTCGGCGTAGATCTCCTGGGAGGCGGGGTTGATGAAGACGTCGCCCGCTGCCCGGTTGGCCGATGCCGGGTTGAAGACGTCCACCCAGGGGAGCTTGCAGACCCCCAGGTTGTCGTTCCCCAGCCGCACCCGCGGGTAGGTCATCAGCGCCCGCGCTTTCTCCTCGAAGGTGGGGAAGGCACCGAGAAGGTCGGCCTTGATCAGCCAGGCGGCCGCGTGGTGGGCGCCGATGTCGCTGGCGGCCGCGTAGGAGCCCTGCATGGAGAGCGAGCGGTGGGTGCGGTAGAAGGAGAAGGGGAGCCCCTTGGTGTGCATGGCGAAGATGGCGAGCTCAGCCCGCACATCGACGCCGGAGCGCTCCCGGTGGCGGTTTGCCACCCAGGTCTCAAGCTCGATCATCCCTTTGCCCGCTTGCCGCGCCAGCTCGCTCTCGCCGTGCGCCAGCCGGTGCAGGAAGGTAAGTGCCGCCTCTTCGTTCCCCCAGCAAAGCTTAAGCCCGTCAGCGTCGGCCGGGGTGAGGAAGCCGCGCTGGAAGCACTCCATGATGAAGGCCATGATGGTGGCGGTGGAGATGGTGTCGATGCCGTAGTTGTCGCAGTGCCAGTTGGCCTCCATGACGAACTCGGGGTTCCAGATGCCGAGGTTGGAGCCGAAGCCGGCGGCCGTCTCGTACTCGGGTCCGTCCACCCAGACCCGCTCGCCGGCGTGGCTCCCGGAGCTAAGGGTGACCCACCCCCCCTTGTTGCACTGCAGGTTGCAGCCGGGGAAGCAGCCGTCCATGCCGCGGTGCTCGAAGAGGTGCTTGGCGTAGTGGTTGCCGCAGATCTGGGGAGCCCGGGGATCGGACCCTTTCTGGTAGTTGTGGACCGGCAGCGACTGGTACTCGTCCTTGCTCATGAAGGTGATCAGCCCCACGCTCCCCTTGCGGTGCATCTGCAGCTGCTTCGGGTCGACCTCCTTGACCACCTGGTGCAGCCTCCTGCCCGCCGAGCAGACCTTCTCCCAGTCGGCGGCGCCGTAGGGGTTCTCGCCGTGCGGGTAGTCGGCCAGCACCACGATGGCCAGCAGGTTCTTGTCCCGCATGACCGAGCCGATGCCGGTCCGTCCGGCCTGCTTGGAGCGCCAGACCCCCTTGCCGCCGTCTTTGGCAGGCTTGGTGACGTCGAAGTAGTGGCTGTTGATGCAGCCGTAGCTGGTGTTGGCGGCCCCCACCCCGGTGGACATGAAGGCGATGTTGCGCCGCGCGTAGCCGGCCGCCACGAATCGCGCCTCGATCTCCTCCTGCAGGTGGAAGGCCTCGTCGTCGGCCGCCACCTCCTCCACCACGATCTCGCCGGTGAAGCCGTTGATGACGATCAGGGTGGGGCTTGCGGCCTTGCCGGTGACCTGCAGGGCGTCGAAACCGGCGTATTTCAGGAAGGCGCCGAAGTAGCCGCCGAAGTTGGAGACCCCGGGGACGCCGGTGGTGGGGGAGAGGGCGACCGCCATCGCCTTGGCGGTGCCGGGGAACTGCGGGATGCCGCCCAAGGGACCGTTGGCCAGGATGAGCGGGTTCTCCGGGTCGCCCGGACTGGTTGCGGGGGTGGTCAAGCGGTGCAGGAGGTAGAGGCCCAAGCTGCGGCCGCCGATGAAGTAGTCTCGGACCTCGGGGGAAAGCTCCGGCAGGGCGATCATGCCCCCGGCGAGGTCGATGGTGAGCATCCGATTGGCATAGCCGCGCTGCAACTGTCTCTTCTCGTAGTTCATGGGTCGATCCCTTCCTCTGTACGGTGGCCACCTAGCCCGTATTGCATGGAAAACAGGCCCCGCCATCATAATTATTATGTATACAAGGTCAACCTTTTTTCCCGCGATCGAGCGCAATCCTCCCGTTTAACCGGGGATGCCCCGCGCCGACCGACGGGTAGAGGCGCGCTGAAAGCGGCTTTGCGGTCCCAGCTGTCGAAATGAAGAGGGAATTTTTTCCGAAGATTTAGTCACTTGCAGCGGTATGACCCGGGCGGTATAATGATGCTAGAGATAAGAGTTGCGGAGGATCATCGGATCCTCCTTTCCCCTAGTCGACTTGCCCTCCTAGTCGCTAGGGTTTTTTTTTGTGGGTACTGCCTCCGCCGTTGTGCCAAAACTTGCACACTTTTCCCCGATAGGTTACAATCACCCCGATTACTCCCCCCACCCGACCCATTACCGTACCCCGCGAGGTTCCATGTACCCCATCGTCACCCTGACCGAGCAATGCCGGAAGTGCTACTCCTGCGTGAGGAGCTGCCCGGTGAAGGCCATCAAGGTCGAGAGAAGCTACACCGAGATCATCCCCGAGCGCTGCATCGGCTGCGGCAACTGCCTGAGCACCTGCCCCCAGCACGCCAAGGTGATCGCCGACAACGTGGGGGTGACCGAGCGGCTGTTCGAGTCGGGGGTGCCGGTGGTGGCCGTGCTCGGCTGCTCCTTCCCCGCCTTCTTCCACTACGCAAGCCCGGGCCAGCTGGCCGCCGGGCTGAAGAAGCTCGGCTTCGCCGAGGTGCACGAGGGGGCAAGCGGCGTGGAGCTGATCGCCGAGGAGTATCGGCACGCGGTGAGCTCG
>NZ_DATFBA010000256.1:0-19651 GCF_035254065.1 Geomonas sp.
GGGGCCGGATGAACAACTCACCAGGAGGGAAGTAATGACGACCGCGCTCATCATAGAAGATCATCCCGACAACATGGTCCTGATTGGTAGGTTGCTGGAGAAATCCGGCTTTAAGACGCTGCGCGCCATCACCGGGTTGGAGGGGTGCGAGCTGGCCATCAGCGAGCGGCCCGACTTCATTATCCTGGACGTGCAGCTGCCCGACATCCACGGCACCGAGGTGCTTTGCCGCATCCGCCAGGAGTTGGGGCACAGGATCCCCGTCATCGCCATGACCGCCAACGCCCTCAACGAAGACCGGGAACGAATGCTGGCCGCTGGCTGCAACTGCTACATCGAGAAGCCGTTCGACACCCGCGACATCATCGCCCAGATCAAGATGGTGATAGGAGAGGCCGATGGCGGCTCCCACTGCTGAGCAGACGAAAGACCGGAGCCTGGCTCACTCGCTCGCCCGTCTCGGCCGCAATTGGGTCTGGGACGTGGAGGCAGACCGACTCTACCTGTCTGAAGAGCTTGCCGACGCCTACGGGGTCGCCTCCGGCTCCTTCGACGGCAGCCCTTCCCAGCTGGCGAGACTTGTGCACCCGGAAGACGCCTTGAAGCTGGAACGGGCCATGAGCGAGGCGTTGCAGGGAGGAAGTGTGGAGCCTTTCGAATACCGGATCGTCCGCCCGGACTGCACCCAGCGGGTCGTGCTGGTCAAGGACCTCCGTCTGCAAGCGGGCGAGGCGGGAGGGAACGGCTGTTTGGTGGGTGTGGTGCAGGACATCACCGAGCTCAGGCAGCTCCAGGAGCAACTGAGCCTGCTGAACGCCGAACTGGAGAGCCGTGTGCACCAGAGGACCGCCGAGCTGGAGAGCGCCAACACCAGGCTCCAGGAACTCGACCGCCTGAAGTCGATGTTCATCGCCATGACCTCCCACGAGCTGCGCACCCCGCTCAACTCCATCCTCGGCTTCCTCAGCATGACCCTGCACGGGCTCTCCGGCGACCTCAACCACGAGCAGCGTGACAACCTCTCCCGGGCCTACGCCTCATCCCTGCACCTACTGTCGCTGGTGAGCGACGTGATCGACATCTCCAAGCTGGAGGCGGGGAAAACCGACGCCTATCCCGAGCCGGTCGAGCTGCGCGAAGTGGTCAGGGAGGCGACCGACGGCGCCCAGCCTGAGCTTACCGCCAAGGGGCTCCGCCTGGAGGTGGAGGTCCCCTGCGGGCTCACCCTTTTCACCGATCGTAAGAGGTTGCTGCAGTGCCTGATCAACCTGATCGGCAATGCGGTGAAGTTCTCCGAGCGGGGCGGCATCCGGGTGGCGGCCCGCTTAGGGGTGGGGGAGGTGGCTTTGCTGGTCACTGATACCGGCATCGGCATCCGGGCCGAGGATCTCCCCAAGCTGTTCCAGCCTTTCGAGCGGCTGGACTCCCCCCTGAGGATCAGAACCGGCGGCACCGGCCTGGGGCTCTACCTGACCCGCAAGCTCTGCGAGGATATCCTGCGGGGGAGCATCTCCATCCAGAGCGTGCCGGGGAAAGGAAGCACCTTCACCATGACCATCACACGAGATCTCCGGGAGGGCGTCCAGGCCAAGGGGCGGTGACGGGAGAAACGACATGGACATGAAGATCCTGATCGTGGACGACGACGAAAACTCGAGGGTCTTTTTGGAACGGGCGCTGCTCAAGCAGGGGTACCGGGTGGAGAGCGTCGCCAACGGGGTGCAGGCGCTGGCCAGGGCCGACCACTCCCCGCCGCAACTCATCATCTCGGATATCCTCATGCCGGAGCTGGATGGCTTCGAGCTCTGCCGCCGGGTCAAGACCGACGACCGCCTGCGCGGCATTCCTTTCGTTTTCTACTCTGCCACCTACATCGCCGCTGATGACCGACGGCTGGCCATGAAGCTGGGAGCCTCGCGCTTTTTGATCAAGCCGATGGAACTTGACGATTTCCTCCGAATGATCAGGGATGTGATACGGGAGCACCAGAAAAAACAGCTGCCGGTGCCGGACGCCCCGCTGGCCGAGCGGTGCGAGCTGAACAGGATGCAGATGGAGTCGTTGTCGAGAAAGCTCGACCAGAAGGTGCTGGAGCTGCGCCGGGAGAGGGGAGCCAGGGAAAAGGCCGAGCAGGAGTACAGCGACCTCAAGAGTTCCGTGAAGCAGCTGGTCGCTCAGGCGGTGGCCGAAGAGCGGCGCCGCGACGACCAGCTGATCATCCAGGGGCGCCAGGCCTTCATGGGCGAGATGATCAACAACATCGCTCACCAGTGGCGCCAGCCGCTCAACACCCTGGGGCTTTTGGCCCAGGACCTGCAGCTGACCCAGCGGCTCGGGGAGTTCACACCGGAGTTCATCGACGCCAACCTGACCAAGACCATGGAGGTCATTCGCAAGATGTCCAGGACCATCGAGGGTTTCAGCACCTTCTTCAGGCCAGAGCGGGAAAAGGTGGAATTCCGTGTGCTGGACGTGGTCTCCAAGGTCTGCGGCTTCGTGCGGGAGGGGTTCAAGGCAGGCCAGATAGCCATCGAGCTGGAGGCTCCAGCCGACCCGGTGGTGATCGGCTACCCGGGGGAGTTCTCCCAGGTCATCCTCAACATCCTCATGAACGCCAGGGACGCCCTCATCTCGCGCGCCGTAGAGAGCCCCACCATCACCGTCGCAGTCAAGGATGAAGACGGGCGTGCCGTGGTTGAGGTGACCGACAACGGCGGCGGCATCCCGGCCGAAATCATCGACAAGGTCTTCGATCCCTACTTCACCACCAAAGGGCCGGACGGCGGCACCGGCGTGGGGCTTTTCATGTCCAAGAGCATCATCGAGAAGAACATGGGGGGCAGACTGTTGGTTGCCAACGCCAAAGAGGGCGCCCGGTTCCGTCTCGAACTGCCCACAGGTAACGACAGCGGGGAGCGCAATGGGTGAGGTCTCACCTGGTATGGTGGCGGATAGCGCGGAGCGCCTGGAATCAGGCAAGCCGGTAAACAAGGCCCACCTGGTCAACCGCCTGAACTACATCAACTTCCAGGACCAGTTCATCCTGGTCGCTTTGCGGCACCTGCTCTACGACAACGAGCTCCTGTTGCACGCCAGGCCGCTTCCCTGCGCCGGAGAGCGGCTGGAATGCCTGTGGACGGAACGTGAGAGCCTGCAGGCGCTGTTGAAGAGCTACCGGTTCGACCATCTGCTGATCCCGGACGGCAAGAAATACCTGGTGGTGGTCTCCGAGGCGGTGCAGCTGGACGAGCAGGGGCTCTCGCTGGTGCTGCCACCCGCCTGCCGCGAGTTCGAGGCAAGGAGGATCAGACGGCACGAGACCTCGGGGGTGACCGCCCAGATGATGCAGCACGCAGCCCTCCTGGAAGGGGAACTGCTCGACTTCACCCCGATCTCGGTGCGGCTGGCCGGGAGCGTGGCGCCCCCGGCCAGCTTCCCGTGGTTCAATCCCGACGGCGCCTTCAACCTGCGGCTGGGCAAGGGGGGCTCCACCTTTTGTTCCGGCCCTTTCGAGATGGTGAGCCACCGCGAGGACGGCCTGATAACGGTCGTGCTGAGGCCGGTGGACAACAGCATCCAGAGGTTCAAGAGCAAACGCTTCCGCAACGCGCGTCAGCGACTGGTCCCTTCGCCCAACGTGCTCTTCGATCATCCCCTGATCGGCAAAAGGGTGAATCTCAAGGTCCTTGACATCTCCGGCACCGGCTTCGCCGTGGAGGAGAGGGAGGGGGATTGCGTGCTGATGGTGGGGATGGTTATCCCGCAGCTGAAGATCAACTTCGCCCACGGTTTCAGCATGACCTGCACCGCCCAGGTGGTCTCCCGCAACCCCGGTGAGGAGGGGCGGGAGCAGACGGTGCGCTGCGGCGCTGTCATCCTCGACATGGACATCCGCGACCACGTGAGGCTTCTCTCCATGCTGCACCAGGCCGGCAACCAGCGCTCCTACGTCTGCACCGAGGTCGACATGAACGACCTGTGGGATTTCTTCTTCGAGACCGGCTTCATCTATCCCGGCAAATACGCACACTTCCAGGCCAACAAGGAGGAGATCAAGCGCACCTACGCCAGGCTCTACGGCGACAACCCCGACATCGCCCGTCATTTCATCTACCTGGACCGCGGCGCCATCCTGGGACACCTGGCCATGGTGCGCTTTTACAGCAGCTCGTGGATGATCCACCACCATGCGGCCCGAAAATCCGTCACCATCAAGGCCGGCCTCGCCGTCCTGGAACAGGTGGGGCAGTACCTGAACGAGTTGGAGAATTTCACCTTCGCCCACCTGCGCCACGTCTACTGCTACTATCGCCCCGACAACAAATTCCCCAGCCGGGTGTTCGGCGGGTTCGCGCGGAGCAACCAGGATGCACGGGTCTGCTCCCAGGACAGCTTCGGCTACTTCCACTTTCAGGGAAGCGGGGCGAAAGAGCTGCCTGCGGGGTGGGAATGCACAGCCAGCAGCGACTTCGACCTGGCCGAACTGGCGAGCTTTTACCGCTTCCGCTCGGGGGGGCTGCTGCTGGAGGCCTTCGACCTCGATCCGCAGATGGCCGGGCGGGACGACCTCGAGCGCGAGTACCGTGCACTGGGCTTCACCAAGGAGAAGTTCCACTACTCGCTGAAAAAGGAGGGGAGCCTGAAGGCTTTCCTGCTGGTCAACCGCACCGATGCCGGTTTTAACATGTCCGACCTGACCAGTTGCGTCACCTTGATGGTGCTGGACGAGGATCTTCCCCGTGAACTGGTCGACCTTTGTATGGAAGAGGCAAGCCGTCACTATGAAGGGAACGAGATGCCGGTGCTGGGCTACCCGCTCTCCTGGCTGGACCGCCATCTGGTCCCCTACGAGAAGACCTACCTGCTCTGGATACTCAACCTCCAGTACACCGACAACTATTTCGAATACTGCCAGGGGCTCTTCAAGATGGCCAGAAAGAGCGACCACTCGGTGGCGGAGAGCTGACATGGAATCGCGACTGGCCGACAAGCCGCTCTACAACAGCAGGATCATCAACTCCTTCATCCTGCTCATCAAGCATAAGTACAGCTACATCAACGTCTCGGAGCTGCTGAGCCACGCCGGCATGAAGGAGTACGAGGTGGCCGACCAGGCGCACTGGTTCAAGCAGGAGCAGGTCGACCGTTTCTACGAGAAGCTCGTGCAACTGACCGGCAATCCCAAGATCGCCCTGGAAGCCGGGCGCTACGCCGCCTCTCCGGATGTGCTGGGCGCCATGCGGCAGTACATCCTCGGGCTGGTGGACGCCTCCAGCGCCTTCGAGATCATCAACAAGGCGACCGCCAATTTCACCCGGTCGTCAAGCTACGAGTCGCGCCCCTTAAGCTCCAACATGGTGGAGATCGTGGTCACCCCCCTGGAGGAGGGGCTGGAAAAGCAGTACCAGTGCGAGAACAGGATCGGCTTTTTCCAGGCCATCGTGCTGATCTTCAACCACAAGCTCACCGACCTGCAATACGTGCCGGAGCTCCAGCATCTGCCGAGCATCCAGCACCCTGAATGCGTCTTTCGCGGGGACCGGGTCTGCCGCTACCTGATCAGCTGGGACAAGAGCCTCTACGTCTTTTTGCGCAAGCTGCGCAACGTGGTGGGGGTCTTCGTCGCCGTCTTCAACCTCACCCTGGCGCTCACCGGGCGCTGGGGCCTTATCGCCAGCTTGCTCCCCGCCACCATCACGGTCTTCCTGGCGCTCGCCCTGGGGGCCGAGAAGGGGGAGAAACGGGCGCTCAAGGCGAGCCTCAACAACACCAAGGAGTCCATGGACAACCTGCTCGACCAGATCGACCTCAACTACAACAACGCCATGCTTACCAACGAGATCGGCCAGACGCTCGGCTCCTTCACCAGCGTGGAGGAGATGCTGCCGGAGGTGGCCCTGGTCATGCAGCACCGGCTGGACTACGACCGCGGGGTGATCCTGCTGGCGGCCAACGACCGCAGCAGGCTGGAGGTGCGGGCAAGCTACGGCTACTCCAGCGAACAGCTGCTCTGCCTGAACGCTTTTCCGTTCCGGCTGGAGGAGGCCGACGGCTCGCGGGATGTCTACGTCGATTCCTTCCTGTCCAGGCGTCCATTCCTGGTCAACGACCTGGAGGAAGCCAAGGAGACGCTGGGGCAGAAAAGCCTCGCCTGCGCGAGCACCACCGGCACCCAGGCATTCATCTGCTGCCCCATCGTGGTGGAGGAGTCGCCCTTGGGCGTCTTGGCGGTGGAGAACGTCAAGGCCAAGAAACCCCTGGTGGAGCGGGACATCAGCCTGCTGATGGGGATCGCCTCCATGGTCGGCATCAGCATCCTCAACTGCGAGCTGATCGGTGCGCTGGAGCGGGCCAACGAGGAACTGGAGCTCAGGGTGGCCAAGAGGACCTTGGACCTGGAGCTCAGTCGCAAGAAGCTGCAGATGCAGCACCAGGAGCTGGAGAGGACCTATTTCGAACTCGAGGAGGAGACCTCCCAGCGACTCAAGGCCCTGGAGGAGTTGAGCGAAAAGGAGCGTCTGCTCCTTCAGCAGAGCAGGCTGGCCGCCCTGGGCGAGATGATCAGCAACATCGCCCACCAGTGGCGTCAGCCGCTCAACGAGCTGGGGCTGATCGTTCAAGAACTCCCCATGATCTACGACAAGGGTGAATTCAGCCGCGATTACCTGAAGGGGAGCGTGGCGAAGTTCATGAAGCTTTTGGCCCACACCTCGAAGACCATCGACGATTTCAGAAACTTCTTCAAGCCGGACAAGGAGAGGGTCGCCTTCCAGGTGAAGGAGGTGGTCGAGCAGACCCTTTCCCTGGTGGAGGACAGTTTCAAGCAGCTCGGCATCAAGGTGGATGTGCGGGTGGAGGGGGAGCCGGTGATCATGGGGCATCCCAACGAGTTCTCACAGGTGATCCTCAACCTCCTTTTCAACGCACGGGACGCCTTCCTCGACCGCCAGGTGGCCGAACGGAGGATCGCCATAGAGATCGGGAAGGACGGGGGGACCGCCGTGGTTACCGTGGCTGACAACGCGGGGGGGATCGATCCGGCGGTCATCGACAAGATCTTCGATCCCTACTTCACCACCCGGGGCCCGGAGAAGGGGACCGGCATCGGTCTGTACATGTCCAAGATCATCATCGAAAAGAACATCCCGGGAAGGCTGTCCGTCCGCAACACCGCAGAAGGGGCTGAATTTCGGATAGTGGTTGAAGCATCCGGTTGAAGTTTGGCACAATTAGAGATAGCGGGCACAGGATGAGCCGTGCTGAAAGCATGCTCTGAGCTGCCGATCCAGCCATCGTGTGGCTGGATTGTGACAGAGTGCAGCTTCTTCTGTTAGCCTCTGATGGATCAAGGGGTGTAATTGTTAGAGAGTACACATCTTGTCGTGTTGACATCGGTGTGGGGCGGGATAGAATGAAGGGCAATTGTACTGTTTATGACTGTAGTTATCACAGATCCGTAATCTGTGCCGGCCGAGCCGCCGAAGATCGTCCCTTTGGTCTGCCCGGCCTTGCCGTTTATGGAGGGGGCGATGGCTGAGCCGTGCATCCTGCTGATCGAGGACAACGCCGACGACGCCTTCTTGGCCAGCCGGATCATCGGGAAGCTTTGCGCCGAGAAGATCGTGGTGGTGCGCGACGGCGAGGAGGCCTCCGAGCTCCTGCTGAAGATGGTGGAGGACGGCAGTTGGCAGCTGATCCGGCTGGTGTTTCTCGACCTCAAGCTCCCCAAGATGAACGGCATCGGCGTGCTGCAGACCATCAGGAACAATCCGAAGCTGCAGGGGTTGCCGGTGCTGGTGTTAACCTCCTCTGACAACGATGTCGACCAGGAACGCTGCCAGCAGCTGGGGGTGATCGACTACCTCTTCAAGCCGATGACCGCGGAGCGGCTGCAGAGGGCGCTGGGTAAGATAAAAGGTTAGCTGCCTGACATTTGCCCGAACGGGTGGTGTGGAGGCAGGAGTCAGGAGAAGGGGGACCGGCGGATCCCTTTTGGACGGGGACGCCAGGATGGCGGGGACATGGAAGAGTCGACGGCTCATGGACGCAGTACCGGACCGCTTTCCTACGACATAAGCGGCGCCACTCTCTTGTACGTCGAGGATGAATCCGACGCGAGGAGCATGGTGAGCCGGATGCTCGCCATGAATTACCCCAAGCTGAAGATATTCTCTGCCGAAAACGGAGCGGTCGCCCTCGACCTCTACCGTGAGCATACCCCCGACATCGTGGTGACCGACATCAACATGCCGGTCATGGATGGCATCCGCATGTCGAGGGAGATCAAATCGACCCATCCCGAGGCCTGCATCATCGCCGTCACCGCCCACTCCGACACCTCCTACCTGCTGAGCGCCATCGAGATAGGGGTCCACCACTACGTACTGAAACCTATCAACTACGAGGAGCTGTTCGGGGTCATCGACAAGATCCTGGAACAGATCGTGTTGAAGCGGCTGGTGGGCGAGGTCAACCAGCGCATCGTGGAAAGCCAGATGCAGCTCGCCATGGCCCAGCGCATCGCCCACCTGGGGAGTTGGCAGTGGGACCTCACCGACGGCGAAATGAACTGGTCCGACGAGATGTACCGGATCTGCGGTTTCGAACCTGGGGGCTTCGAGGTGACCTACCAGGGCTTCCTGGAGCGATTCGTCCAGGAGGACCGGGAGACCGTAAAAGAGGTGATGAAGGAGGGGGTCGAAAACCGCCAGTCGGTGGGCCCCCTGTTCTGCCGCATCCAGAGGGAGGACGGCAGCCAGCGGATCCTGAGGCTGGAGGCGGAGGTCCTGGTGGACGGCACCGGCATCCCCTCCCTGATGATAGGCACCTCGCACGACGTCACCGAACTCAAGGAAGCGGAGGAGCGGATCCGGCTGCTGACTGACGAGCTGGAACGGCGGGTCATCCAGCGGACCTCCCAGCTGCAGGCGAGCCTGAGGGAGCTGGAGAGCTTCAGCTACGTGGTTTCCCACGACCTGCGCGCCCCGGTGGCGAGGATCGAGGGGTTCTGCCAGGCTCTGCTGGAGGATTGCGCCGACTGCCCCAATCCCGGCTGCCGCCAGTATGCCGAGCGTACGGAACGGGTGATCCGGCAGATCAAGCACATCATCGACGCCTTCAACAACCTGAGCCACTACGCCAGATGCCGGCTGGTGGTCGAGAATGTCGACCTGAGCCGTCTTTCCAGCGCCATCGCGGCCACCTTCTCGCAGAGCGAGCCGGAGCGCAGGGTGGAGTTCTCCATCCGGCAGGGTGTGGTGGTCAGGGGTGACCGGCGGCTTTTGCAGATCGCCCTCGAACACCTGTTAGGGAACGCCTGGAAGTTCACCTCCAAGAAGGCGGAATCGCACATCGAGTTCGGCTGCCTCGAGCAGGACGAAGGGAGGGTCTTCTTCGTGCGCGACGACGGCGCGGGCTTCAACATGAAGTACATGGACAAGCTGTTCAAGCCATTCCAGACTATTCACAGCCCCGGTGAATACACCTGGGATGGCACTGCCATAGGTCTTGCCACCGTGCACAGCATCATCCTGCGCCATGGTGGCCGGATCTGGGCAGAAGGGGAGGTAGACCGCGGGGCAACCTTTTACTTCACACTCGAGCCGAACCCGGAAGGGGGGAGCTTCATCGAGGACCCGCCGACCGTCTGAAGGCTCACCTGGCGAGGCGCCATGGCCGAGGACCACCGTTCCCCACAACAGCTCTCCGATGACCAGGTCAGGGCACAGCTGGCTGCCATCGTCGATTCTTCTGACGATGCCATCATCAGCAAGACGCTGGATTGCATCGTCATCACCTGGAACGGTGGCGCCGAGCGGCTCTACGGCTACCGCGCCGACGAGGCCGTCGGCCGGGACATCTCCTTTATCGTTCCCGAGGAGCGCAGGGAGGAGTTGCGGCAGATCACCGAGCGTATCGCCAGCGGCGAGCGGGTGGAGAACCTGGAGACCCTGCGGATGACCAAGGAAGGGCGGCAGGTGTGGGTTTCTCTTACCCTCTCTCCCATCCTCGACTCCCAAAGGCGCATCACGGGTGTCTCCACCATCGCCCGCGACATCACCGAGCGGCGGCAGCTGGAGTACTGCCTGAAGGAGAGCGAGAAACGGTACCGCACCCTGGTCGAGTTCGCGCCGGACGGGGTGGTGGTCCATCAGGACGGCAGGTTCGTGTACGCCAACTGTGCTGCGCTCGGCATCTTTGGCGCCCGCTCGCTGGAAGAACTCCGGGGCACCTCGCTTCTTGAGCTGGTTTACCCCGAGGAGTTGCCTTTCGTAAAGCAGCGCCTGGCCGAGCTTTTACAGGGGGAGGCCTTCCCGCTGCGTGAGCTCCGGTTGCGGAACCTGTACGGCCAGGAAATCTCGGTGGAGGCATCCTCGGCCCTGATCGACTACCACGGGCGCCCATCCATCCAGATCATCGCGCGGGACATCACGGAGCGCAAGCGGATCGAGCAGGACAGGGCGCGGATGCAGAAGGAACTTGCCTTCGAGCGGGTCCGCTTCGAGACCGTGGTTTTGCAGATGCCGATAGGTGTGGCCATCGTGGAAGCACCTTCCGGCCGTCTGCTCCTTTACAACGAGCAGGCCCGGCGCATTTTCGGCTTCGACCCCGGTGAGGTGGCGGGCCTGGATGGTTACCAGAAGTGGCAGCTGTTCAGGGACGGCTCGCCCCTGGCCGTGGAGGAGTACCCCATCGTCCGTTCCCTCAAGGGGGAGACCATCATCGGTGACGAGTACTGTTTCCTGCGAGCCGACGGCAGCCTCGGTTGCCTCAGCGTGAACAGTTGCCCCATTCGCGACGGTGCGGGCGAGCTGGTCGCCGCCCTGGCGGCCTTCGACGACATAACAGTGAGAAAGGAAGCCGTCAAGGCACAGGCTGCCTCCGAACAGCGGCTCAACCTGGCGCTAAACGCCGCCGAGATGGGCTCCTGCGACATGGAGCTGCCGAGCGGGACCGGGGTCTGGTCGGAGCGCCATTTTCTGCTATTGGGCTATCCCCCCCCCGAGGGCACTTCCGGGCCCGCCACCACCGCCATGTGGCTTGACCTCGTCGTGGACGAAGACCGCGCGGAGGTGTTGCGTGGCCTGAAGCGGGCCAAGCTGGACGGTTCCCTCTTTCAGTCCGAACACCGGCTAGTACGCGCGGATGACGGCGTGCTGATCTGGGTCAACGTGATGGGACGCTTCCTGTGCGACGAGGCTGGAGCCATCTGCCGGTTCATCGGGGTCATCTGTGACGTGACGGAACGGAAAAAGGCCGAGGAGGCGTTGAAGACCAGCGAGGCGACCCTCAAGCTCGCCATAGAGACCACCGGGGTGGGGATCTTCGACTGGGACATCCGCTCCGGCAGGCACGACTGGTCGGAGATCGCCAAGTCGCACTACGGCCTCCCCCCCGAGGAAGAGATGACGCACCGGGTGCTCCTCTCGGCGATATACCCTGAGGACCGCGCCCACATGGAGAGATGCATCGACGAGGCGCTGCTGCCGGCAAACGGGTTGTTCAGCGCCGAATACCGAACCGTCGGCCTTAAGGACGGCAAGCTGCGCTGGCTCACCTCGCGGGGGAGGGTCACCTTCAACGAGAAGGGTGAGCCGCTGCGGATGGTGGGGGCCTGCCTGGACATCACCGAGATCGTCAAGGCCGAGAAGGCGCTCAAGGACGAGATCGCCGAGCGGCTGCGGGCGGTCGAGGAGCTGCGCAAGCAGGAACAACTGCTGATCCGGCAGGGGAGGCTTGCGGCGATGGGTGAGATGATCGGCAACATCGCCCACCAGTGGCGCCAGCCGCTCAACACCCTGGGGCTCATCGTGCAGGAACTCCCCAGGATGTACCAGCGCGGCGTGTTCGACCAGGCGTACCTGGACGCCAGCACCGCCCGGGCCATGCAGGTCATCAACTACATGTCCAAGACCATTGACGGTTTCCGGAACTTCTTCGGCCCAGACAAGGAAAAGGAGTCCTTCCGGGCGGCCGAGGTGCTCAGCAAGACGGTCTCCATCGTGGAAGCCGCCTTCAAGGAGCTGAACCTGTCCATCGAGGTGGAGGCCCACCCGGATCTGCAGGTCTACGGCTACCCCAACGAGTTCTCCCAGGTCATCCTCAACATCCTGGTCAACGCCAAGGACGCCATCCTGGAGAGGCGGATCGAGCACCCCAAGGTGGCCGTCAGGCTGTTCAGGGAGAACGGCAAGACGGTGCTGACCATCTGCGACAACGCGGGGGGGATCGCGCCCGAGATCATGGAGAGGATCTTCGATCCCTATTTCACCACCAAGGGACCCGACAAGGGGACCGGCATCGGGCTGTTCATGTCCAAGACCATCATCGAGAAGAACATGAACGGCAGTCTGACCGCGCGTAATACCGCAGAGGGCGCCGAATTCCGCATCGAGGTCTGAAATGGAAGCTGTTTCGTACGAGGTCCGCGACATAACCATCCTCTTCGTTGAGGACGAGGTCGACGCGCGCGAGATGCTCGGCAAGATGCTCAACCTGAAGTACCCGGGGCTCAAGGTCCTCCTAGCCGAAAACGGCGCGGTTGGGCTCGAGCTGTTCCGGGAGTTCCGGCCCCAGATCGTGATGACCGACATCAACATGCCGGTCATGAACGGCATCGCGATGGCCCGCAACCTGAAGAACCTCGATCCTGAGGTTACGGTGGTGGCGGTCACCGCCCACTCGGACACCTCCTACCTGCTCGACGCCATCGAGATAGGGGTCGACCACTACGTGCTCAAGCCGGTCAACTACCAGGACCTCTTCGCCGTGCTGGATCGGGTCATGGAGAAGCTCACTCTCAAGCGGGTGGTCGCTCAGCAACTGGAGAGGATCCGCCGGCGGGAACAGCAGCTAAGCGACGCCCAGAAGGTCACCCACCTGGGGAGCTGGGAGTGGGATGCCGCAAGCGGCCAGGTGACGGCATCCGACGAGCTGTACCGTATCTTCGGGCTGGAGCCGGAGGCGGTACCCCCCTGCTACCAGGCGTTCAGGGAAAGGGTGCCGGAGGGAGAGTGGGAGAACCTGGAGAAGGCTGTCCAGCAGGCCCTGGAGCAGCGGCGCGCCATCACCTCTCACTACTTCCGGATCGCCCGTCCAGACGGCGTCTTGCGCATCGTGCGCGGCCAGTTGGAGGTGAGCTACGACGAGGCAGGCAGGCCCTTGGCGATGATCGGCACCTGCCACGACCTCACCGAGCAGAAGTGGTCGGAGGCGGCCCTGCGCGCCTCGGAACAGCGCTTCTTCAAGATCTTCCAGGCGACCCCCGACCTGTTGAGCATCACCAGCCAGGCCGATGGACGCTACCTGGAGGTGAACCAGGCCTTCCTGAAGGTCTTGGGGTACCAGCGCTCCGAGGTGATCGGCCAAACCGGGGAGGAGCTGGGGATCTGGTGCGACCATACGGAACGGGAGCAGGTGCTGGCGGGACTTGCCGAGCAGGGCGAGGTGCGGGATGTCGAGGTGCGGGTGAAGGACCGGCAGGGGCGCGAGCTGACCGCCCTGGTCTCGGCCGAGCCGATCGAGGTCGACGGCCGCCAGTCGGTGCTGACCCTGTTCAAGGACATCAGCGAAAGAAAGCGCTACGAGGAGGACCGGGCGCGGCTGGCGGCCATCGTGGAGTACTCCGACGACGCCATCATGGCCAACGACAGCAACGGTCTTATCCTCACATGGAACACCGGCGCCGAGAAGATGCTGGGCTACTGGGGGGAGGAGGCGAAGGGGAGGGCCATCACCTTCCTGGCGCCGCAGGACCGCAGGGACGAGATCCACCAGCTCTGCCAGGCACTCAAGAACGGGGAACGGGTCGGCCACCTGGAGACCATCTTCCTGAGAAAGGACGCGACCCCGCTAAACGTCTCCCTCACCATGTCGGCCATCAAGGGGACACAGGGTGACTTCGCCGGCACCTCTTGCATCGCCCGCGATGTCACCGAGCGGACCAGGATGGAGGAGACCATCAAGCACCAGGCCCAGCACGACTCGCTGACCGATCTCCCCAACCGCAAGCTCTTCATGGACTTCCTGGCCCTGGAACTCGCCCAGGCGCGCCGTAACCGCAAGAACATCGCCGTGCTGTTCCTGGATCTCGATCACTTCAAACAGATCAACGATACCCTCGGCCACGAGGCGGGGGACCTGCTGCTGCAGGCGGTCGCCCACCGACTCAGGCGCTGCGTGCGCGAGTCCGACACCGTGGCCAGGATCGGCGGTGACGAGTTCAACGTGCTGATGCCCGACCTGGCGCAGACCGACGACGTGGGGACCGTGGTCGGCAAGATCATGGGTGTGTTCAGCACCCCCTTCCTGCTGGACAACCTGGAGGTCCGGGCCACCACCAGCGTGGGGGTCAGCATGTTCCCGGTGGACGGCGACACCTCGGAGGAGCTGGTGAGGAAGGCCGACAGCGCCATGTACGTCGCCAAGCAGAGCGAGGGGAACTCCTACCAATTCTTCAACGAGGAGATCAACTCCCGCACCGGGCGCCGCCAGCGGATGGCGCGCCTTCTGCGCGAGGCGCCGGGAAACGGCGAGCTGGAGCTCCTCTTCCAGCCCCAGCTGCGGCTCGACCGCGGCGTGGTGGTGGGGGCCGAGGCCCTTTTGCGCTGGCACCATCCCGATCTCGGCCTGCTGCTCCCCTCCCAGTTCCTGGCGGTGGCCGAGGAGACCGGGGCCATCGTTCCCATCGGCGAGTGGGTGATCCGCAAGGCCTGCGCCCAGATGAAGGAGTGGCAGAGCAGGGGGTTCGGCTTCTCGATGACCGTCAACCTCTCCAACCGTGAGTTCCATCAGCCAAACCTCTTCGAGGTCGCCTCCCGTGCCCTCGCCGAGAGCGGGCTGGACCCGCACCTCCTCGAGCTGGACATCACCGAGAACGCCATCATGGAGAACCCCAACTACACTATCCGCAGCATGCGCCGGCTGGCCGAGCTCGGCATCGGCTTCTCGGTGGACGACTTCGGGATGGGGGCCTCCTCCCTGCATTGGATAAAGCAGCTGCCCATCCGCAGGGTGAAGATCGACAAGAGCTTCATCCGTGAGATCGACAAAGAGCCCAACGACCTGGCGGTGGTCAGCGCGATGATCTGCATGTCCCACAACCTGAACATGACCGTGAACGCGGTGGGAGTGGAGTCCCAGGAGCAACTGAGCCTGGTGCGCAGCCACGGCTGCGACGAGGTGCAGGGGGACCTGATCGGCAGGCCGCTCCCTCCCGACCAGTTCGAGAAGCTGGTGGCCAACCTGTGACAGGTGTGCATCCCTGGCTCCTACCGCCGCGCCCCGCCTTGCCTCGCCTGTATCCTTTGCTATAACTATTCACTATCACTCACGGCAACCATTCTCGGAAGGTCAAGCTCTCCCGCACCAGGGGGACCGGTTAGCCGGTGTGCCCGGCAGTGGCGGACCCCTTCGCGAACCGCCGGGAGCGTTTGCTGTTTACCGCGGAGCAGTCATGAAGCGTACCGATCCCGATCCCTCCGGCCTGATCCCCACCGAGCGCGATGCCTGCGCCATCATCTGCTACATCAACAAGGGGGGTATCCCCACCCACGGCAACGTGCAACGCACCATCGAGGCCCTGATCAAGATGGGGCACCGGGCCGGCGAGATAAACGGCGAGGGGGACGGCTGCGGCATCCTGACCGATCTGCCGCGCGCTCTTTGGTCCGAGGTCCTGGAAGGGGCGGGGACGTCGCCGGAGCTCTCCAGCCACCCCGGCTTCGCCGTCGGTCACCTGCTTATCGACCGGGAGCGGCTCGCGCAGGAGCCGGGGCTGCAGGGGGCCCTTCTGGAAGCGGTCCGTGAGGCGGATGTGGCGGTGCTGGCCGACCGGAAGGCGCAGGTGAGAAGCGAGGTGCTGGCGGCGCGGGCGCGGCTGACCGAGCCGGTCCTCTGGCAGCTGGCCCTGAAACTCCCCGATCCCTCACAGGCCGCCAGCCGACTCTACTCATTGCAGCTCGAACTGGAGCGGCGCTTCCCGGTGCAGGTCGCCTCGCTCTCCTGCGAGGTCGCCGCCTACAAGGTGCACGGCGCCCCCGAAATCCTCTCCCGCTACTACCCCGAGCTCAAAAGGCGCGACTTCCTCTCCTCCGCCACCATCGGCCACAGCCGCTACTCGACAAACACGCTTCCCACCGTGCTGCGTGCGCAACCCTTCTCGCTTTTGGGCCACAACGGTGAGATCAACACCATCGCGAGGCTGCGGGAAGAGGCACGGATGCTGGGGATCGAACTGGTTCCAGGCGGCAGCGACTCCCAGGACCTGAACCGCACCCTGGAGGGGCTCATCTGCTCGCAGGGGTTCACCCTCTTCGAGGCGATGGAGATGGTTTTCCCGCCCGTGTTCAGCGCCATGACCCGGATGCCCCCGGAGCTTGCCGCCGTTTATCACTGGTTCCGTCGTCACCTCTCCGCCAGCGCCCAGGGGCCGGCCGCCATCATCGCCAGGCACCGTGACCAGTGCGTGCTCAGCGTGGATGCCATGGGGCTTAGGCCGCTTTGGGTCGGGGAGACCGACGAGGAGTTGTTCGCCTCCTCCGAACTGGGGGTGGTGCCGCACGAGGAGATCGTCGGCGATCCCAAGCCGCTTGCCCCCGGCGAGAAGATGGGTGTGCGGCTGCATCCGGGGAGGGCACCAGAGCTTTTCGAACACCATGAGTTGCGCGAAGAGGTGCTTAACCTCTTCCGGCGCAGAACCAACCTCTCCGCGCAGGCCAAGAGCGTGCGGCGCGGCGCCGAAGTCGCCCATGGCTCCCCCCCGCGCCGGCAGGCCGGCCCTTTCGCCAGGAGAAGCGGGCTGGTCATGGAGAACCTGCTTTCCGCTTTCGCCTGGAAGTCAAGTGACGTGGCCAACCTGGGCGAGATGGCCCGCAAGGGGCAGGACCCGATCACCTCGCTCGGCTACGACGGCCCGCTGGCCGCGCTGTCGCTCTCCCGCCAGAACATCTCCGACTACTTCAAGGAGCAGGTGGCGGTGGTGACCAACCCGGCCATCGACCGGGAACGGGAAGCCGAGCATTTTTCCACCAGTGTCTACCTCGGAGCCCGCCCCCCCTTGCGGGGACGGCCGCAGAGGGCGGTCAAGCTGGCCCTGCCGCTCCTGCTGGGTGGCGGGCGGCAGGGCGACCACTCCGGTGGCGACCCGCTGGCGGCGGAATTCGGGACCTGCACGCTGGAATCGCTGCTCGATTTCTTCGGGCGTGGCAAGAGCGTGATCGTTACCTGCACCATGGCACGCGAGGAATCGCTGCCGGCCGCCCTGGACCGTATCTGCGCGGAGGCCGCTGCCGCGGTCAGGCGCGGAGCGGTGCTGGTGGTCATGGACGATTCCCGCGCCTTTTCGGCCCAGCAATCCTTCCTTGACCCCTTCCTGGCGGTGGCGGTGCTCCACAAATACCTCAAGGAGATCGATGCGGGTGGAGGTCCCAGCCCGCGGCGCGGCTGTTCCATCGTCCTCCGTTCGGGCGCGCTCAGGAACCTGCACGATCTCATCTTCGCCTTCGGCATGGGTGCCGATGCGCTTTGCCCGTACCTGATCTGGGAACAGGGTGGGGAGGAACCGTTCGGCATCCGGAACCTGCTGGGGGTGCTGGGGCGCGGCATGGAAAAGGTGATCTCCACCATGGGAACCCACGAGATCGGAGGGTATGGGAAGTACTTCGCCTCCATCGGCTTGGGGAGCAAACTGGCGGAGATCTTCGAGACACCCAACTTTTGCGGCACCGATGCCGGAGGGCTCACCATCGAGCGCCTGGAACAGGAAAACCGCTCCCGCAGCGAGGTGGCCCGCAGCCGGGATGTGCAGCGAGTGCCGGTGCAGTTCAGGCTCTACCCGCGCATCTGGAAGATGGTCGGGCAGGTGGCCAAGATGGAGGAGAGCTACCCGGACCTCTCGCGGCTGATCCAGCAACTGGAGAACGAGCATCCCCTCGCCATCCGGCACCTGCTGGATTTCCGGTACGAGGATGAGCTCTCGGTCGACCCGGAAGAGGTCGACCTCAGGGTGGGAAGCCACGATCTGCCGATCCTCTTCTCCGCCATGAGCTTCGGCTCGCAAGGGGAGACCCCCTTCCGGATCTACGCCGAGGCGGCCCGCAGGCTGAACATCATCTGCATGAACGGCGAAGGAGGCGAGATCGCCGAGCTGATGGGGCGCTACCGGCATAACCGTGGGCAGCAGATCGCCTCCGGGCGCTTCGGGGTGAGCATGGAGTTCCTCAACTCGGCCGACATCCTGGAGATCAAGGTGGGGCAGGGGGCCAAGCCGGGCGAAGGGGGGCATCTCCCCGGTTTCAAGGTAACCGGCAAGATCGCCGCGGCCAGAAACGCCACCCCGGGTGTCTCGCTGATCTCTCCCTCCAACAACCACGACATCTACTCGATCGAGGACCTCGCCCAGATCATAGAGGAACTGAGGACCGCCAACCCGGCAGCCAGGATTGCCGTCAAGGTGCCGGCGGTGGCCGGCATCGCCACCATCGCCTTGGGGATCGTCAAGGCGGGTGCCGACATCATCACCGTCAGCGGCTACGACGGTGGCACCGGGGCTGCCCGCAAGCACGCGGTGAAGTTCGTCGGCCTGCCGGCCGAGATCGGGGTGCGGGAGGCGCACCGTGCCCTGGTGGAGGCGGGGATGCGCGACAGGGTTGAGCTTTGGGCCGACGGCGGCGCCCGCACCGGTCGCGACGTGGTGAAACTGATGCTCTTGGGTGCCAACCGTGTCGGCTTCGGCACCATGGCCATGGTGATCATCGGCTGCACCACCTGCCGCGGCTGCCACCTGGGCACCTGCCATGTCGGCATCGCCACCCAGATCGAGAGTCCCGACGAGGCGGTGCTGCGCGGGATGAAGCGCTTCGTGCCGCGCGTGCTGGAAAACGGCATCATCTACGAGGCCACCTTCTTCCGGGCGCTGGCCCAGGAGGTGCGGGTGCTGACCGCCAAGCTGGGCTGCCGCAGGACGCAGGAACTGGTTGGCCGCGCCGACCTGCTGGTGCAGACCCGCGGCAAGGACCGCCTGGACCTGGCCGGCCTGCTGGCGCCCCCGGCACCCGGCGACCCGCACCAGTTCGAAAGCGAGGTGCGCATCATCCGCAAGCCGCTCAACTACCTAACCTCGCTCATCTCCTCGCTGATCGGCGCCGCCTTCGACGCGGGCGACCACAAGGTCCGCTACGACGACGACAGCGTCAGCAGTTCCGACCGCGCCATCGGTACGCACCTGGCGGGCACCATGTTCAGGGGGTGGCGGGACGGGCGCTTCGCGTCCGACTGCCAGGCGCTGCTCCATTTCCACCACGACTCCATCCCCGGCAACGGCCTGGCCGCCTTCACCGTGCCCCAGATCGCCATCCGGGTGGAGGGAGGCGCGCAGGACGGAGTTGGGAAATCCACCAGAGGTGGGAAGATCGTCATCCTCAAGGGGGAAAACCGCACAGGCGCCAGGGTGGGAGGCTCGGTCGGGAAGGGGCTGGCCTACGGCGCCCTCGGGGGAACCTTCCTGATCCAGGGGGACGCCGACAGCCGGGCCTGCATCAGGCTGTCCGGCGCCGATGTCGTGCTGGGGGGAAGGATCCGCCGGCCCGTCGAGGATGAACTGGGGAACGTCGCCGGACGGGCCAACCTCAAGGGTTTCGCCTGCGAGTACATG
>NZ_DATFBA010000257.1:0-15140 GCF_035254065.1 Geomonas sp.
TGTGGCGAAGCTGTGGCTTCGTTATGTTGGTCTAGTAATACTGAATAGCTCGGGAACTGTCAACGGTAAACTTGACGATTTTTGTCGGCTGGCAGGATTTTCCTGCAGTGTCCTTCGTGTAATAGTGAAATGTTCAATTAGCGCCAGCATGAATTAAGACCAGGCAGGAAGGTACTGTATTTACGTTAAGGAAGAAGTGGCATTGCGCCAGGCCATTTGGCATCACTTTTCATTGCGTGCTTTGTCCACTCATGCTGCTGGTTAGAACGCAGCTCAGACGCCGCCAAGGAGCAATCAGAGAGCAATCAGAGGCGTGCTGCAGAAGGTGTAAAAGAGGTCATGATTGCCGTGACGGCAGGCATAACTGAATTTTTTGAAGCAATTAGTTGTACTTTATTAGCTAGTACACTAAAATTATTTGACATGGAATTGGAATTGCGTCAATAATGGCTAACTCTTAACATTGAATGGAGGAATCATCGATGGCAACTCTGGTAGAAATCGCGGCTCAGATCGTAGCGTCTCATGCGTCTAGTACCCCGATGACCTCAGACCAGCTCATATTTGAGATCAACAAAGTACACAACGCCCTGAAAAACCTGGAAGCTGGTCAAGCAATCGAGGGTGTGGAAGAGGCGCCCAAAACCGCTCTGACCGTGAAGGAGGCCTTTAAAAGAGGTGAGATCGCCTGCATGGTCTGCGGCAAAGGTGGATTCAAGACCTTGGCGCGCCACCTCAGCACCGCCCACGGGATGAAGCCCGGTGAATACAAGAAGCAGTTCGGCATTCCCAGCAAACAGGCGCTCTCCGCCAAGAACTACTCGGAATCGAGAAGGAAGATGGCCCAGGAGAGGGGGCTTGCCGACAATCTGGCCAAGGCCAGGGAAGTCCGGATGGCTAACATCAAGGCGAAGAAGACCGCTCCCGCCAAGCCGGCCAAGCCGGCAGGCAAGCGTGGCCCCAAGCCGAAAGCTGCCGTCTGACTCCTTCGGTGCTATGATGAAAAAGGCCGTCCCTCTGTGTGGGGGACGGCCTTTTTTTATGCGATGGCACTGTATCTAGCCCCATCCTCACCCTGTCCCTCCCCTTGAAGGGGAGGGGACGGAGGCGGGACTGTCTGTAGGACGGGGATCTTGCTCCTATCGTAACCCTGCCTCTTCAAGCTCTAAACACCGTTCGCCCTGAGCCTGTCGAAGGGTGGCTTGTGAGAGTCGGGCAGGGGTGTGCTTCGACAGGCTCAGCATGAACGGCAACCGACAGAATCAACTTGCAACTTGTCTCTCCTAGATGTTCCCCGTAAAGATCAGCACCAGGAACACAGTATAGAAGAGGCCGCCTGCCAGGAGGGTGGAGGGTGTCAAGGTACGTTTAAGGCGGATCTGGGCGTACACGAGTGCAACCGAGGCGAAGGTCAGCACCACCGTCACCAAGGCGGAACGGGAGAGTTGCCAACTGGTCATCATGATGCCGATGGCGGTGATCACCGAGCTCTGGAAGACCATGGCGCCCGTGATGTTGCCGATGGCAAGGGTGTCCTTACCCTTGTTGATCCAGATGACGCTGTTGAACTTCTCAGGGAGTTCGGTGGCGATCGGGGCGATGATCATGGAGAGGATGAAAGGGGAGATTCCCATTTGCAGGGAGATGATCTGCACTTTCTCCACGAAGATGTAGGCCCCCCAGACGATCAGGAACAGCGAGCTCAACACCTGGAAGAGAATCAGGCCGAAGTGCGGATCGTGGGACGAGGGGGCGAAATAGCAGGGATCCAGAGCGGCCTCTTCCACGGGTCCGTTATTCCCGCTGCTCAAGGTCTTCAGCGCGTACGCGCCGTAACTCACGAAGAGGCTCATGGCGATAAAGATCTTGAGTACCGGGTGGTTGAGGAAGGTGCAGAGCACGGCGATCGCGTAGAGGACGAGGAAGTATTCCAGGTCGCGGCGCATCACCACCGTGTCGACCCGCATCTTCGGGAAGTCGGGACGTTTTGTCTTGTTGACCAGCACGGCCACGCCGCTGATGAAGAGGGCCAGGGTTCCCAGCATGAAGGGGGCGCCGATGATGGCTCCAACGCCGATGCTGTGGCCGGCCTCTTTGGACCCGAACATGATGGCGATGATGGGGACCAGGGTCTCCGGAAGCGCGGTTCCGATGGCCGCGAAGATGCTGCCCACCGCTCCGTCCGACAGATTCATCTTCTTGCCGAACCATTCCAGCCCGTTGGTGAAAACGGTCGCGCCGACCAGGATGATGATCAGCGCCACTACCAGCATCAAGACGTTATTCATTCCAAAAATCCTTTCTATCCAAGCCCTGCCACTGCCGCCTCCACCAACTTTCCCTCTCCCCACGGGAGAGGGCAGGGGTGAGGGAGGCCTAAACCTCTCTTCGGGGGAGAGGTGACCGCTGGTGATCTGGAGACGGGCCCCTTGGCGGTAGCGGCAGTAAAAGCCCAGCGATTACAAAAAAAAGGGCAGTGCGCAGCCTGACTCGGCGCAGTGCCTCACAAGAGTGGAATAGAGGTCGGTGTGACGCCACCGGGCGGTTGAGACTAACTCATTTGACGGCTACTGGCAAGGAAAAGGAAGACGTGGAGCGGGGAACACCTTGTTAATCAGGTTGCTGGTTGCGCCACTCCACGGCGCCCAGGTGGGTATCGCCCAGGAAGGTGTAGAAGATGCCGACCGTGCCGTCAGTCTGGTGTATCGATCTGAACCTGCCGTAATCGGCGTCTCTCACGGCCTCGATGAACTGCAGGCTGATGCCGTGGCGGCCGTAGATGCGGTAGATCAGGTTGGTGTTGGAGCGTAACACCGCCTCGCTCCCTTCCAGGTTGTCGGCACCGGTCCCGCTCACGTAGTAGCCGCGCAACACGGACTCAAAGGCCAGGCGGGTGCCGTACACCAGTCGCAGCGCCAGCATCCCCTGAGGCGTGACACCGTAGTGGTAATCCCTTTGCCCGGCGGCGTTGGGAGCCTCGCCCGCCGCACCAAATCCGACACCGCCCAGCACAGTCCCCTGCAAGGCGAGGTCGCGCGAGATCCAGTACTGCGCCGTGGTGCCAAGTGACACGGCGGTTGTCGATACCCGGAAGATGGTGGGGGAGATGTAGTCGTAGCTTCCGTAGAGCCCCCAGATGCCGCGATAGTTTTTGCCGGCCTCGTACTCCTTGCCAAAAAGCAGCCCGCGCAGCAGCACGTTGCCGACCGGGTTGCTTGCCCTGGCCAGGCCGCTGATCTGGAAGTCGAAATAATCGAGGGGCCTCCGGTAGCTGTAGCCGTCTTTTCCGGGGAGACCGTAGGACATCTGGAAGTCGGTGGTGAAATCGTCCTGCTGGTCGAAGGTGAAGCCCGTTCGGAAGCGCCAGAAGGTCGCCGGGTCGTGACTCGGGAAAGGGGACTTGAAGCGGTCGCCGAAGACCAGGCGGTTGAAGCCGGTGGGAGGGGAGACGAAGGCTGCGGCCAACTCGTGCCAGGCGTCCGGTTCACCATGCTGCTCCTTCAGCACCAGTTGCGACATGCGGAAGAGCGCCTCTCCCAGGAGGCTGCCGGAGTTGCCGGTGGTGATCATGTCGTTGATGGAAGGTGGGTCGGTCTCCCCGGCCATCTTCCACGCGAAACTGCCGACATGGGAGTAAGCCCAGGACTGCCAGAAGCCGAGGCCGCAGGAGCGGGCCAGGCCGTACATGGTGGCCCCCTGGTAGGGATGGGCAAACTGGTTCACGTTGAAGGGGTCGGTGTCGTATTCCCAATTCTGGTCCCTGAGGTGATGCCAGATGGTGGGGGTGGTCGAGTAATAGGTGCGTCTGCCTCCCTCGCCCTGGCGGTCGTCGTCCAGGAAGATGCGGTCGAAGATGTTCAGCCCGATCAGGAAGCCTGCCACTTCCAGCGCCGGGATCAGGTAGCTTTTACCTTCCCCGGTATCCCAGTTCAGCACGCGATCCTTTCTTTTGGCGGCCGGGATCGGAGTCGTCTCCGGTTCCGCCCGGGCAGTTCGTCCGTTTTCTGTGAGCTGAGGACGGCGCCATTGGTAGATGGTCTCGCCGGCGGGTGGTGGCACCGGTGAAGGGGGGAGCACCGCTGGCGCCGCGTGTACGGTGATCTGCGGAGTCGTTTCCGCTATCGGTTGCACCCCGGTAAATCCGGTGAGCATGATGATTGGCGTGGCCAGCGTCAACAGTGTAAAGACCTGCTTGAGCAGAGCGGGTTTCGGCATCGGTTCTCCCCTGGTCGGCTGTTTTCCTCACAGGTGACGGCTTTAAGTCACAAACATTAGCACCGGTACATTGGTTTGCAACTCTGAGGTCATGGTGCTGGCTTTATCTATTGTCGAAATCATTGGACTATTTCGGTACACTGTAGTTATATTTCGCTGATCGGTGCCAGATACCATCCTGCTGCGGTCGTTTGTGAGCCTGTGCATCGTCGTGACGGAGTACTCATGCAGACACTGATAGATCTTTTCAACACCTTTGAGGAACGCGGCGAAAGGACTGTCTTCGTCAACCGTACCGGTGTCAGGCGTTTGTCTGTCTCCTATCATGAGCTTTCTCAGCTCTCCTTGAAGATGGCGAGCCTGCTTGCCCAGAGAGGCGTTACCCGGGGGGACCGGGTGCTGATCTGGGGGCCCAATTCCTCCTGGTGGGGCGTCGCCTACTGGGGTGTCATCACGCTGGGCGCCATCGCCGTCCCGGTCGATTTCATGTCCGACCGGGCCAGGGCCGAGACCATAGCCAAGCTCACCGAAGCGAAGGTGCTTCTGCAGAGCCGTTTCAAGGTGGACCGGATATCCTCCTACTCGTCTCTTTTGCTCGAGGATCTGCCCTACCTGCTGGAGGGGGTTGAGCCGGCAGGGGAGGTCGCCAAGGCGGAGCCTGACGATCTGGCCCAGCTGATCTACACCTCCGGCACCACCGGCAACCCTAAAGGGGTCATGCTGACCCACAAGAACCTGGTGGCCAACATGCTGCAGATCAACCGGCACGTTCCCATCATCACCTCCGAGTTCTCCTTCCTCTCGCTGTTACCGCTTTCGCACATGTTCGAGCAGATGGGAGGATTTTTCACCCCCCTTTACCGCGGGGCCGCCGTGGTGTACCTGCGCACGCTGAAGCCTTCGGCCATCATGGAGGCGTTGGGCGAGGAAGACATCTACGTCATCATGTCCGTTCCGAGGCTCCAGCAGCTCCTAAAGAGTTCTATCGAGCGGGAATTGGCTGAGAAGCATTTGGGCGGCGTCTTCCGGGCGCTCAGCAAACCAGCCTCGCGGCTCCCGAAGCGGGCCCGCCGCCTGCTCTTCTTCCCGGTGCACGCCAAGTTCGGCCGCAACTTCACCGTCTTCGTCTCCGGCGGCGCCGCCCTCGACCCGGAGGTCTTCAACTTCTGGAACAACTTGGGATTCACCGTTTTGGAAGGGTACGGTCTTACCGAGTGTTCACCGGTTCTCTGCGCGAACACCATCGAGAAACAGGTGGCCGGCGCGGTGGGACCGGCGCTTCCCGGCGTGCAGCTGAAGATCGAGGGGAAGGAGAAGGAACTGCTGACCCGCGGCGACAACATCTTCCCCGGCTACTACCAGAACGAAAAGGCGACCCGTGACGCCTTCACTGAAGATGGGTGGTTCCGGACCGGTGACATCGCCGAGATTGCCTCCGATGGCTGGGTGTACATCAAGGGACGTGAAAAAGAGCTGATCGTCACCGGCGCGGGGGTGAACGTCTACCCGGACGAGCTTGAGTCGGTTCTTAACAAGATTTCGGGCGTGAAGGAATCTTGCGTGGTCGGTGTCGATAGGGGAGGCGGTGAGGAGGTGCACGCGGTGCTGCTTCTGGATGGGAGCGGCGCCAAGCCTGAGGAGATCGTGGGGCGGGCCAACCAGAGCCTGGACGCCATGCACCAGATCACCGGTTTCACCGTCTGGCAGGAACCCGAATTCCCCAAGACGACCACCTTGAAGATCAAGAAGTTCCAGGTCAAGGAGCAGGTCAAGAAGGGGAGCGCAGAAGGGGAAGGGGGCGCCTCCAACGACATGCTGGTCAACCTGCTTGCCAAGGTCACCGGTAGCGCCGCCTCCGAAATCAAGGATGAATCCGTGCTGGTGACCGACCTGGGGCTCACCTCCATCGGTCGGCTGGAGCTGGTCAACTTCCTCGAGCAGGAGTTCCGGATGGATATCGAGGACTCCCAGATCGGGCCGCAGACCAAGGTCTCCGAGCTGAGAGCGATCATCGCCAAGCGCGAGAAGGTGCATCACCGCGACCATTTCCGATTCTGGACCAACTCCGCGCCGGTCAGGGCCCTGCGGATGCTGGGCGACGCACTGCTGCTCAATCCAGTCTATCGGCTGTTCGTGGAACTGGAGACGGTGGGGGTGGAGCGGCTGGAAAAGGTGAAAGGACCGGTCGTCTTCGTCGCCAACCACCTGAGCTACTTCGACATGCCGTCCGTGATGCTGGCGATGCCCAAGGATCTCCGCTACCTGACCGCCACTGCCGCCTGGGAGGAGTTCTTCTTCGGTGATTACCACGGGTTGAACCGGCTCTGGCGGCTTCTCTGCTACCAGTTGGGGACCCTCCTTTTGAACCTGTTCCCCCTTCCGCAGCAAAGCGGCTTCAGCGGCGCCATGCGCTTCATGGGGAAGCTGACCGATGCCGGGTTGAACACCCTCATCTTCCCCGAAGGTGCCCATTCCCGGGACGGCAAGATGCACGAGTTCCAGGCGGGGCTGGGCATCATCGTGAAGGAGTTGGGGATCCCGGTGGTTCCCATCAGGATCGAGGGGACCGAGAACGTGCTGCCGGCCGAGGCGAGCTTCCCCAAGCGGGGCAAGGTCAAGGTGACCTTCGGCGAGCCCCTTCACTTCACCTTCGAGGAGCCCCCCGTCATCGTGGAAAAAACCCGGGTGGCGGTGGAGAAGCTGTAGGTCTTCCTTTTGGCCAATCCCTTTGGTTGCGCCGTTCGTGCTGAGCTTGTCGAAGCATCTGCACCAACAGTTTGCAACTTAAATCAGCCGTCTGAGTTCCACACCCTTCGACAGGCTCAGGGCGAACGGCTTTTGGCGTATTAACGTAGGATCGAGGAAACAATTGATGACCAACGAAATCTCCCTGTCCTACCGCCGCTACGCGCTCTCCCTCTTGCTCGCGGTGAACCTGCTCAACTACATCGACCGGCAGGTGCTCTTTGCCGTCTTCCCCCTGATCAAGATCGACCTGGCCATCTCGGATACCGCCCTGGGCTTTCTGGGGAGCGCCTTCATGCTGAGCTACCTGATGATCGCGCCGCTTTTTGGCTGGCTGGGGGACCACTGGAGCCGCGTGAAGCTAGCCTCCAGCGGCCTGGTAGTCTGGAGCCTCGCCACCGCCCTGGCAGGCTTCGCACCCGGCTACCGGACCCTGCTCGCCGCCCGCGCCACGGTGGGGGTAGGGGAGGCGAGCTTCGGCACGGTCTCGCCCGGCCTCCTCTCCGACTTCTTTCCCAAGGAACAGCGCGGGCGGGTCCTCTCCTGGTTCTACCTCGCCATCCCGGTCGGCAGCGCGCTGGGGTACCTGCTGGGCGGTGTGCTGGGGCATCGCTTCGGCTGGCACGCCGCCTTCCTGATGGTGGGCCTACCCGGGTTGCTGTTGGCGGTCCCCATCTGGCTCCTGCGTACGCCGCCCCGCGGAGGGGAGAGCGCGCCCGCTGCCGCGCCTGAGGAAGAGGTGAAACCCTCGGCCCATTACGGCACCCTGGCCAAGAACCGCTCCTTCGTCTGGAACACCATCGCCATGGCCACCATGACCTTCGCCATCGGTGGCCTCGCCCAGTGGATCCCCTCCTTCCTGAACCGCGTCCACGGACTGGACGTGGAGAAGGGGAACACCATGTTCGGCGCGGCCACCGTGGTGGCCGGTATCCTCGGTACCCTGGTCGGCGGCTGGCTCGGCGACCGCTGGCAGAAAAAGAGCAGCAAGGGATACCTGCTGGTCTCCGGCTGGGGCTTCCTGATCGGCACCCCCTTTGCCGCCTGGGCCATCCTCGCCCATGACCTGACCGCCTGCATGACGGCGATCTTCGTGGCGGAGTTTTTCCTCTTCCTCAACACCGGCCCGCTCAACACGGTGCTCGTCAACGTCACCCCTCCCGCCATCCGCGCCATGGCCTTCGCCGTCAACATCTTCTTCATCCACGCGCTGGGCGACGCCATCTCCCCCTCCATACTCGGCTGGCTCTCCGACCACTGGGGGTTGCGCGACGCCCTGCTGGTCACCCCGGCCATGATGGCGCTCGCGGGGATCTTCTGTTTCGTCTGCGGACGCTACATCGAAAGGGACATGAGACTGGCCGAAAAAGCGTAAAGAAAACGCAAAAAAATTTCCCTCCCGACGCATTAGCTGCTATGATGCCGCATTTCCACATGAGCAGGTCACCCTGCAATTTTCATTGGATCGTGCAGATTAGAATATTCCTAAGAAATTGACAGCTTGCTGGAAATGATGTATAAAATCGGCTAATGAATGCGAGGTTTACGTGCCGGTTTGCAATGCCTTGACGGTTGATCTCGAGGACTGGTATCACGGCTATTGCGCCATCCCGAGCCCGGCCGTTGCCCCCGACCAGAGGAGGGTTCGTCCCAACACCGAGGCCATCCTTGCCCTTTTGGCCGACTGCCGCGTCAAAGCGACCTTCTTCGTGCTGGGCTCCGTCGCCGCTGAGGATCCCACCCTGGTGCCTATGATCGCCGCGGCCGGCCACGAGATAGCCTCGCATGGCTACTCCCACACCCTGGTGACGCAGCTCGGGCCGCAGCGCTTTCGCGATGAGCTGAAGAAAACCGCGGATATCCTGGCCGATCAGTGCGGGGAAGCGCCGGCCGGTTTCCGGGCCCCCCAGTGGTCGCTCGGTCCTAGCACCGCGTGGGCGATGGACATCCTCAAGGAGCAGGGGTACTGCTACGACTCCAGTTGGAACCCCCTTCCCGTGGTGGGAGACCCCCGTGGCCCGCGCGGGCCCTTCCGGGTCGAGACTACGCGGGGAGGACTGCTGGAGATACCCCCCATGGTTTCCCGCTCCATCATCGGCAACCTGCCGACCGGCGGCGGCTGGGGGTTCCGCTTTTGGCCCCGCTCCATGATCAGGCGGACCATCGAAGGGTTGAACGGGCAGGGACTGCCGGCCGTGTTGTACCTGCACCCCCGGGAGCTGGACCCCTTCGGGCCCAGGCTGCCACTTTCGCGCTTTCAGTCTTTTGTAAGCTACGGTCCCAGGACCGATGCCTCCGTGCGGCTTAGGGAACTGTTGAAGCGTTACCAATTCACAACCCTTAAGGAGCTAGCTGCCGCGTGGCAACCTGCATAGTAATACCGGCGTATAACGCCGAGAAAACCATCTTCCAGGTGGCAAGCGAGGCACTTTCCACCGGCCTCCCCGTGCTGATTGTGAACGACGGCTCCCAGGATGAGACCGCCGAGAAGGTGCGTGAGCTTCCCCTCTCCCTGATCGCTTTGGGGACCAATCGCGGCAAGGGGGCTGCTCTCAGGGCCGGTTTCCAGTGGGCGCTCGCCAACGGCTTCCACGGCGTGGTGACGCTTGACGCCGACGGCCAGCACGAGGTGGAGGCCGTCCACCGGCTGACCGAGGCTGCCCGCACCGGCGGCTTCGATATCCTGATCGCCTCCCGCTATTCGCAGTTCCAGGAGATGGCCAGCCTGCGCAGTTCCTGGAACCGCTTCGGCGTGTGGTGCATGAAAAAGCGCACCGGGTTCGAGATCAGCGACAGCCAGTCGGGTTTTCGCTACTACTCGGCGACGGTGCTCAGGCGCCTGAAGCTGGAGGCGGACGGCTACAACCTGGAGATGGAGGTCCTGCTCAAGGCCTGGCGGGGAGGCTTCGTGGTCGGCTCGCTCCCCATCGCCGCCCGGGTGGCCGACGGCCGCTCCACCAGCCATTACCGGCCGGTCCGGGATACCTGGGACATCTGCATGACCTTTCTCCGCTACATGTAACAGATGATGGCGCTTCACCGGTGGCGGCCACCGAAACTATTTACGCCGCCCACCTTCTTCCGTATAATTGGCCGGTTCCGCCGTCCCTGCTTCAACTGACACAAATCACTTGTTTTTGCCGTTATGACACAAATGACATCTGCATCGCAGCACCGATTAGTTTTTATGACAGTAGGGGGAAGGTGATCTTATGCTGGCTACCTTGAAAAAATACTCTCAGGAAAAGATCATCTCCATGCTCCTGTCGCTCGCCACCAACTCGTCCAACGACAACCTGGCGCGCATGACCCATCTCATGGAGCTCCTTCCCAAGAAGGAGTACTACAAGGACCGCATCCGTTGGATCCGCGGCCTGGTCCGGGACAACCACCCCTCCATCGAGTTCCCCCGCCGCATCCTGCGCGACCTGCACCCCAACCAGCGCGACAAGTGGATCACCAACCTGCTGGTGAACCACCTCCTTTCCGGCACCAACCAGCGGAAGCTCTGGCAGGAGAAGGAGGGATACTACCCCCCTTCCACCGTGGTGATCAGCCCCACCATGAAGTGCAACCTCAACTGCTACGGCTGCTACGCCGGCGACTACCAGAAGAGCCTGGAGCTCTCCCTGGAGGAGATCGACTCGGTGCTCATGCAGATGAAGGAGATGGGGGTCTACTTCGCCGTCATCTCCGGGGGCGAGCCCTTCTTCAAGCAGGACATCTTCGAGATCTTCCGCAAGCATTCCGACATGGCCTTCCTGGTCTTCACCCACGGAGGCCTGATCGACGAGCGGATGGTGGAGCAGCTGATCGAGGTGGGGAACGTGATGCCGGCCTTCTCGCTGGAGGGTTACCGGCAGGAGACCGACGAGCGGCGCGGTGCCGGCCACTTCGCCAAGGTGATGCACGCCATGGACCTCCTCAGGGAGGCCGGGCTCTCCTTCTGCAGCTCGTTCACCCAGACCAGCAAGAACACCGGCATCATCACCGACGAGAAGTTCATCGACATGCTGGCGGAGAAGGGGTGCTTCGCCATGTGGCTCTTCTCCTACCTGCCGGTGGGGAGAAACCCCGAGGTCGCCCTGATGCCGACCCCGGAGCAGCGAGACTTCCTGCGTCACACCACCGCCTTCTACCGCGCCACCAAGCCGATGCTCTTCGTCGACTTCTGGAACGACGGCCCCATCATCAGCGGCTGCCTGGCGGGCGGGCGCAAGTACTTCCACGTGAACGCCAACGGGGACATCGAGCCCTGCGTATTCTGCCACATCGCCGCCGACAACATCCGCCGCACCAGCCTCAAGGAGGCGCTCCGTTCGCCGCTCTTCACCAGGATCAGGGAGAAACAGGGGGAGCACGACAACCTGCTCAGGCCCTGCATGCTGATCGACCATCCCGAGGTGGGCCGGGAGATGTTCGACTCGCCGGATGCCTACCCGACCCACGAGGGTGCCTCCGACATGTTCACCGTGCTTGCCGGCGAGATGGACGACTACGCGAGCCGTTACGCGGAGATCGCCGATCCCGCCTGGGAGCGTGAGTTCGCCGCCCCCCAGTTGAAAGCCGGCGGCGACGGAAGGTGAGAGCTTGGCGCTCTACAACAGCATAAGTCTCTTCTTCATAAACCTGCTGACCATCCTGGTCCCCCGTTTCCTGCACGGCCCCTGCGCCCTGTTCTGGGGAGGGCTCTTCTACCTGGTGCTGGGCAACCAGCGCCGAGCGGTGCGGAAAAACCTGCAGGCGGTGACCGGGAAGTCGCAGGTGGAACTGCTGGTCTTCAGCACCTTCTACAAGTTCAGCCGCAACTGGTGTGACCAGATGCTGATGATGAGGCTCAGGGGGACACGCCTGCTCGGGCTGATTGGCCGCTGGACCACGGAGAAGCCGCTGGACGACGCCTTGGCCGCCGGCCGCGGCGCCATCCTGATCTCCATCCACCTCGGCAACTGGGAACTGGGGGGGCTGGGGCTGGCCGACAAGGGATACCCGATGAACGTGCTGACCTTCCGGGAGCCCGACGAGAAGGTGAACGCCCAGCGCGAGCTGATCCGGCGCGAGCGGGGCATCAACTTCATCTACGTCGACCGGGACGCCACCTCTTCGCTCGCCATCGTGGAGGCGGTCAACGCGCTCAACCGCAACGAGGTGCTCGCCATCCTGGGCGACCGGGACGGTTCCTCCCACACCGCAGAGTTCGACTTTTTCGGCAGGCCCACCCCCATCCCGCTCGGGGCCGCCTACCTGGCCGCGGCCACCGGCGCCCCGGTCATCCCGGTCTTCGTGCCGCTGGAGGGAGAGCGCTACGCCGCCATCATGGAAGAGCCGCTCTACTTCACCGCCGAGCGAAGCGACCGGGAACGGGTGATCCGCGAGAAAACCCGCGAGCTGGTCAAGGTCTTCGAGCGCTACATCAGGACCTACCCCGATCAGTGGTACAACTTCTTCGATTACTGGGGAGATCGGGACATCAAGGTAGCAAAAGGAGCTATGAAATGAGTGATGAATTGATAGATCAGGTAAAGCAGTTGATCATCGACAGCCTCCGCATCGAGGGGATGTCCCCCGCCGACATCGAGACCGACGCACCGCTCTTCGGCGAGGGGCTGGGTCTTGACTCCATCGACGCCCTGCAGCTGGTGGTCGGCATGGAGAACGCCTTCGGCGTGGTGGTCCCGGACGCCACCGTGGGAACCAAGGTGTTCCAGT
The DNA here is from genome assembly GCF_035254065.1 of Geomonas sp. Classification (GTDB taxonomy): domain Bacteria; phylum Desulfobacterota; class Desulfuromonadia; order Geobacterales; family Geobacteraceae; genus Geomonas. Next base: position 12,670 of record NZ_DATFBA010000257.1, read on the forward strand.
CGGTCCGCACCATGGCGGATTACATCGCACAGCACACCGCATGAGACTGCTGCTCGTTTCCCCCGGCTGGCCGAAGGGAAGGCTGTGGGGGGAGCTCGGTTTCAAGTTCCCGTCCCTCTCGCTGGCCACCCTGGCCGCCGCCACCCCCGAAAACTGGGAGGTGGAGCTGGCAGACGAGAACATGCGTCCGCTCGACCTCAACGCCTGCGTCGACCTGGTCGCCATCACCGCCATGACTCCCCAGGCCCCCCGCGCCTACGAGATCGCCGCCGCCTTCCGCGCCCGCGGCGTGAAGGTGGTGATGGGTGGCTACCACGCCAGCACGCTTCCCGAGGAAGCGCTTTCCCATGTGGACGCCGTGGTTCAGGGTGAGGGGGACCTGGTCTGGCCGACCGTGCTCTCCGATGCGGAACAGGGGAAGCTGAAGGGGATCTACCGTCACGACCAACTCCTCACCATGGAGCAAATCCCGGTCGCCCGGCGGGAGATCTTTTCCGGCAAGGGGTATCTCCTCACCAACACCATCCAGACCACCCGCGGCTGTCCCTGGGACTGCGAGTTTTGCTCGGTGACGGCCTTCTTCGGCAGGAAGTACCGGGAGAAGCCGCTGTATATGGTGCTCGGGGAACTGGAGCTGCTCAGGAAAAGCGGCTCCTTCGTCTTCTTCGTCGACGACAACCTGGTCGCCAACCGTCGCTACTCGCTTGAGCTTTTCCGCGGCATGAAAGGGATGGGGCTTCGCTGGCTGTCGCACGCTCCCATCGACTTCGCGCTCGACCCCGAGTTGATGCAGGCCGCCGGCGAATCGGGCTGCGTCGGCATGTTCGTCGGTTTCGAATCGCTCAACCAGCAGACGCTGGCCGCAATGGGGAAGAAGACCAACCAGGCGGCGGGGTACCTCGATCAGGCCAAGGCCTTCCGCGATCACGGCATCGGCATCCTCGGCTCCTTCGTGCTCGGCTGCGACGGGGACACCCCCGCCATTTTCGAGCCGATCCTGCGCTTTTGCGAGGATGCCCGGCTGGAGGCGGCCATCTTCCCGATCCTCACCCCCTATCCGGGCACCAAGGTGCGCGAGAGGCTGGAACAGGAGGGGAGGATCACCTCCAACGACTGGCGCGATTACGACATGGGGCACGTGAACTTCGTGCCGCGCGGCATGACCGCGGAGGAGCTGCAGGCAGGGCACGACTGGCTGAACAGCTCGTTCTACTCGTTCTCCTCCATGTACCGGCGCATCTTCCGGCTGCACCGGTCGCTGCAGGTCTTCGCGCCTATGAACTTCGGGTTCAGGAGCGCCATCAAGAGGACTGCCAAATACAGTAGAGGGTAGCTGAAACCTTTGAAGCATGACCACAGAGGACACAGGGGGGCACGGAGGACACAGAGGAAAGTCTTCAAGCTTTATGCTTAAGGTCTTTGTTCTAACAAGAAAAGTTTAGTCTTCCTCTGTGTCCTCAGATCTCAAACCTCTGTGTCCTCTGTGTCTAAGCTTTGTTTTTTACCAGTTTTTGATGTTTTGGAGTGTTATGAACTGTTTCATGTTCCCCGGACAGCCGCTTTCGCGTGACGCCGCGCTTCCCGATGACGCCGATTTCGTCGAGCTACGGGAGCTGGTGCGCTCGATAACGCGCCTCGATCTGGAGAGCTTCGACTGGCTGGAAGGGGAGGGGGCCGGGAACGTCAAGCTCCAGGTCTACGGGGTAGCCCAGAGCCTGCACCAGTTGCGTCGCCTGCGCCGCGAGGGTATCCGCCCCCAGTTGGTCACTCAGCACAGCATGGGGATCTACCCCTCGCTGGTGGCTTGCGGATCGGTGCCGGAAGCGGTCGCCATCGAGCTCACCTGGCGGGCCGGGGTCGCCATGGCCGCCATGGGCAGGGAACGGCAGTATGCGCTTGGGTGCGTGATCGGCCTGACCGAGGAGCCTCTGGCAGAGGTCGCCCGCAACAACTCCGTCCACCTGGCCAACCACAACACCTCCCGCCATTTCCTCCTCTGCGGTCTCAAGGAAAACATCGACGCAGCGCTTGCCGAAGCGACCGCCCGCGGCGCCTTCTCCGTGCGCGCCTTCGACTGCGACGCCCCCCTCCATACGCCGCTGATGGCGCCGCTTGAGCAGGAACTGCTGGAAATCTTTGCCGATTACCTGTACCTTGACCCGATCTGCCCTCTGCTCGACCATCTGGACCAGCGCTCTCTCGACTCCGCCGGGATCCCCGTCTTCCTCCTGCGCGAGCTGAGCCGGCCGGTCTACTGGGAAAAGACCTACCGGGCACTGCGCCGGGCGGGGGCCAGCCGGTTCCTGGAGGTGGGCGGCTCGCAGGCGCTTACCAAGTACAACCGCTGGATCGAGGGTGAAATTGCAGCCTAAGCCTGTTGCCAAATATCACGTAACACCCATCCGCATCCGGTTCCAGGAGGTCGACCTCTACCGGATCGCCTGGCACGGCCATTACGTGGCCTGGATGGA
>NZ_DATFBA010000258.1:0-5684 GCF_035254065.1 Geomonas sp.
CTGCGGCCGTCGCATAACCGCCATCAACAAGGCGTCCGGCTCCTGCCAACTCTTCCCTTCCACCGACAGGGAGCCCCCGGAGATAGCAATGCCGTCCGGCAACGGCGGCACGAGCGAGCGGTCGCGCGGGACGCCGCAGAAGATCAGGTCATGGCCGCCGATCTCCTGGCGATTAAGCTGTTCCTCGCGCAGGATCGGCGCCCTTTCCTGGGAAAGAGAGGCCAGCAGGTACTTGAAGATATCAGGCGCAGCGTGACAGTCTGCGGAGACCACACCGATGAGGGTGCTGGACCCCTTGATGCTGTTTACGGTGGCAGGGATTTCGCCCGCGGACAGGATTCGGAAAACATCGGCATCCGGGTCCAACAGGAGCCAGTCGGGCCTTGTTGCGTCAACGACTGAGAAAGGGGTCCGTTCGCCCATCACGGCCACGGCGTCGTTTCGGGGGCTTCCTGCCCCCTTCAGACGTACCGGCACCGTGATTGAGTAAGGAGGAGCTTGCTGGTGGATACTCCCGGTTACTTTCCACCCCTTGTCGCTTGGCTCACTGGCGGCCTCCCCCAGCGATAGGCGCGGCCCCCCGGTGCGGCTGAGGAACTGCCTCATGAATGGTTCGATGTCCTGCCGCCCGGAGCGCGAGAAGGCACGGATGAAATCGGTCCAGGAAGCGGTGCCGTACATGTGCTCACGGCAGACCTGGCGCAGGGCGTCGAAAAAGGGGCCGTCGCCGATCTTCTTGCGGACCATGTGGAAGAGCATGGCCCCCTTTCCGTAGCCTATGGCACGGGAGGACGGGTCGCTGCGGCTTTGAAAGGAGGTAAGCGGGAAGTCGTTGGCCGGGGTGACCAAGGTGGAGTAGTCGATCAGCAGCTGCCGCCGGTAATCGCGCCCCTCGGCGGGGGAGCGCCGCTCCTTCAGAAGGTAGTCGGCCAGGTAGGTCACAAGTCCCTCCGACCAGTTCCCCTCCCGGGAGTCCGCCTCGATCCCGTTACCCCACCAGGAATGGGCGATCTCGTGAGGAAAGCTGGTGTCCACGATGAAGGGAAGCCGGATCACCGACCCGCCAAGCAGGGTGAAGGAGGGGAAGCCGTAACCGGTCGGGAAAAAATTCTCCACCACCGCGAATTTCTCGAAGGGGAAGGGGCCGAACAGCTTACTGTAGAAGGCGATGTACTTGGCGGCCGCATCCAGGTAGCGCGGTGCCAGGGCAGCATTATCGGGGTAGAGATAGCTGTAGATATCGATCCCGTTGACCCGTCTCTCCTGGATCTGATAAGGACCTGCGCAGAGAGAAAGCGCCCCCACCGGCCGGGCCTCCTCCCAGACGGAACTGGTACGGGCACCAACGGTCTCCCTGGAAACCCTCCTGCCGTAGCTGATCGATTCGGTCCCCAGGGGCGCAGTAACACTGAGGGAACGGCGATGGGGGACGGAGGAAGGGACCGGGTACCAGTAAGCTCCGTCCCCCAGGAAGGTCCCCTCACGGGTAATGGCGCCGCTCACCCCGTAGGAGGGATCCTCCCCGGCCGGGTGTTGGGAGACGGTGTCGTTGAACTCGGCGCTGTAGGCGATGAGAACCTGAGCAGGCTCCCTGGAAGCGGGAAGACGGAAGGAGATGATGCCGTCTCGGAAAGAGAACTCCCGTCGGTCGGCCCCCGCCTCCACGAAGGCGATGGTGGCGTTCTCGGCAAGCCTGAGCGAGACCTCGGTGGTGCCGGGGGAAAAGAAAAGGGTGCTCTCCCCTCTCAAGCGGTGATGCTCTGGATCCAGTGTTACGCTGACGTACTGCGATTCCACCTCGCCGGGGATGGTTCCCCGCCCCGCCTCGGCATGAACCGCCCCTGCGGCCCCACACGCAAAAAATACAGCGGCAGCCAGCACAGCGCGGCGCGCCTGCGATACCTTCACCTTCCAAACGGTCATCTATCCCTCCCAAACCGGTGAAACATCACCTTTCCTTACCCTCACCTTCGCCGTGCCAGGCCCGCCTTGTTGTGTAGCAGAAAAGCTGGTGTAAGCTAGCACTGTTACCTCATATTCCGGAAAGACAGGTGGTACCATGTCGATGATCCCCCAGTTGATGCTCCCCCTGCTCCTGGCAGCAACAGCCGCCCTGGCGGACGCCCACCAAGTGATCACCCGGACAAGCGATGGAAGGACCATCGATCTGCCGGAGCTGACGGCCCAGGCGACCGGCTCCGACCTGGTGCTGATCGGAGAATCGCACGACATCAAAAGCCATCACGAGATGGAGCTGGCCGTGATCCGGGCGCTTTGGGACAGAAAACTGCCACTGGCGATCGGCCTGGAGATGATGCAGACCGATACCCAACAGCAGCTGGATGACTGGACCGAAGGGAGGATTGAGGAGAGCCAACTGCGACAGGTCTTCACAGCCAACTGGTCCGATTACGAGATGTACCGCGATATATTCCTCTTCGCCCGTGAACATCGGATCCCGATGATCGCCATGAACGTCCCCAGGGAGATCGTCAGCAAGGTCGCCCACCACGGTTTCGCCTCCCTCACCACGGAGGAAAAACAGGGGCTGCCGAAGGGAACCTCCTGCGACATCAACAATCCCAACACCCGTGTGCTGCTCAAGACCTTCCGGAGAATCGCCAGTCACCGCGCTGCCGGCCAGATGTTCACCAACTTCTGCGAGGCCCAGACCCTGCGCAACAGCGGCATGGCCCTCAACATCGCCCGCTATCACGGCAAGCACCCCGATCGCAAGATCGTCGGGCTCACCGGCATCTGGCACGCGGTCAGAAACGCCATTCCCGAGCAGCTTAGCCGTAACGGCAGCAAGCTCGACTGCCTGGTCATCCTGCTTGAGACCCCCGAAGCGCCGGCCGGAACCTTCGAGGCCGACTCCGCAGACTACCTGATCGACATGTAACGCTGCCAGCGCAGGCAGCCGCCGGTCAGACCTAGCCGTAGAGTCCACTAATCTAGATCCATTGCCCTGCTGATACAAGCATTAATGTCAGACATGGCGCTAAAAGGGAGAGATCCTGTGGCAGGCAGTTGCGCCCTCTCTACAGCATCTTGCTCCAGAGAAGGACCACACCGTTTCCCGACCTTCCGTTGCGGATGAAACCGTCATCATGGGTAAAACCGAGGTAAATGGCTGAGTTCCAGATGAAGGCGCAGTCCAGGTTAACGGTCCCCGCGAACCCCGTCTTACTCCGGAACACCACCTGGTCTATCCCCTCAACCGTGGCCCGCTCCGCCCAGATGTAGGAGCCAATCAGGCTCAGATAGAGGAAAAAGGTAAGTTCCCTGCGATAGGCAATCGAAGCGGTGGCGTATTTGGTGGCCCTGACATCCTGGTAGAAGATGCCGGTGTAATGAGGACGGGCGAGGTCGTCGGCCTCGCTTGGGAATGGTCCGCCATTGATCTGAAAGGCGTTGAAGCGGTCGCCGTGCTCGGTGGTGCCGCCACCCAGATGAACCATCACCCTATCCTTTTCGGACAGCCCCGGGATGCCGCCGGCCCCCTCGATGTATCCCTTCACCTGCAGGTAGTCCCGGTTGACCGATCCGGTGCCGGTCGGTGAAAGAGAGGTCCACCGGTCGCGGTGGGTGAGGTCGACGTCCAGCCCGGCGGCGAGGCCGCGATGGGGAAGCTCCAAAAGGTTCCTGGACAGGCCGTCATAGCGTGCCCGAAAGCGTCCACCCCAGACGAAGGTGTCCGGCGGCACCACCACGTCGCTGCCGGTGTCGCTGGTCTTTTTGGCGTACTGGTACCCCACCCTTCCCAGCAGCTGCAGCCGCAGGTCGTTATCGACGTCGTAGGGGGCGACCCGGGTGCGCAGTCCGGGCCCCAGCGAGGCCATCAGGTCCCCGAAGATCAGTGAGGTCTGCTTGATCTCACTGTTGTCGCGCAACTCCTTGATGTCGACCGGGAGCGAGTAGCTCTCGAAATGGCCGACCAGTTCCCACAGGTCGTCTCGGAGGGCGACCTCCAGTTCGTTCACCACCAGGCTGATGGCATCCCGGGAGCGGTAGTCGTCGGTAAGCCGCCTCACGAAGAGGGCACCGGCGGGGACCCCGACAGTGCTCCCCACCTTGGGCGTGAAAAAGCTCCCCCCTAGCGAGAGGGAGGTCAGATAGCCGCGGTCGATGGCGGGAAGCTGGATGGTGCGGCCCAGGAAATGGACGGTCTTGGCCTCACCGGCAAGCGGGGTGTGATACGGTTCGTCGGCGGGTTGCTCCTCGGCGCATGCCGGGAGCGCTGCCGTCAGCAGATGACAGCAAAGGAGGCCGGTGAGAAGAGAAAGGAGGAAATACCTTCCATGACGCTTGGGGCATTCGGTGGCATTCATGAGGGGCCTCCCAGAGGGGCGTACCTGCTAAGCGTGGTCACCCGCAGGCTCGGGTCCCTATAAATATAATGTACAAAGACCGATGCTCAACCTCATTTGAAGATCTTTTCCTTTCAGCCCCCGCTCCGGCAGGTTAAACAGGAGGGAAATCTCTCCATCGGATCAGTATTGCCCCTTGACAAGCCATGGTTACCATCTGATAAGGTTATCATAAGACAACCAAGGAGGAATTATGGAGCAGTTAACCGCCAGGCAGCAGGAAGTGCTCGACTTCGTGACCGGCTACATCAACGAATACGGCTATCCCCCCAGTCTGAGGGAGATCGGGAGGCGGCTAGGGGTGAGCGGCACACTGGGGGTCATGAAGCACCTAGAGGCACTGGAGAAAAAGGGGTACCTGCGACGCCAGGAAGGAAGCACACGGGGGATCACCCTCGCCAACCAGGCCCAATCGATCAGTCTCCCCATCGTGGGGGTGGTGCGGGCTGGAGCCCTGCACCCCGCCATCGAGGAGATCGAGGGGCACTTCGCTATCGACCGCTCCCAGCTCAAGGCGGGCGGCACCTTCTTTCTCAGGGTGAAGGGGGATTCCATGATCAACGCCCACATCAAGGAGGGGGACCTCGCCCTGGTGCGTCCGCAACCGACGGCGGTAAACCGCGACGTCGTGGTGGCCATGGTGGGGGGCGAGGCGACCTTGAAGCGGTTCTACCGGGAAAAGGGGCAGATCAGGCTGCAGCCGGAGAACCCCAACTACGAGGCCATCATAGTTGCCGAGGGTGAGGCGGAAGTCTCCATCGTGGGGAAAGTTGTTGGCATCTACCGGCAAATGGAGTAATTAGACATGCAGCGCATCGCGGAAAGGGTCAGGGTGGCCGCCATCTTCGCGCCTGGCTGCCAGGTGAAGCCGGTCTGGTTTGAATGGCGCAGGCAAAAGCACGCGGTGACGGAGCTCTCCTACTTCTGGAAAGACTGCTCCGGCGAGGCCACCCGGCTCCATTTCGCGGTCAGCGACGGCAGCAATCTATTCGAGTTGATGTTCAATCTAAAGGACCAGAACTGGACGCTTGAGGGGGTAGAAGAGCCACCGCCGTAAGCGGCGGGTTCGCCTGCATCGGGACAGACGTGGCACCAGAGCGGATCATCCTCCACATCGACATGAACGCCTTCTTTGCTTCGGTCGAGCAGCAGTCCAACCCGGAACTTAGGGGCAAGCCGATCGCGGTGATCGGTGCGGCCAAGAGGACCGTGATCACCACCTGTTCCTACGAGGCGCGCGCCTTCGGGGTCAAGACCGGCATGAACAGCTGGGAGGCCCGCAAGCTTTGCCCGCAGTTGATCTTCGTAGTCGGC
>NZ_DATFBA010000259.1:0-4253 GCF_035254065.1 Geomonas sp.
CACAAATAAAAAAAGCCCCGGGTTTCCCCGAGGCTTTTTAAAAATAAAGTTCTACGCTATGTGATTAGACCCTGGAAACGTTGGCTGCCTGCAGGCCTTTCGGGCCCTTAACGATTTCGAACGTTACGCTGTCGCCTTCGGTGAGGGATTTGAAACCGTCTCCCATGATGGCAGAAAAGTGCACGAAAACGTCTTCGCCGTTCTCCTGCTCGATGAAACCAAACCCTTTGCTGTCGTTAAACCATTTCACAGTTCCGTTTACCATTTACTTACTTCTCCCATATTACTTCTTTTAGGTTGATCCCGGGAACATCCACGGATGGCGCACAATATCACCTTGCACATAGCATGTCAACTTTATAATTTTAAAATCCAATAAAAGACCATTAAATTTTAAAACGACCAAGGTTGACGTCCTGCTGTCACCATCCTTGTAAAGGCCGTGTCGAGCCCTGTTGCAGACGGCGAAGGCCTGGCAATCTTCCAGAATAGAGGGCAAATTGTCCTTTTGTGCCGAATGGCGGTAGCACGAAAAATGGCCGTTCATGCTGTGTCGTCTCATGAACGGCCACTTTCATAGTCTCTAAAAAGATTCCTGCCGGCTTACCTGACCTTCGCCACGATCTTTTCGATGCACCCCTCGATTTCTTCCTGAGCTTTCAACCGGTTGCGCCACTCAGCCGGAATCCCCTGAACTCCGTGCAACGCCCCCAGCCAGGTCCCGACCAGCGCGGCGCGGGCCGCACATTCACCGCCAGTCTTGGCGGTCTGCAGGATGGCCTGCTGGAAATCGTCCTGTAGCTTGAGTGCGCAGTGGAGCGCGGCCGGGAAACAACTCTTCAATGCCGCGCCATTGCCCAACTGCGTGGTTACCGCGTGGACCTCGTTTTGCAGCATGCCGTTCACCGCCTCGATGGCACTGGCGATCTCCTTGCCCGGTTCTCCATCGCCGGTCACCGCCTTGGCCGCCTTTTTGACAGCATCCGCGAGGCCGTTCCCCAAAAGCAGCTCCTTGATGATCAGGGCATGGCACTTCGCATATACCACGGCTCGCTGATTGTCCTGGCAGACGCGGATTGCCGCCTCCACCACCTTGAGCAGGGATTCCTGCTGATAGCGGTTCACCACCACCGGAGCCAGACGTGTCAAGGTGGAGGGCTGGTCGTCATCGGCGCCGCCCTGGAAATGGTAGGAGGCGCCGGGCCGTTTGTCTACGTAAGCGCGGTAGTTGTCTATGGTCCCCTTGGTTGCCTGGTCGAGATGCCCCCGATAATCCTCGGCGGAGAAATGAGCGATGAAGCGCGGCCCGAAGTCCGGGGCAGAGAAATACCCCAACTCGGCGACGGACTGCAGCATGAGCAACGCCGCCTCCCCGTAATGGGTGAGTTCGCCCGGCTGTTTCCCTTCCTGGCTTTGGGTTTGCGTTGGCTGCTCGAACAGGCCGATCCCCTTCGGTGAGGTGCCGAGCGCAGGCATCGCAATACATGCGGCATCACCGATGAACTGTCCCCAGATTGCCCCCCTACAGCGATCGGTCATAGCAGATACGTTGGTCCCCTTGGGTATATCCATGACGCTCTCCTTTGCTGTATGTGGTATGTGGCTGGAGATCGTATAACACAGATTGAGGCACCGGCAAGGAGCGTATCCCGAGCGCCCCCTTCCTAAAGGTCACGCTGTTGACAAGTACCTTTCGCGATACGTTCCCCGCCTTGATAAAGGGGGGACAGGGGGGATTGCTTTGAGTTGTGTTCATGGGAGGGCAGCGGGGGGATGCCTCGGATCTTCGTGGGAAGCTCCCTCACCCCGGCCCTCTCCCGGAGGGCGAGGGAGAGCTGGCAGGGGGAGGGGAGGTGGTCAAATGTTTCTGCGTCTTACCCCTTGAGCATGGCTTCCATGTCGGCGATCAGGTCGTCGGGGTCTTCCAGGCCGACTGACAGGCGTACCAGGGTGTCCTTGATGCCGCGCGCCTCGCGCTCGGCTGGGGGCATGGCCGCGTGCGACATCTTGGCGGGGTAGGAGAGGATGCTCTCCACGCCTCCCAGGCTCACGGCGAACGCCGCCAGCTTGACTCCCTCCAAGAGCCTCTTGGTGGTCTCGAAGCTGTCGAGTTCGAAGGAGAGCACCGCGCCGGGGCCGCTTGACTGGGCCGTATGCACCTCGTGGCCCTGGTGTTCGGCAAGTCCGGGATAGTAGATCTTGGTCACCTTGTCCTGCGTCTTCAGCCACTCCACGATCCGCTGGGCGCTTTGCTGGCTCTCTTCCATCCGGACCTTCAGGGTCTTCAGCCCACGCAGCACCAGCCAGCAGTCCTGCGGACCGAGCACGGCGCCGAAAGCGTTCTGGATGAAGCGCAGCCGCTTGCCGAGTTCCGGGTCCTTGGTGACCGCGAATCCGCAGATGACGTCGGAATGGCCGTTGAGGAACTTGGTGCCGCTGTGGAGCACGATGTCGCAGCCGAGATCGAGGGGGCGCTGCAGGTACGGGGTCATGAAGGTGTTGTCGACGATGGTCACTAGACCCTTCTCCTTGGCCAGGGCGGCGGCCGCCTTCAGGTCGGTGATCTTCAAGAGCGGGTTGGAGGGGGTCTCCAGGTAGAGCGCCTTGGTTTCGGGCCGGACGGCGGCGGCGATGGCCGCGTGGTCGGTGGCGTCGACGAAGCTCACCTCGAGTCCCCACCCCTTCATCACGGTGGAGAGCAGGCGGAAGGTGCCGCCGTAGACGTCCTCGCAGACCACCAGGTGATCCCCGGGTGCGAAGATCAGGAAGGTGGAACCGATGGCGGCCATGCCGGTGGCGAAGGCGAGGCCGGTGGTGCCGCCTTCCAGCCCGGCCACCGCCTCTTCCAGTGCCTCACGGGTGGGGTTGCCGGAACGGCCGTAGTCGTACTTGCCGAAGTGGTCCATGGAGCGCTGGCCAAAGGTGGAGCTCAGGTAGAGGGGGTGGCTCAGGGAGCCGAACTCCGGGTCGATCGGCCCTCCGCCGTGTATCAGTTCGGTTGCGAATTTCATGCGTGCTCTCCTTCCTCGAATGCCTGCGCCAGGTCGGCGATCAGGTCGTCCTTGTCCTCAATCCCCACCGACAGGCGGAGCAGGAGGTTGTTGATGCCCAGCCGCTCCAGCGTCTCGGGCTCGATGTCCGCATGGGTCTGGACCTGCGGGAAGGTGATCAGGCTCTCCACCCCCCCCAGGCTTTCGGCGAACGAAATCAGCTTCGTTTTCATCAGCAGCTGGTTGATCTGCTCCGGGCGTTTCACCTCGAAAGCGATCATGGCGCCGAACCCTTTACAGCTTCGCTTCATCAGGTCATGGCCGGGGTGGTCGGGAAGGCCGGGGTAATAGATCTTTCCCACCTGCGGGTGCTTGGAGAGCCACTCCGCAATGGCCTGTGCGTTCTCCTGCTGGCGATCCATCCTGAGGGTGAGGGTCTTCATGCCGCGGATGGTGAGCCAGGAGTCCTGGGGACCCAGCACGGCACCGACGCCGTTCTGGTGAAAATAGACCCGCTCGGCAAGCTCCGGGTCCTTGACCGCCACCAAGCCGCACACCGTGTCGTTGTGGCCTGCCAGGTACTTGCTGCCGGAGTAGATGGTGATGTCGGCCCCCTGGTCGAAGGGGCGCAGCAGATACGGGGTCAGGAAGGTGTTGTCCACGATATGGAGCAGGTCGTGTTCCTTGCAGATGGCGGAGAGCCCCTCGATATCGGCCACCTTCAAAAGCGGGTTGGTGAGGGATTCGACGAACAGCGCGCGGGTGTTGGGGCGGACCGCCTCACGCACGGCGGCGAGATCGCTGGTGTCCACGTAGCTGAAGCTTAGGCCGAACTGCAGGAAGATCTTTTCGAACAGTCGGTAGCTGCCGCCGTAAAGGTCCTCGGTCACGATCAGGTGATCCCCCTGGCGGAAGAGGAACATCAGGCTGGTGATGGCCGCCATGCCGGATGCGTAGGCGAAGCCGCGACAGCCACCCTCCAGGGCCGCGATCCCTTCCTCCAGGGCCTGCCGGGTCGGGTTGCCCGACCTGCTGTAGTCGTACCCCGTGCTCTGGCCGAGAGCGGGATGCCGAAAGGTTGCCGTCTGGTAGATGGGGACCGTGACCGCCCCCGTCCGTGAAACCCGCTCCAGTCCGATGTGCGCTGCCGTGGTTGCTACCTTCATGTCTTTTCCTCCAAAAAGAAAAATCCCCCTCCGGGGGTTCGGAAGGGGACTCTTATGGATACTCGTCGTCCGCACTCCCTTATCTTCCGGAACATAG
>NZ_DATFBA010000260.1:0-11663 GCF_035254065.1 Geomonas sp.
AAACAGATCCCGTCGCATCGATAGTGATAAGAACCTACAACGAGGAGGAGCACCTGGAGCGGCTGCTCCTCGGCGTCCGCAACCAGCTGGTCCCGTTCGATTACGAGATCGTCGTGGTGGACTCCGGCTCCACGGACGCCACCGTCGCGATAGCCATGCGGCACGGGGCGCGGCTGATCCACATCACGCCCGAGGAGTTTTCCTTCGGATTCTCGCTCAACAAGGGGATAGAGAACTCGCGCGGAGAGTTCTGCGTCTTCATCAGCGGGCACTGCTACCCGGTGCAAAGGGAGTGGCTCGCCAACCTGATAGCTCCCTTCTCGGACCCGGCGGTCGCCCTGGTGTACGGGAAACAGAGAGGGACCGATACCACCAAGTACTCCGAACATCAGATCTTCCAAAGGTGGTTCGGGGACGGGGGAAAGGGGAGGCAGGACTCGGTATTCTGCAACAACGCCAATGCGGCCATTCGAAAGGAGCGCTGGCGCGAGTGCCGGTTCAACGAGACCATCACCGGGCTGGAGGACATCGACTGGGCCAAGAAGGTCGTGGAGAGGGGGCATTTCATCTTCTACGCCCCGGACGCCGCCGTCATTCATGTCCACAAGGAGAGCTACCGGCAGATCTTCAGAAGATACGAGAGGGAGGCGCTTGCCCTGCGCGGCATCTACCCGCACGACAGCTTTTCCTTGCTCGATTTCCTGAAGCTGTACCTGCTCAACGTGCTGAGCGACTGTTTCCACGCCTTCAAGGAGGGCGTTTTCCTCAAGAGCTGTGCCGGCGTGCTGGCGATGCGTCTGTTCCAGTTCTGGGGCACCTACAAGGGGCACAACTACCGCGATGCCGTCTCCCAGGGGCTCCGCTACAAGTTCTACTATCCGAAGAAGCCAGAAATGTACAAGAGATTGGAGATCGTCAGAAATGCGACCGCGGCCGGCAAACAAGATCTATGACATCTCCATGGTTTTGGACGACTCGACGCCGGCCTGGCCATCGGCTGACCGCTTCGAGCTGAAATGGTTGCGGACCTTCCCGGATGACGGCTACAACGAAAGCGCCCTCTCTCTCAACTCGCACAGCGGCACCCATCTGGACTCTCCCCTGCATTTCGTGGAGAACGGCCAGGGTTGCGACGAACTCCCGCTCGAGCTCCTGATCGGGGAGGCCTTCGTCCTCGACTGCGGCGACGCGGAGCGCGTGGACCCGGGGCTGCTGGAAAATGCGCTCATCCCCCCCGGCTGTCTCCGGCTGCTCCTGAAGACGAGGAACTCCCGGATCACGGGGAGCGCCTTCGCCAGGGATTACGTCGCCCTCACCGCCGAAGGGGCCGCCTGGCTCGTCGACAGGGGGATACGCCTGGTCGGTATCGATTACCTCTCGATCGAGCCCTTTGGCAGCGACGGTGGCGTGCACAGGAAGCTGCTCGGCAGCGGCGTGGTGGTGCTGGAAGGACTGGTGCTGGCCGCCGTCCGGGAGGGGAGCTACCAGCTGGTCGCACTCCCCCTCAAGGTGGGGAAGTCGGAGGGGGCTCCGGCGAGGGTAATTCTGATGGAAGGAGAAGATACTTGAAAAAAGTCCTTATTTCCGCTCCCTACATGGTCCGGGAGAGAGAGAGGGTCTCCTCCCTCTTGGCAGGGAAGCCGGTTCGGGTGGAGTGGGCCGAGGTTGAAGAACGCCTTGAGGAAGACGACCTGGTGAATATCCTCGGGGAGTACCACGGGATCATCTGCGGAGACGACCGGATCACGGCCCGGGTGCTTGACGCCGCGCCCATGCTCGAGGTGATCGTCAAGTGGGGTACCGGTGTCGACTCCATCGACCAGGAGGAGGCCGGCCGCAGGAAGATCCCGGTGCGGCGCACCCCCAACGCCTTCTCGGAGCCGGTTGCCGACACCGCCCTGGCCTTGATGCTCGCCTTCGGCAGGTCCATCTTCGCCAGTGACCGCATCATGAAGCAGGGAGGCTGGGACAAGCCGCAGGGCTTCTGCCTGAGCGAAAAGACCGTGGGCATCATCGGGCTCGGTGATTCCGGAACAGCCGTCGCCCGCCGGCTGGCTTCCTTCGGTGCGCGCGTTATCGCAAACGACACGGCGCAGAAGGACCCCGAGCTGGTGGAAAGCCTCAAGGTGCGCATGGTTGACAAGGAGGAGCTGTACCGCTTGGCCGACATCATCACCCTGCACTGCGACCTGAACCCCACCAGCTTCCGGTTGCTGGACCGGGCGGCCTTCGCAAAGATGACCAGACGGCCCTACCTGATCAACGTTGCCCGCGGGCAGCTGATAGAGGAACGGGCACTGGAAGAGGCGTTAACGGAGGGGAAGATCGCCGGCGCCGGGCTCGACGTCTACGAAGAGGAACCGCTTGCCAAGGACAGCCCGCTCAGGCGGATGGACAACGTCATCCTCTCCTCGCACAACGCCAACAGCAGCCGTCTTTACTGGCAAAGGGTGCATGAAAACTCGGTGCGGATGCTGATGGAGGGACTGGGAATTGACTAGAACGGTGCTGATTACCGGAGTCAACGGCGGTATCGGAAACGCCCTTGCCCGCAGGTTCAAGATGAGCGGCTGGTCCGTGCTCGGCGCGGACCTCACCGGATCGGGCAACGAGCACTGCGACCTCTTCGTGCAGGGGGACGTCTCTCGTGCCCTCTTCGTGAACTCCTTGCGGGAGGCCGTTTTACAAGGGCATGCCAGGCTCGACTGTCTGATCAACAACGCCGCCATTCAAATCAGCAAGCCGCTTCTGGAAACAAGCGAGGAGGAATGGGCGGCCACCTTCCGGACCAACGTCGATGCCGTCTACCACACGGCGAGGTGTTTCGCCCCGCTGATGGCTGACGGCTCCATCATCAACATCTCATCGGTGCACGCCAGGGTAACCTCCTGGGGGGTGGCGGCCTATGCGGCATCCAAAGGCGCCGTTTCGGCCCTGACCCGGGCGATGGCCATCGAACTGGCCCCGCTCGGCATACGGGTGAACGCCATCCTGCCGGGCGCCGTGGATACCCCCATGCTGGCCGGCGGGCTGCAGAGGAGCGGCGACGCCGGAGAGGCGGCGGAGCGGTTGCGGCGGGCGAGCCCCCTCGGCAAGATCGGCTCCCCTGACGACGTGGCGAGCCTTGCCCTCTTTCTGGCCGACGAGTCCCTGGCTGGAAACATCACCGGTCAGGAAATCGTCTGCGACGGCGGCGTGCTGGCCCGACTCGCTTCGGAATAGCCGGCAACAGCAGGGGGAATGATGGTTGAGCGCATGAAACTGATGGCCTACACGCTGGTGTCGCCGTTTCTCTTCGGGCTTTTCTTCAGAAGGTACGGCGCCGAAAAGGAAAACGCCATCCTGTACCACCCCGTTTTCGACGACCTTCAAGAGCTCGTGCATCACTACTATCTGGCCGGCCATTTCCTTCCGCAGGATGCCACGGTGATTTTCCAGGTGACCCCGGCATTGCAGGAAGAGACACGGAGGATCGGATCGTTTCCCCCCCCCGATTACCTGGGGGACTGTCTCACCAGGGGGGGGCAGCGCTTTCGTTTCGAAACGGAGCAGCAGGGGCTCTCGCTGGCGAGCCTGCTGCGCAAGCATCGCCCGGTCAGCGTCCTGTTTTGGCGGGCTCCCAAGCAAAGCCCGCTCATGAACCTGGCTCTGCAGTCCAGCCTGCTCCATAACGTCGACCGGTACAGCACCTGGGGGTGCTACAGCTATCCCAGTTTCAGGCATGGCCTCAGAACCCGGGGGGGACTTAAGCAGCAGAGGGCCGTGATGCAGCAGAAGTTTCTGGAGTACGTCGATGGCCTGCCGAACTTCCCCAGGGCCTACCTCTTCGGCACGGGACCCTCGATCGAAAAGGCCTTCGATCACGATTTCTCCGACGGCTACCGGATCGTCTGCAACACCATGATCAAGAACGATGAGCTGATGGACCACATCAAACCTCATTTCATGGTGGCGGGCGACGGCATCTACCACTTCGGGGTCTCCAAGTACGCCTGCCGCTTCAGGAACGATCTGGAGAGGTTCCTGAAGCGGCATCGTTGCCTGCTGGTGATCCCGGAGGGGTATTATGACGACTTTGTATTTCACAACGAGGCCCTGGCGGAGTTCGCTCTGCCGGTACCCTACGTCGCGCAAGAGATCAACCTGCGCATGAAAGAGAAGCTGGAGATAAAGTTCTCTCACAACATCCTCAACCAGCTCCTTTTGCCGCTTGCCTCGTCCCTTTGCGACGAGGTGATGCTGTTGGGGTTTGACGGCAGAAAGGCCGGGGACCTGCACTTTTGGAAGTCATCGGACAGTGTGAACTACGAGGATTTGAAGGTTCACCAGCACCAGGCACATCCCGGCTTTTTCAGTGGCGTCGACCACGCCGAATATGCCCGGATCCAGAGCGACTGCGCCGAAAAGATCATGAGCCTCGGAGAGCGCATGGGAAAGAAGTACCGCTGCATGAACCCGTCCAGCAACGAGGCCCTGCAAAAAAGGTTTCTGACCGAGTGAGCCCAGATCGAATTTTTCACGCCGGACGATTTCTCCCAGCAGCCGGCCTCCATGAACCGCCCTTTGGTCGTGTGGCGGACGCTGTGCAGAGGTTGATGAGCCCATGAAGCGGATCGGTGTTTTGCTGGCGATTGAACCTACCTGGGGCGGGGCGTTCCAGTACGACCAGGCCATCCTCGATGCCCTGGCGGGGCTGCCGACCGACCGGTATGAGGTCGTCGTCGGCTATGCGCATCGCTCCTGGTTGCCATACCTGGAGCGCTACCGTTTCAAGAACGTGCCGATTCCGCTTGGATACTGGGATTGGGGCCGTGTCTTGGGGCAGCTTCTGCACTACAGCTGCATCGGCACAGGGGTGTGGAGAGCCGTCGCTCCCATTCTGCACCCCACGGCCAGGGCTTTGGTGAGGGAGGGGTGCGACCTGTGGATCTTTCCTTCGCAAGATCCCTGGTCGTATCTTACCCCGGTTCCTGCGCTGGCGACCATTCACGACCTGATGCACCGTTACGAGCGCCGTTTTCCCGAAGTGGGGAACCCGAAGGAGTTCTCCTGGCGAGAATGGCATTATCGAAACACGTGCAGGTGGTGTCGGGGAGTGCTGGTTGATTCATCGATCGGAAAGCAGCACGTCGTCGAATCCTACGGATTGGCAGCCTCACGGGTGCACGTCCTCCCGTTTATCGCGCCGGGCTACCTCGAGGAAGACGGGGGAGGCGATGCATACCCGTTCCCCCTTCCGGAAAAGTTCCTCTTCTACCCCGCCCAGTTCTGGGCACACAAGAACCACGAGGGGCTCATCAGGGCGATTGCCTCCCTTAAACCACGTTTCCCCGAGATCAAGCTGGTACTGGCCGGTGCCAAGAAGAGAGGCTATGCCCAGCTCTCCGCTCTGGTCGGCAGGCTCGGCTTGACCGAGGATGTCCTGTTCCTCGGCTATGTGCCGGACAGCCAGATGATGGACCTGTATAAAAGGGCGCGGGGAATGATCATGGCCAGCTTCTGCGGCCCCACCAACATCCCCCCCCTTGAGGCGATGAAGACGGGTTGCCCCGCCGCGGTGTCGGACGTCTACGGGATGCCGGAACAGACGAGGGGTGCTGCTTTGTTGTTTGATCCCGCATCCGTGGAGAGCATGGCTTCCGCCATGGCCAGCCTTTGGGAAGACGACGCGCTTTGCAGGGAGCTGGCCGAACGGGGGATGCGGGTGAGCGCCGAATGGACCAAAGAGCATTTCAACGACCGTCTCGCTGGTATCCTGGCCGAGGCTTTGAAGCTGAGGAGTGGGGATTGATTAAGATCTCGCTGATCACCATCTGCCGGAACAGCTCCGCCACCATCCGAGCTACCATCGAAAGCGTGCTGGCCCAGCAGTGGGATGGTGAGCTGGAATACATCGTGGTGGATGGCGCCTCGACCGACGACACCATGGAGATCGTGCGCTCCTACGGTGACCGGATCTCCAAGGTGGTGAGCGAGCCCGACCGCGGCATCTCCGACGCCTTCAACAAGGGAATAGCTCTCGCTACCGGCGACTTGGTGGCCTTCATCAATTCGGACGACCGCCTGCTGCCGGGGGCGCTCGCCACGGTGAGCCACTACTTCCAGGAGCACCCGGAGACCGAGGTGCTGCACGCAGATCTCCTCCTCTACGACGGCGACCGGCTGCTGAAGAGGCTCGCACCGCCGCGCTACTGGTGGATCCCGTGGCGGATGATCCTGTTCAACCATCCGACCTGCTACGTGAGGCGCGAGCTTTTCGAGCGCTGCGGGCTCTTCGACCTGAGCTACCGCTTCTCGCACATGGATTTCGAGATCTTCCTGCGCTGGCAGAAGGCCGGCGCGGAGATCCGCTATCTCCCCGAAATCCTGGTCCGCATGCAGGCCGGCGGGGCCAGCGGCAGGCACATCTACCAGGGGTTCAGTGAGAACGTCCGCGCCCTCAAGGCTCACGGCTACAACCTGCCGCTCGCCTGGCTGCAGTTCTTCGCCAAACACCTCGCCCAGCGGATACTGGATCTGCGGGGGCGGCTCGGCATCTGAAAACGTCACAGGTGACATCGACCACATGAAAATCATCATCCTTGGCGCCGGCCCCTGCGGCCTGGGCGCTGCCTATCATCTTGACAAGCTCGGCTACCGCGACTGGACCCTCTACGAGAAGGAAGAGTACGTGGGCGGGCTCTCCGCCTCCTTCGTCGACGACCAAGGCTTCACCTGGGACGTGGGGGGGCATGTGCTCTTTTCCCACTACGGTTACTTCGACACCGCCGTGGCCGAGGCCCTGGGGGACGGCTATAACGAGCTCCAGCGCGAGAGCTGGGTGCGCATGCTGCAGACCTGGGTGCCGTACCCGTTCCAGAACAACGTCCGCTACCTGCCGGACGACGCGCTGAGAGAGTGCGTGGAGGGGCTGCGGTCGCTCGCCGGCTCGCCGGGTGAGGCCGATAACTTCAAGGAGTGGATGGATGCCGTCTTTGGAACCGGCATCGTCAAATACTTCATGGAGCCCTACAACAAGAAGGTGTGGGGGACGCCGCTGGAAAAGATGAGCAAGGGGTGGATCGCCGAGCGGGTCTCGGTGGTGGACCTGGCGCGGATCGAGCGAAACATCGCCCAGGGGCTGGACGACCTCTCCTGGGGGCCCAACAACACCTTCAAGTTCCCCAAAGAGGGTGGGACCGGCGCCATCTTCCGCGCCATCGCCGCGCGTTTCGCCGACCGCATAAACCTGGGCTGCCAGATGCTTTCCATCGACAGCGCCGCGCGGGTGATCACCTTCGCCGATGGCCGCAGCGAGCGCTACGACATCCTGATCAACACCTCGCCGCTGGACCTGCTGGTCTCTGCCTGCACCGATTCGCCCGAGCGGTTGCGCGAGGAGGCCAAGGGCCTCGTCCATAACGGCGGCCTGATCGTGGGGGTGGGGGTCGAGGCTCCCCGTGACGACAGCAAGTGCTGGATGTACTTCCCCGAGTCAAACTCCCCCTTCTACCGGGTGACCAACTTCCACAACTACGCCGCCGCCAACGTGCCGGCAGCCGACACCTCCCGCTACTCGTCGCTCATGTGCGAGACCACCTATTCCCCCACCAAGCCCGAGGACAAGGCCGGCATCGTGGAATGGACCGTGCGGGGACTGGCCAACTCGGGGCTTATGGAGGAAGGCGAGGTAGAGCGGGTGGTGAGCCGCTACCTGATCGACATCCCGTACTCCTACCCGGTGCCGACCCTTTCCCGTGACGGTGCGCTCGCCGCCATCCAGCCGTGGCTGGAGGAGCGGGGGATCTTCTCGCGCGGACGCTTCGGCGCCTGGAGATACGAGGTGGGCAACATGGACCACTCCTTCATGCAGGGTGTGGAATTGGTGGAGAGACTTTTGAATGGCGGCGAGGAGCCGACTGTGAACGGCAAGGGGTAAAGGGTTGAACATCAAGCTGATGAAGAGAATCGACAGCGTGCTGGGGAGCGTGGCCGCCTGTCTGCTCCCAGGGGCGCCTGGCGTGAAGCCGATCCGCCCCAAGCGCGTGCTGCTCGTCCGGCCGGGCGGGATCGGGGACGCGGTGCTGCTGGTCCCCGCCATCCGCGCTTTGCAAAACGCCTATCCCGAGGCGGAGATAACGGTGTTGGCCGAGCGGCGCAACGCCGCCGTCTTCTCGCTCTGCCCGGGCCTCGACCGGGTGCTTCTGTATGACCAGGGGGACCTCTTCCAGGTGCTGGGGGGCGGCTACGATCTGGTGATCGACACCGAGCAGTGGCACCGGCTCTCGGCGGTGGTCTGCCGCCTGGCGCGGCCCCAGCTCTCCATCGGGTTCGCGACCAATGCGCGCAAAAGGCTCTTCTCCCACCGCATCCCCTACGCCCATGACCGCTACGAGGCGGAAAGCTTCTTCGACCTCTTGGCCCCGCTCGGTATCGAGCGCCCGGCTTCGCTGGAGACTCCCTTCCTGGTGGTCCCTGCCGAGGCGGCTGCCCGGGCAAAGGCGCTTCTGGGCGATATCGAGCGGCCGCGGGTGGCCTTCTTCCCCGGTGCCAGCATCGCCGAGCGGCGCTGGGGTGCCGAGCGATTCAGGCAGGTGGCCGACCATCTTGCCCTGCGGGGACTTTTGCCGGTGGTGGTGGGGGGCGGCGAGGACGCGGAGGAGGGGGAATACATCGTCAAGCGCTGCGGCGGGATCAACCTGGCGGGTAAAACCAGCCTGGTGGAGACCGCGGCCGTTCTCGCCCGCTCGCTGCTGCTGGTCTCCGGGGACTCCGGGGTTCTCCATCTCGCGGTGGGGCTGGGGGTGCCGACCGTATCGCTGTTCGGCCCCGGCATCGAGGCGAAGTGGGGGCCCAAGGGGGAGTTCGATCTGGTCCTCAACAAGAAGCTCGCCTGCTCGCCGTGCACCCGCTTCGGCACCACCCCAACCTGCCGCGAAAAGGCCCGCTGCCTCTCCGACATCATGCCGGCCGAGGTGGTGGAGGCCGTGATGACCGTCCTCGACAAACGCTTCCCCGAGTAGCAGCCGAAACCAATCCCCAATGTCCCCAGTGTTATCCGGTTTGATCCTTGTAGTTAGCTGATTTGAAGGGTTGGGCCGTTCGTGCTGAGCCTGTCGAAGCATCAGCGCCAACTTTTCCGGTCTTTATTTGCCGTAACAGTTCCACACCCTTCGACAAGCTCAGGGTGAACGGCTATCTGTGGATACCCTGTCCCCCCATTAGAACGGGGGGACCTAAGGGTGGAAGATCATCGGCAATCAAGAAGCGCTGATGAGGTGGTGGGCTCGTGGACCATGACTCTGTTGCGGCCGGACTGCTTGGCCTCGTAGAGTCCCTCGTCCGCTCTTTTGAGGAGGGTGGTGGGGGTGTCTTCCGGTTTCAACTGCGCAACGCCCAGGCTGATGGTCACCCGCAGATCCCCGCTTCCCGTCGCGATGGCAAGCTGTTCAATGCTGCTCCGGAAGCGCTCGGCCAACAGGCAGGCATTATCCAGCGGGGTCTCGGGGAGGATACAGCAGAACTCCTCTCCACCGTAGCGGACCAGGCAGTCCGTCTTGCGGGTGACCGCCATCAGCTTCCCCGCCACCGCTGCCAGCACCCGGTCCCCGGCCTCATGTCCGTGCTGGTCGTTCACCTTCTTGAAAAAGTCGATGTCCAGCATGATGACGCTGAGCGCCCGGTGGTAGCGCTCATGTCTCTTGCACTCGTCTCCGAGCCGGTTGTCCAGGTAGCGCCGGTTATAGGCGCCGGTCAACTGGTCCCGGATGTTCAGCTCCCGTAACCGCAGCTGGGTGAGCGCCCGCTCGGTGACGTCCTGCACGGTGATCAGCAGGTGCTCGATCTCTCCGTCCGGCTGGCGCAGCGGCGCGCTGGCGCAGTGCTGCTGCATCAGGTCGAAGGTCCCGTTGGGGGTTCCCACCACCTTGAAGGGGAAGAGGTAGTGGTGCAGGGACTGCGGGAAGATGGCGGGGGAGCCGAAGGTGAAGGCCATGCGGGCGCCTCGCAGGAATTCCGGCGTGTTCAGCTCCGGGAAGTGGTCGAACACCAAGCTCCCCGTGATGGTTTCCTTGTCGATGCCGCTGTGCAGCGCCATCCACCGGTTCCAGTAGCAGACCCTGAACTCGGTATCCAGCACCACCACCCCCAGGTCGACGATCTCCAGTATCTGTCCCGGTAACCCTTTCATGTCATCCCTCGTACTGGGCCAGGAAATCGGCCAGCGCCTGTTTCAGCCACCCGATCGATTGCTCGCTGGTGACCAGGAAGAGAAAGCCCTGCACCGATTCCTCGCGGAAAGAGAAATCCGTCTTCAACACGATGGCGATGGACTCCGGGTCGCACAGCCCGGCCGGGATCGCCTTCCCTTGTGTCTTCGCCACCAGCTTGGCCGGAGAGTAGCTCACCTGGTCACCTAGCAGTTCGGCGAGTTTTCCCACGCAGGCCCCGATCAGGATCCCCCCGGTGGTCAAGAGGGCATCCCGCTCCACGTCCTCGCGCGCCTCTCCTTCGTAGAGCGACTCCTCGTCACCGAAAAGCGCTACCAGCTGCGACCCGGCGTCCGAAGGGAAGATCAGGAAGGCGCTCCCCTCCAACTTGCCGTAGAACCTCTCCTCCACGATGTTGATCTCCGGAGACGGACCCACGATCTTCTCGAGGTAGCCGACCAGCCCGGCCCCCTTGAAAAGCTGCACGCAGGGGACGCTCAGGCAGACGAAGATGCTGATGACTTCCGCGAGGGAGGCGGCCGCGCGGCCGAAGGCGATGTTCATCATCTCCTGGAGCGTGTCGCGCTCGTCCACCGACATGATGGCGAGGGTGCTCTCCTCCGGCAATAGCGCCTCCGGTGAGAGCCCCGCCTCGTCCACGTTCATCTGGCTGATGCTGGCCTCGCTCATGCGGATTCCTCCACCTTTGTCAGGGCCTCCTGGACGCTTGCCTTGTTGGGGGGCTTGGGAAGGATCAGGAAGGCTCCCTTCTCGGTGACCTCCTGCAGGCTTTTGTCCTGGATGTCCGCGGTGCAGACGATCACCGTCGCTGCCGGGTCGAAGGCCTTGATCTCCACCAGCGCGGTCACCCCGTCCATCACCGGCATGGTGAGATCCATGGTCACCAGGTCCGGCCGCAGCTCCTTGTACTTCTCCAGCGCCTGCAGCCCGTCGCCGGCCTCATGAAACTCAAACCCTCTCTCCTTGGGGAAGCAACTCTTCAGCATCTTGCGCGAAATGGGGGAGTCATCCACTATCAGCACGGTTTGCAGCGGCTTGCTCATAGCTCATCTCCTCTCTTGGGAAGGGGATTCAGGGCCTCGGCGCCTGTGAATAGATCGAGCCCTTGCTGGACGGGTGCCGTCTTCGAAAAAATATTAGACCATTATAATATATTTCCCGGCAATTGCTCCCCTGCCAAAGTATCGTCCCGAGGGGAGGGGACCAGTTATCCCCTCGCCCCTTCAGGGGAGAGGGGGGCCGAAGGCCGGGTGAGGGTGTCTTTAGGTGCCGAAAAGTCCCGCCCTCACCCCTGCCCGCTCCCCGAGCGGGCGAGGGGGAGTTAGGCACAGTGGCAACCGGAAGGTACAAAAAGGAAACCTGATCAGGGATGATCTCCCGCTGCGCGTCCCTTCCCCTTCAAGGGGAAGGACAGGATGAGGATGGGGCGTTCTTTCACCGGATAATACCCCATCC
>NZ_DATFBA010000261.1:0-9734 GCF_035254065.1 Geomonas sp.
GGCGAGGTGGGGAACAAGAAGGCCTACGATCCCCGCAGCTATCTCTCCCACGCCGAGACCGCCATGGCCGAGCGGGTCAAGCGGGCGGTGACCGAGCTGAGAGGGGAGGGGACCACCCTGTTCAAGGGGTGAGGGGGCTGCCATGATCGACCAGGAAATGGACTTCACCATCGAAAGGCTCGGCGACTGCCGTTTCCCGTCTCCCATGGGGCTCGGACGGTTCACCGGCGACGGCGAGCGGATCCTGTACCACTGCCGGCTGGACGAGATACGTCCGTACCTCGAGGCGGGGGCGGCGCCTCCCCAGCTGGAACTGGCCGGGCCGCGGGAGAAGCTGTTCTTCGACCCGGCAACCATCTCCGCAGGGATCGTCACCTGTGGCGGCCTCTGCCCCGGCATCAACGACGTCATCCGCGCGGTGGTCCTGAGCCTCCACCATCACTACGGGGTGGGCAAGGTCTACGGGTTCCGCTACGGCTACGAGGGGCTGGTAAAACGGCTCGGCCACCCTCCGCAGCTCCTCACCCCGGAGGGGGTGGAGCATATCAGCGCGCTGGGCGGCACCATCCTCGCCTCGTCGCGCGGCCCTCAGGAGCCGGCGGAAATGGTCGACTGCCTGGAGGAGCTGGGGATCGCCGTCCTGTTCGCCATCGGCGGCGACGGCACGCTCAAGGGGGCCCGGGCCATCGCCCAGGAGGCGGCCCGCCGGGGGAAGGCGCTCAGCGTGATCGGCATCCCCAAGACCATCGACAACGACATCTCCTTCATCCAGACCACCTTCGGCTTCGAGACCGCGGTGGCCGAGGCGCAGCGGGCCATCTACGCCGCCCATACCGAGGCGGTGGGGGCCCGTAACGGGGTGGGGCTGGTGAAGCTGATGGGACGCGACTCCGGCTTCATCGCCGCCTTCTCCACACTGGTGGAGAGCCAGGTCAACTTCTGCCTGGTGCCGGAGGTCCCCTTCTCCATGGCGAGCCTTTTGACAAACCTTGAGAAGAGGCTCGCGCTACGGGGGCACGCGGTGATCGCGGTTGCGGAAGGTGCCGGCCAGGAGCTGATGACGGCGTCCGGCGGCCATGACGCCTCGGGGAACGTCAAGCTGGGGGACATCGGGGTCTTCCTGCGCGACGCCATCAAGGAGCATTTCTCGCAAAGGAAGCAGGAGCTGAACCTCAAGTACATCGACCCGAGCTACATGATCAGGAGCCACCCGGCCAACCCGCACGACTCCGCACTCTGCCTGTTGTTGGGGCAGAACGCGGTGCACGCGGCCATGGCCGGCAGGACCAACATGGTGGTCGGCTTCTGGAACCACCAGTTCACCCACGTCCCCATCACCCTCGCCACCCGCCAAAGGAAGAAGATCGATCCGGAAGGCGTGCTCTGGGGGAGCGTGCTGGCCGCCACCGGTCAGCCGCGCATGATGTACTGAAGGGCGAGGGGAACAACCAAATAGGCATGAAGCAAGCCGGAACAACACCGGATGAAAGGAGAACCGCAATGGCCAAGGACAAGGATTCCAAGAAGAAAGCACATGACAAGAAGAACGAAGACGGCGAGAAAGCCGGCGGCAAGCTGAAGGAGAAGGATTACCAGAAGGAGCTCCAAAAGCTGCACGTGGAGCTGGTCAAGCTGCAGGAGTGGGTGAAGTTCAAGGGGCTCAAGGTCTGCGTGGTCTTCGAGGGACGCGACGGCGCCGGGAAGGGGGGGGTGATCAAGGCGATCACCGAGCGGGTGAGCCCGCGCGTCTTCCGGGTGATGGCGCTCCCGGCCCCGAGCGAGCGCGAGAAGACCCAGATGTACGCCCAGCGTTACATCCCGCTTTTGCCTGCGGCCGGCGAGATCGTCATCTTCGACCGGAGCTGGTACAACCGGGCCGGGGTGGAACGGGTGATGGGGTTCTGCACCGAGGAGCAGGCGAGGAAGTTCCTGGAGGGGCTGCCGCTGGTGGAGAGGGCGATGGTGGAATCCGGCATCATCCTCATCAAGTACTGGCTGGAAGTGAGCCCCGATGAGCAGACCCGGCGGCTCGAGGGGAGGATCGACGACGGCCGCAAGATCTGGAAGCTCTCCCCCATGGACCTCAAGTCCTACACCCGCTGGGACGACTACACCAAGGCCCGCGACGAGATGTTCGCCAAGACCGACAGCTCCTGGGCTCCCTGGTACGTGGCAAATTCGGACGACAAGAAGCGCATGCGGCTGAACCTGATCACCCACCTGCTCAGCAAGATCCCCTACAAGGAGGCGCCGCGCGAAAAGGTGGAGCTGCCGTCGCGCAAGAAAGTGGCCAAGTCGAAGTCTGATTACGTGTTCAAGGTCATCCCCGAGCTCTTCTGAGCCTCGGCAACAGCAGGAGGAATCCACATGAGGAAACTGGTCCTTCTTCGTCATGGCGAGAGCGAGTGGAACAGGGAGAACCGCTTCACCGGCTGGACCGACGTCCCTTTGAGCGAGAAGGGGGTGGAGGAGGCCATGAACGCCGGGAAGCTTCTGGCCGGGGAGGGGTACGTCTTCGACGTCGCCTTCACCTCGGTGCTCAGGCGGGCGATCAAGACCCTCTGGCTCGCCCTGGAGGAGATGGACCAGATGTGGATCCCCATCCACAACAGCTGGCGTCTCAACGAGCGCCACTACGGCGCCTTGCAGGGGCTCAACAAGGCCGAGACGGCGGAGCGCCACGGCATGGAGCAGGTCCAGCTCTGGCGGCGCAGCTACGACATACCGCCCCCCGCCCTCACCCTGGACGATCCGCGCTATCCGGGGGGCGATCCCCGCTACGCCCGGCTCACCCCCGACCAGCTGCCGCTGGCCGAATCGCTCAAGGACACGGTCGCCCGCTTCCTTCCCTACTGGCACGGCACCATCGCCCCCGCGGTGATGGAAGGGAATCGGGTGGTGATCGCGGCCCACGGCAACAGCCTGCGGGCGCTGGTGAAGCACCTGGACAACATGACCGACGAGGCGATCGTCGGCCTCAACATCCCGACCGGCATCCCGCTGGTCTACGAGCTGGACGAGTCGCTGCGTCCGCTGAAGAGCTACTACCTGGGAGGCGAGGAGGCCGCCGCCAAGGCTGCCAAGGCGGTCTCCGAGCAACTCGCCAGGAAGGAGTAGCGCAATTACCGGAAACAAAAAGGGCGCCGGCCATCTCGCTTGCGCCCTTTTTGTTATTCCCTTCTCAACTTATTCTGCAGATCGCCTGAAGCAGCGCACCATTCTCTGAATCTTCCCGGCCAATCTTCTGGCGCGATTCGACCTTTTCTCGTAACAGTTCGATGTATGTAACAAAATGAATCAACCTTTAAATTAATCCTTGACAGGTGAAGCCCAAAAAGGATAAAGAAGATTAGCATTTTGTCGAAATAATCTTTCTCTGGTCAAAGGCAAACCCGGGGCAATCCGGGGACGCAAAGTCACAGATCCTGTTACAGGATGGCTGGGCCGCCGAAAGGGGGCCAACTTGTCTCGTCAATCCACACAAAACTCGCAAACCGACGTCTGACTTCGTTATTCGAATCAGGCGTTTTTTTGTTCGTGGAGAGAACTAGCCCCTGTTCTTAGAGGTCTTCGTGCAGATTCCGGAATCCATTCGTAATTCGGTTGAAGCGGCACGCCTTCCCTGCCTACCGCAGGTGCTGCTGCGCTTCCTGGATGTGGTGGAAGACGACCAGGTGCCGTCCGCCGAGCTCGCCACGCTGGTCGGCCAGGACCCGGGATTGAGCGCACGCTTCCTTGCCGCCGCCAATTCGCCCGCCCTGCGCCGCGACCGGCAGGTGGCGAGCCTCGCCGACTGCATCACGACTCTCGGTACCCGGCTCGCGCGCACCATGGCGCAGTGCCTGCTCATCGAAAGCGGCTTCGCCGGCGCGGGTCGCGAAACGGACCACGACCTCGGCAGGATCTGGACCCATGCCCTGCGTGTCGCGGAACTCTCCCGCGCCCTGGCCATCAGGACCAACTACGGCGACAGCGAGGAAGCCTACCTCGCCGGCCTGCTGCACGACATCGGCCAGCTGCTTCTCTTGGGGGGGGACGCCGAGCACTACCGGGACTGGGTGCAAAACATCGGCCTCGAAGCGAAGCTGCGCGATATCGAGGAACTCCTCTACCATACCGATCACGCCGCCATCGGCGCCTGGCTGGTCGATCAGTGGCAGCTGTCCTCCTTTCTCTCCGACGCAATCCTCTTTCACCACAAGCACCACGACGAGATCGTGGACGCCGACCCCTTGAGCAAGATCGTCTGGTCTTGTCATGTCATCGATACCTCTCGCGAACACCTCGATATCTCCTCCAACCAACAGGCGCCTGAGCTGTCCACCGTCATCTCCATGTTCGGGCTGGAACCGGCAGAGATCACGCGACTCGGCCAGGAGGCCTCGGAGAAGGTGGCGCTACTAACCCACCATCTCGGCTTTAGTGAGGTGGCGCGCGAAGACTCAGGCGAGCAGCGCGCCCGTCGCCCCGAGCAGGGGGCTCACCAGCTCGAGGTGGAAGTAAGGGTGAGGGACCTGGCGATCATGCAGTCGCTGCAGCGCAACCTGCCGGAGCTTTCCCGGGAGGAGGAGATCCTGCTGGTCATGCGCGAATCGGCCCGGATCCTGTTCGGCATCGGACGGCTCGCCTTCTTTTTCATGGAGCCGACCCGGCCGGTCTTGTCGGCGCCTGCTTTCACCGGTCAGCCCGAGTTGCTGCGGCAGCTTGAGATCCGCGTCGACGGTGGGCGCAGTCTGGCCGCTGCCGCCGTCCGCGACAAGAGCCCCCGCTCCACCCTCCAAAAGGAGCCGGCCGCTCCGCTCTCCTTGCTCGATGTGCAGATCGCCCGCGCGCTGGAGAGCGAAGGCGTGCTGTACATCCCGATGTGCGTCGGCGGCGGTCAGACCGGCGTGATGGCCTACGGGATCACCCCTTCCCAACATGCCCGGCTGCAAAAACAGCTTGCCCGGATGACCCGTTTCGCCAATCAGGCGGCGACCAGCATCGAAAGCTGGCGGGCCCAGCGGGCCAAAGAGGAGATGATCGCGGCAAGCGTCAGCAACCGGTTCCACCAGCACGCGCGCAAGGTCGTGCACGAGGCAGGCAATCCGCTGAGCATCATCAAGACCTATCTGGCCATCCTCAGCCAGAAGCTGCCGGTGGGCGATGCCGGCGGGGAGGAGTTGGCGATCCTCGGCGAGGAGGTCGACCGGGTCGGCCACATCCTCAGCCGCCTGGGTGAGTTGAGCGAAACGCCGCCGGCCACCGAGTCGGTCGATATCAACGGCATGATCAACGGCATGCTGGCCCTCTACGGCGAGACCCTCTTCTCGTCCCGGGGCATCGTCCTCGAGCAGCAGCTTTCCCCCTCTCTGCTGCCGGTGGCGGGCAACCGGGACAGCATCAAGCAGGTCCTCTTGAACCTCTGGACCAACGCCGCCGACGCTCTCGCCAGCGGCGACCACTTCGTGGTCTCCACGGCCGACAACGTCATCCTCAACGGGCGCTTCTACGTGGAGATCGCCCTGCGCGACTCGGGCCCCGGCTTGCCGCCGGAGGTCATGCAGCGCCTCTTCCAACCTTTGGACGACCGCCAACGCCCGGGGCATTCGGGCCTCGGCTTGTCCATCGTGGCCTCGCTCGTAGAAGGTCTGAACGGACTGATCAAGTGCCAGAGCGAGGTCGGCACAGGCACCAGCTTCATCATTCTTTTGCCGCGGCAGATGGAGGGCAAAGCCCTGTCGCGAAACCTGTGATTCCGCGAGTAGTGGTCCGGCGGAGGAGTCGGGCGATCGCGGGGTGACGAGGAGATGTTATGACCTATGGAAACATGATGTCGGAAGATACACGCTACAAAAAGCCCCAGTACATCCTGATCGTGGACGACGAGCCCCACCTGCGCTCGAGTCTGCGCCTGCTTTTGAAGCGGCCGGGGCGCGTCATAACGGAGTGCGATACCGGCGGCGAGGCGATCTCCATCCTCAAGTCCCGGGAGATCGACCTCGTCTTGCTCGACATCAATCTGCCGGACATCTCCGGGCTGGAGGTGGCCGAGTGGATCACCTCCGGCAAGATCCCCACCAGCGTCATCATGGTCAGCGCCGACAACAGCATCGACTCCGCCATCCGGGCCATGCGCAGCGGCGCCGTGGAGTTCGTCAGAAAGCCGAGCGAGCTGGAGGAGATCCGGTTCCGGGTCGACAACGCGCTGCAGCGGCGCTACCTGGAGCGGAGCCACCTGCTGATCGCCGCCCGCCTCGAACAGTCCGAGCGCATGCACCGCTTCCTGGTGGAAAAATCGCCGGACCTCATCTACACGCTCGACCCGGACGGCCGCTTCACCTTCACCAACGACCGCTTCGAGTCGCTGCTCGGGTATTCGCGCGACGAGTTGATGGGGTGCAAGTACACCACCATCGTCCACGAGGAAGACATACCGATGGCGACTTATGCCTTCATGGAGCGCCGCCGCGACCACCGCGCCACCACCAACCTGGAGCTGCGCCTTAAATGCAAGAAGAACCCGCAGCGAAACCTGGAGAGCCAGCAGGTAGTGGCGATCCTGAGCGCCATCGGCATCTACGAGACCAAGGAGAAGAAGAGGGACCTGCAGGCCGTCTGCTATGCCGGAACCTACGGGGTGGCGCGCGACATCACGGAGCGCAAGATCGCCGAGGAGACCATCAACTTCCAGGCCCTGCACGATCAGCTCACCCTGCTCCCCAACCGCCGGCTGTTCAAGGACCGCCTGGAACTGGCCATGGCGCAGTCCAGGCGCAACGGCAAGATGGTGGCGGTCATGTTCCTCGATCTCGACCGCTTCAAGCGGGTGAACGACACCCACGGGCATACCGAGGGGGACGAGCTCCTGAAGAAGGTGGCCCAGCGGCTGCAGAAGTGCATCCGGGCCAGCGACACCCTCGCCCGCCAAGGGGGGGACGAATTCACCTTCCTGTTGCCGGATCTGCTGCAGCCCGAGGGGGCGGAGGTGATCGCCGGCAAGATCATGGAAGAATTGAAAGAGCCCTTTGCGGTGGCGGGCCAGGAGTTCCATGTCATGGCCAGCATCGGCATCGCCGTCTACCCCCGTGACGGTGACACCGCCGACCAGCTCCTGAAGCATGCCGACATCGCCATGTACGAGGTCAAGGCCAACGGCAAGAGCAACTACACCTTCTTCATCCCGGAAATGAACGCCTGCTACCACGAACGGATCTCCCTGGAGAACGAACTGCGGCAGGCGGTCCCCAACGGGGAATTCGAGCTGTACTATCAGCCCCAGATCAGCGTCCGCCGCAACCGGATCGTCGGCATGGAGGCCCTTTTGCGCTGGCGGCACCCGGTCCATGGCCTGCTCAACCCCGGCAGCTTCATCGACATGGCGGAGGAGAGCGGGTTCATCAGCGAGATAACCGACTGGGTGCTGGCCGAGGTCTGCCGCCAGCTGGCCGTCTGGCGCGACATGGAACTGGGGGAATTCCGGGTATCGGTGAACGTCTCGCCCAAGGAGTTCACCCAGAACAACGTGGTGGACCGCATCAGCGCCAACGTCATCAAGTACGGGCTGCCGGAAAACGTCCTCGAGGTCGAGATCACCGAGAACCTGCCGGTGGAAGACGTCTCCGGCGTCATCGACAAGATGCGGCTCTTACGGGACCGCGGCATCCGCATCTCGATCGACGACTTCGGGACCCGCTACTCCTCGCTCAACTACCTGCGCCGCTTCCCGATCAACGCCATCAAGATCGACCAGTCCTTCGTGCGGGACCTCTCCGAGGAGAAGAACTCTACCCCCATCATCCACGCCATCATCGGCGTCGCGCGCGGCTTCGGCCTGAACCTGGTGGCGGAGGGGGTGGAGACGGAGTACCAGATGAGGACCCTGCACGAACTGGGCTGCGACGAGATGCAGGGCTTCCTCTTCAGCCGACCGGTCCCCGCCGCCGAGGTGGAACGTTTCGTGCGCCGGTCGCTGTCCGGCTCCGAGGACGACCTGCTGGATCTTCGCTCGACTGCCGGTCAGGAAAGACGCTGCGCCTGAGGCACGCACGCTGGTAACCGGCTAACCACTGCTCACCTCCTCTCCTCTCAACTCTCCCTCCCCCCACGGGGGAGGGTTGGGGTGAGGGAGGCCTCGCCCCGCTGACACATATCTCCCCATCCTCACCCTGGCTCTTTTTCCCCCCTCCTCAAGTCGAAATCTCAACCAAAAGACGGCATATCGCCCCCTCTGCCGCGCTGTTCCCATTAACGTACCCTTCTGTCGGCATTAATTTCGCCAGCTTCCGCCCTCTTAGGAAGGCTGGCACATTACTGGAATACCCTACGGCTATCCACGGGAGTGTCGCCGCCATCTGAATCGTTGGGGGGGCGCGCGGGTCTGTCTAGGCCCGGGCGCCCGCCAGCCCGGTAAAAGGGGACGGGAGAAAGGAGAAACGCGATGATGAAACGTACACCGATCGTTGTGGCTTTTCTGCTGCTCTTCGCGTTGGCAGTGCCGTTCGTGCTGCACGCGGAGGAAGCCATGCCGCCGGCCGAGGAGGTGACCCCCGATCCGTGGCCGAAGACCACCAGTAGGGAGGGAACCACCTACACCCTCTACCAGCCTCAGCTGGACAGCTGGGACGGCTACCGCCTGAAAGCGCACGCGGCGGTCTCGGTGAAGCCGGCCAGCGCGGCGGAACCGGTCTTCGGCATGCTCGCCTTCTCGGCCGCCACCCTGGTCGACCGGGTGGGGCGCACCGTCCATCTGCAGGATTTCGCCGTGGAGAAACTGCTGTTACCCACCATGCCGCAAGCCGCCAGCCAGTACCAGGCCGGCTTCCTAGCCATGGCCCCGCCGCAGGGGAGCACCATCTCACTGGACCGGTTGGAGGCCATGCTGGCCGTGGAGGGTGCGGAGAAGAAGGCGCGCGCGGTACAGGTGAAAAACGAGGCGCCCAACTTCGTTTTCTCGCAGAAGCCGGCCATCCTGATCCCCATCGACGGCCAGCCAGCCTGGCGGGTGCTCGTGAAGGGCGTCCTGGAGCGGGCCATCAACACCCGCGCCCTGGTGCTGTGGGACGAAAAGAATGGCGGCTACTACATCCACCTCTTCGACGGCTTCGTGACCGCCAGCTCGCTCTCCGGGCCCTGGAGCGTGGCGAAGAGCATCCCGTCGGCGGTCAGTAAGGCGGCCAAGGAGCTCGCAGAGCAGAAGGTGGTCGACCTGATGGAAGGGCAACCCAACGAGCAGAGCGGGCAGAAGCCGTCCCTGAAAAAGGAGGCACCCCAGGTGATCGTCACCACGGTCCCCACCGAGCTGATCGTGACGCAAGGACCGCCGGACTTCGTACCCATACCGGGGACCATGCTCCTCTACGCGAAGAACACCACCGGCAACGTCTTCAAGAACCTGAACGACCAGATGACCTACGTGCTGGTGACCGGCCGCTGGTTCCGGGCGAGCGATACCGCCGGGCCGTGGCAGTTCGTGAATCCCAGGGAGTTGCCTCCTGACTTCTCCAACATCCCGGACGACAGCCCGAAGGAGAACGTGAAGGCATCGGTGCCGGGGACGCCGCAGGCCCAGGAGGCGGTGATCGCCGCCGATATCCCGCAGACCGCGACGGTGTACCGCGACAAGGTGAGCTTCACCCCCAAGTACAACGGCGAGCCGCAGCTGGCCCCGGTCCCGGGCAGCTCGCTCATGTATGTGGTCAACTCCCCCTTCCCGGTCATCATGGCCTCGGCCAATAACTGGTATGCCGTGCAGA
>NZ_DATFBA010000262.1:0-5833 GCF_035254065.1 Geomonas sp.
CTGGCCGATTTCCCACCATCCATCCGCTTCTTCGCCGGTGGCGACGAGAGCGTGCGCGGCTACCACTACCAGAGCCTGGGCCCCCGCAACAACCGTAACGAGGTGGTGGGCGGCAGGAACCTGGTCACCGGGACCGTCGAACTGGAGCGTGCCATCTTTGAGAAATGGGGTGTCTCCCTCTTCCATGATGCGGGCAACGCCTTCGACAGCTTCACCAACGTCCACCTCTACCAGGGCGCCGGGGTAGGTGTTCACTACTACACGCCGATCGGTGGGCTCCACCTCGACCTGGCCAAACGGATCGGTACCGGCCAGAGCAATTTCTACATGGTCCATTTCAGCGTGGGTTTCCAGCTATGAGAAAGATCCGGATCTACATAGGCGGGGTTTTCCTGCTGGTCGTGCTGCTCGTGGCGGGCGGGGTCTACTGGCTGCTGGAGACCACGGAGGGGGCCCGCTTCGCGCTCACCAAACTGACTGCTGCGGCCGGCATGGAGGTCACCGTGCAAGAGGTGCGCGGCCGCCTGCTGGACCGGTTGCATCTGGTGGGGGTGCGCGCCAGCCTGGGGAAAGAGCGGGCGCAGATCGACGACCTCCTCCTCAACTGGGAGCCGCGCCGCCTGCTGCAGTGGAACCTGTCGGTGGCGGAACTCACCCTGTCCGGGGTGCGGGTGCAGGACGACACCCCTCCCTCGGAAAAGGCGCTGCAGCTTCCCTGGCCGCGGGTGAGCGCCACGGTGGCCCGCCTGCAGGCGCACGTCGGGCACCTGGAGGTGAAGGAGCTGAGCTACCGGCTGCGGCAGGAGGCGCCGGTCATCGTCAATCGCTTCGTCTCCAAGCTGGACTTCGAAAATGGCGTCCTCTCCCTTTCCGATCTCAGCCTGCTCACCCCGGACGTGAAGGCCGACGGCGTTATCGGCATGGGATTATGGCATCCCTCATTGCGCGTCGATCTCGCCGCTCGACTGCCCAAGCCGCTGCAGGGTATGGACCTTTTCTCTCTGCAGGCGCGGCTGGTGGAGGGGAAAAACCGGGAACAGGCGGCGGGGCCGATCGCCCTGGCGGGCAAAAGCGGCAAACGGCAGCTGCTGGAGTTGACCGGAGAGCTGGGGATGACGGAAGGCTCCTTCGATCTGCGCAGGTTCCTGCTGGTCATGCCGGGGCGCCGCGGCTCGCTTTCGGGAGAGGTGCGCATGACCTTCACCCCGACGCAGCCACTCTTCGACCTCTCGCTCAGGGCCAAGGAGCTCGACCTTTCGGCAGAAATCAAGCGTCCCACCAGGATCAGCGGCATCGCTTCCTTCTCGGGGAGCCTCGATAATTACCTGGGCAGCTTCAACCTTGCCAACAGCGGACCGGGGTGGGAAACGGCGGCACTCGCCGCCCACTACAAGGGAGGCAGCAATGGCGCGCGGCTCTCCCAGATCGCCGGGCGTCTGCTGGACGGCCGCATTGCGGGAGCAGTCGACATCGCCTGGAGCGAGGGGCTGCGCGTGAAGGGCGCCTTGTCGGGACGCGGCATCAATCCCGCCCGGCTCTCTGGTGATTGGCCCGGCGCGTTGAACCTGGACATCGCCGGTGACGTGGTGGTGCCCAAAGAGGGCGCCTATCGTGGGACCCTGCACAGTAAGCTCCTGGAGAGCAGGCTGCGCGGCCAGCCGCTCAGCGGGGTGCTGGACGGCGCCTTTGCCGGCAAGATCGTGCGGGTCGACCGTCTCCTGCTGGTTGGGACAGGCTTCGACCTGCGCGGCTCCGGT
Organism: Geomonas sp.; assembly: GCF_035254065.1. GTDB lineage: Bacteria > Desulfobacterota > Desulfuromonadia > Geobacterales > Geobacteraceae > Geomonas. The sequence goes on from NZ_DATFBA010000262.1 coordinate 1,758, forward strand.
CAGCTCGACCGGAGGCTCGATCTCTCGGCCAGGGTGAGCGATCTTTCCCGGCTGCTCCCCACTGCCGCCGGGCAGGTCGACCTCGCCGGCTGGGTGCGCTGGCGCGACGGCCAATTCTCCGGGAGTGCGCACGGGACGGGGGCGAACGTCGCGGCGGCCGGGGTGCGTGCTGCCGCGCTCCAATTGGACGCTTCGCTTGGCGAAGGGAAGAACTTCCCCCTTGGGGTCGCTGCCAACGCGAGAGGCGTGCAGATCGGGCAGTACCAGGTGGAGACCGCGAGGGTAGCCCTGGACGGGACAGTGCAAAAGCACCTTCTGCAGGCCGACCTCACCGCCAAAGGTGGCGAGGCCCATGCCGTCCTCCACGGCGGCTACCAGGCCGGTGTCTGGCGGGGTCAGCTCTCCAGTTTCGCTGGCCGGGACAGCGTCGGCCCCTTCGTGCTGGCCGCGCCCGCAGCTCTCACCGCCAGCGCCTCCGGTGTCCGGGTGGCCCCGCTCACCATCAACGGCCTGCCCGGCGAGCGGATCGAATTGGCCGGAGATTTCAGCCGTCGTCCCGTGACCGGCTCGCTCCGCTCCACCTGGAGCGGCCTCAACCTCTCTCGCGCCAATGCCTGGCTCACCGGCACCACCCTCGCCGGGGTGAGCTCTGGTGACCTCAGCCTGCGGCTGCTGCCGGGTGAACGCCTGGTGGCGCGCGGCCGGGTGGAGGGAAGCGGAACAGTCGATCAGAACGGGCACCGGGTGAGCGTGCAGCAGCTGGTAGCCGACCTGCAGGGCGACCAGCACGGCCTCAAGGCGGTCGCCGACCTGCGGCTGGCAGGGGGGCAAGGGGAGGCCCACCTCTCGTTGCTCTCCGGTTCTCCGCTGTCGCTCAAGCTCCCGCGGGAGGGAGAGTTCGCCCTGCAGATGTCGAACTTCGATCTGGCGCTGCTTCGCCCGTTGGCGCCCTCCAACTTCGACGCGGAGGGGAAGCTGTCGGGACTGGTCAAGGGGCGGTTCCACCCCGGCGGGAGGGTCGAGCTGAGCGGGAACACAGCACTCGCTGCCGGGCACCTGAAGTGGCACAACCAGGACGAGCAGTTCGATACCTCCATCAACACCGCAGAGGTGAACTTCAACTGGCGGGGAGTCCCCACTGCCGCCAAAACGATCGCCCAAGGCGTGCTGCAACTGCACGCCAGGGCGGCGGCGACCGGCAGCTATACCGGCAAGGGACAGCGCATCGACCTCAACAGCTTTACCCTGCAGCTCGATGCCGATCAGCAGGGGACCCGGGCGCGGCTGGATGCCTCCCTCGACAAGGGAGCCATCTTGAGGGCGTCCATCAGCTCCAGCTCACCGGCCGGACCGCGCCTCCCCGAGACCGGAGATTTCGGTTTCGAATTCGGCGGCATCGACCCATCTCTGCTGCGGCCGTTCCTGCCGGCGGGTCTCAACATGGAAGGGGAACTGGCGGGAGAGGGGAGGGGGCGGCTGCTGCCGGGCCAGCGGCTGGAAGCGACCGGCAAGGCGATCTTCTCCCAGGGGAAGGCCAGCTGGCAGGGGCAGTCCGGCGAGATGAAGGCGAACGTACGCTCCGCCGAGCTCAACTTCGACTGGCACGGCGAGCGGCTGGCGGCCACCCTCTCGCTCGCACTTGCCGACTACGGCCAGGCACAGGGGCGCTTCGACCTGCCGATCCCGGCGCGTCTGCCGGTGGAGCCCGACCCTAACGGCGCAGTGCGGGGGACGCTGAACGGGCGGGTAGTGGAGCGGGGCTTCCTGACCACCTTCCTCCCCGGCATCGTGCAGGAGACCCATGGCGACCTGGCCATGGACCTGAACGTGGGCGGCGTCTGGCGCTCACCCCGCGTGCAGGGCACCCTGGAGCTCTCCAAGGCGGGTGCCTATCTTCCCGCTGCCGGGATTACCGTCTCCGACGTGCAATTGCAGGCGCGGGTCAACGACAACCAGATCCGTATCGACAACTTCAGTGCGAACTCCGGAGGTGGGCGGCTGCAGGGAGACCTGTCCGTTCAACTGAAAGGGTGGCAGCTTGCCGGCTACAGCGGGCACCTGACTGGCGACAACTTCCAGACCTTGTACCTTCCGGAACTGCAGATGGCCACCTCTCCGCGCCTCACCTTCCAGGGGGACGGCACCACCGTCACCGTGCGGGGCGAGGTAAGGGTGCCCCAACTGCTGGTTTCCGGTCCGCCGGTTCGCCCGTCGGTGTCGCCGAGCAGCGACGTCATCCTGGAAGGCGCCCAGGGGAAACCCGAGACGAGGAAGTACGCGCTCACCATAAACGGGCTGGTGCACGTGGCGCTGGGGGACAAGGGGAAGGTGCAGGTGAAGGCTTCCGGCATCGATGCCACGCTTGGCGGCGAGATGGACCTGGAGTTGAAGGGGCTGGAAAACATCACCAGCACCGGCGAGATCAAGGTCATCAAGGGGAAATACCGCGCTTACGGCGTCGACCTGGACATCGTGCGGGGCCGCCTGTACTACGCGAAGACCCCGGTGACCCAGCCCACCCTCGACATCCTGGCGCTGAAGACGGTCGGCGACGTGAAGGCCGGCGTCACCGTGGCCGGCTACCTGCGGGCGCCGGTGATCAAGCTGTACTCCGAGCCCTCCATGGCCGACGTCGACGTGCTCTCCTACGTGGTGCTCGGTCATCCCCTCTCCACCGGCGTCACCGGCAGCGAGCAGGCGAGCACCCTCGCCATGGCAGCCAGTGGACTCTTCTCCTTCGGTCAGTCAGAGTCCTTGCAGGACCAACTCCAGCAGCGGCTTGGCCTGAGCGTGCTGGGGATACAAACCGTCACCCCCTCCACCTCCGGCCTGATGGGGTATCAGCAGGTCAACGTCACCCCGACCGGCGCCGCCGCCAAGGCCGCCCCCACCGAGTCATTGATGACCGTCGGCAAGTACATCACCCCGAAACTGTACGTAAGCTACGGCCGCTCCCTGGTAACCGGCGGCAGCCTCGTCCTGCTCCGCTACGACATCCTCCACCACTGGCAGATCGAGACCCAAAGCGGCTCCGAGAGCGGCGCCGACCTCTATTACAAGCTGGAGTTCGACTGAGGTGGGAGACAATGTCGACGGCAGAATCAGACATAGCTGTTTTTGCGGAACTGAAAGGTAAATCCAACGCGAAGGAGGAACTCATGGGACTGGACGTGCAGGAGGTAAAGATCGATTACCCGGAGGGATGCAACATCATTCTGGGGCAGACGCATTTCATCAAAACTGCGGAAGACCTTTATGAAATCATGGCTACCACGGTGCCGCAGGCACGTTTTGGGGTGGCCTTCACGGAGGCTTCAGGGCCGTGCCTGATCCGGACGGAGGGGAATGACCAGGAACTGGTGCAGAAGTGCGTGGAGGTGCTGCAGTCCATCGGTGCCGGTCATGTCTTCTGCGTCCTGCTGCGCGAAGCCTATCCCATCAACGTCCTGAACCAGATAAAGAACTGCCAGGAGGTCTGCCGGGTCTACTGCGCTACGGCAAATCCGCTGGAGGTGCTGGTCGCCTCTACCGCTCAAGGGAAGGGGATTATCGGAGTGGTCGACGGATTTTCCCCGCAGGGTGTGGAGAAAGATGCTGACCGGGAGGATCGCCGCAGTCTTTTACGCAAGATCGGATACAAGCGGTGAGCTGGCAAGACCCAAACTACGGGAGGGGAGCGGCGGCAGCCGCTCCTTTTACTTGGGCTGATCCATCTGCTACAATTTGATTAGAAAGATGTTCCGGCTGTTTTAAGCCAGCCATGCTGTTTCTGCGCTGCTATGTCCCGGACTCGCCGGGTTCCCCTAACAACTTTATCGCGGGGGTAAGGGGCATGACATGAGAGCGCTCGCTCTAAGATGGTTAGTCCAGTTTCTCCTCCTCGGCTTCGCCTGCACCGCCTTTGCCGCATCTCCCAAGCTCAAATCCCTGTGCCAGTTCCACTATCCCTCCGACTACCTCTACGAATGGGACTGCGTGCAGCTCACCTCGGGAGACTCTCCCTACCGCATTTTCGGGAAGTATTGGCGGGATGGCCTTCGCTTCAACCGCATGGACAGACGTCATTTCGCAGAGGG
>NZ_DATFBA010000263.1:0-3390 GCF_035254065.1 Geomonas sp.
GGAAGCCGGTCCGCCGCAAGGCCCGCTCCAGCGGTCCGATCGCCTTGAACATGAACGGGTTTGCCATGATCGACAGCACCGCTCCTGCCAGGATCAGCGAGTACTGCTGCTGGGTGAGGATGCCGAGCGAGACGCCGGTCTGCCCCACCATGAAGGAAAACTCCCCGATCTGGCTCAGGCCCGCCGCGACCACGATCATGGTACGGGGGGGTGCGGGGAGGAGCAGGGCCAGCATCAGGGTGAGCACCGACTTGGCCAGCACGATGAAGATGGTGAGTTCGGCCACCTGGCCAAGGTGCGCCAGCAGGTAGGAGGGATTTACCAGCATCCCCACCGAGACGAAGAAAAGGACGGTGAAGACATCCCGAAAGGGGGACACCTCCGCGCTGATGTGATGGCTTGCGCTGCTGCGCCCCAGCACCACCCCGCCCAGAAAAGCCCCCAGCGCGAGGGACACCCCGAAGAAGTAGGCCGAACCTACCGCGGTGCCGAGGGCAACCGCGACGACGCACAGGATGAAGAGCTCGCGGGATCTGGTGAAGCTGATCCTCAGCAGTACCCAGGGAAGCAGCCGGCTCCCCACGGTGAGGATGAGGATGACGAAGCCTGCCGCCTTCACTATCCCTAGCGTGACCGACATGGTGGGTGAGCCCGTCTGCTGGGAGAAAAGGGGGGGCAGGAGCACCAGGATGAAGATGGTCGCGAGGTCCTCCAGGACGAGCCAGCCGATCGCCACCCGGCCATGGGGGCTGTTCAGCAGGCCGCTGTCCATCAAGCCGCGCAGCAGGACCACCGTGCTGGCGATGGAGACGGCGAGCCCCAGCACAAGCCCGGCGCGGACAGACCAACCCCAGGAATGGGCCAGGGCGAAGAGCAGCAGGCAGGAACCCGCCATCTGCAGCACCGCGCCGGGGATGGCCACCTTGCGCACCTCCCACAAGTCCCGCAGCGAAAAGTGGAGCCCCACCCCGAACATGAGGAACACCACGCCGATCTCGGCCAGCTGCCCGATCTGCGCGAGGTCGCCGATGAAGCCGGGGGTAAAAGGTCCGATGGCGACGCCGGCCAGAAGATAGCCGACCAGCGCGGGGAGCCCGAGGCGGCGCGCGAGCACCCCGCCGGCGAAGGCCCAGACGAGCGCCATGGTGATGTTCAGCAGCAGGGATAGGTTGTGGTGCTCCATTGCCCCCCCTGTTCCGGGTGAATGGCGGTAGGCGGCCCGTTTAATGTGAGTGTCGGCTCGTCACATTGTAGGTTGTGGTCACCTGATGTCAATTGCCGCTATCCGGTGAGGTGAGCTTTGTCTTGCGGCCTCCGTCCGCTCGTGGTAACCTGCGGCACCTGCATTGCCGGCTGCTAATCTGCCGGAAGCTGCCATTCCAGAACACGAGGCGTCACATGAAAGGTAAAAGTCTACTCGAATCGATCGGCTCCACTCCGGTGGTGGAGATCAGCTCGCTGTGCCCCCCCGGCGTCCGGCTGATCGCCAAGCTGGAGGGGAACAACCCCGGCGGCTCCGTCAAGGACCGGCCGGCGCGCCACATGATCATGGCCGCGGAGGCAAGCGGCGAGCTGACCCACGACAAGATCATCCTGGAGCCTACCTCCGGCAATACCGGCATCGCGCTGGCCATGATCGCGGCGGCCAGGGGATACCGGATCAAGCTGGTCATGCCTGCCTGCGTGAGCGTGGAGCGGCGCAGCGTGCTGGAAGCCTACGGCGCCGAGATCGTGCTTTCCCCGGGGTGCGAGGCGACCGACGGCGCGATCCGGCTGGCCCACAAGATCCTCGCCGAGGACCCGGAGAAGTACTACATGCCGAACCAGTACGCCAACCCCAACAACGTGCTGGCGCACTACGACACCACCGGCCCGGAGATCTGGCGCCAGACCGAAGGTGAGGTCACCCACGTGGTGGCCAGCATGGGGACCAGCGGCACCATCATGGGGCTTTGCAGGTACTTCAAGGAGAAGAAGCCAGAGGTCTGCATGGTGGCGGTGGAGCCGGTGCTGGGACACAAGATCCAGGGGCTCAAGAACATGCAGGAGGCGATCGTCCCCCCCATCTACGATTCCACCGCCTACGACCGCAAGCTGGTGGTGGAGGATGACGAGGCGTTCGAGACCGCGAGACTGCTCGCCTCACGGCACGGCATCTTCTGCGGCATGTCCGGAGGCGCCGCCGTCGCCGCGGCCATGAGGCTCGCCTCGGAGCTGCAGTCGGGCACCATCGCCGTCATCGTCCCCGACCGTGGCGACCGCTACCTCAGCACCAATCTCTTCAAATCGATGTGCGCACAGTGCCCGCCCTAACCGCAATTTGAACAGCGAAGGGGAACTCTGCCGACACGGCAAGGTTCCCCTTTTTTTCATGCCATCATGATGTTGGCGGCAGCTCCCTTGGCCGCCGCACTGCCGTTGTTATTGCAGCGGGTCACCTCTGGCCGTGGATCACGCCCGGTTCGCCCGCACCTGCCATGATGCCGGGCTCGGCAAGGACTCTCGGAGTGTAGCCGATCTTGAGCACCTCATGGCCGTAGATCTCTTTCAGTACCTGGGCTGCTCCGTCATAGAGCGCGCACAGGGAAGCCAGGATGAAGAGGTAACCGCCGAGCACCGAGCACCAGAAAACTCCCGCCAGCAGGCCGATGGCGGCGAAGGTCGCTCCGCCGGACACGCTCATCATCACGGCGGCCAGCGCCAGGCTGTGTCCCATGGCGGCCAGGGTGAGCACCCAGCTGATGGCCGCCAGCACGACGAACCACATCCCCAGCTCGGGGAAGATCCCTCCCATCGGGATCAGCCGCGGCTGCAGCGAGAAGATCGCGTAGAGCAGTCCGTAGCCCAGGTAAAAGGCGCCCCAGGTCCCGTGGATGGCCGTTGCCAGCCCGTCACGCGCCCTGAAGGCCCACACCGAGCAAACCAGCTGCACGATGCCGCCGCAGACCGCGACGAAGGGCGCGATATAGAAGGGGGACATGGCCGAGCCGTACCAGCCGGCCAGCCAGGCGGCGATCATGAAGGTCGCGCCCGCGAAGGCGAACATCCCCAGTATTGACGGCGGGGCGACAGGTTGCAGGAACACGTTGGCGGCTCCGCCCGGCGTGCCCTGCACGGTGGTTCCTTGTACGCTCGTGCTCTGTACAGGCGTTACATATTCTTCTTGAATTGCCATGACGCTTCCTCCTTTCCCATGTCCAGGTGCAGTGAGGTGGAGATGGGCGGAACATGGTTGCTGTCTTCGCCAAAACTGCTGTTTTTCTGCCATCTTTCATTCTAGCAGAGGCGTCGGCATCGCTGCAAACTGTTGTCCGGAAGGATGTTGCACCGTGACTCACACCCCCCTGCCAACTCTCCCTCGCCCTCCGGGAGAGGGCTGGGGTGAGGGAA
>NZ_DATFBA010000264.1:0-7958 GCF_035254065.1 Geomonas sp.
ATCTACAAGCAGTCCGGCGCCAACCAGGTGGCGGTGGTGGACGCCGTCAAGAAGGTGTTGGAGAAAATCCAGGCGGAGCTCCCGCCGGGGGTGAAGGTTTCCCTGGTGCGCGACGGCTCCATCATGACCCGCGAATCGCTCTCCGATGTGCAGGAGACCCTGCTGATCGGCGGCATCCTGACCGTCTTGATCGTCTTCTGCTTCATCAACTCCTGGCGCTCCACCGTGATCACCGGCGTCACCCTTCCCATCTCCGTGGTCTCCGCCTACATCGTCATGAACGCCATGGGGATGACCCTCAACGTGATGACCATGATGGCGCTCTCCCTGGCCATCGGCCTCTTGATCGACGACGCCATCGTGGTGCGGGAAAACATCGTCCGGCACCTGGAGCGCGGCAAGGGCCACATAGAGGCCTCGCGCTTCGGCACCTCCGAGATCGGCCTCGCAGTCTTCGCCACCACCATGACCATCGTCGCCGTTTTCGTGCCGGTCGCCTTCATGCGCGGCATCGTCGGGCGCTTCTTCTTCGAGTTCGGCATCACCGTCGCCTTCGCGGTGCTGGTCTCCCTCTTCGTCTCCTTCACGCTGGACCCGATGCTCTCCTCCCGCTGGCACGACCCCTCCATCATGAACCACGGCAGGCGCAAGGGGCTGGCGCGTCTTTTGGAGCGCTTCAACGACCGCTTCGACCGGCTGGCGGACCGCTACCGGGGGATGATCGGCTGGGGCCTGAGGCACCGGAAGACCGTCATCTTCGCCGCGGTAGCCACCTTCTTCGCCGGGATCGCCGTGTTCGGCACCCTGGAGTCCTCCTTCATGGCACCCTACGACAAGGGGGAGTTCCAGGTATCGTTCAAGACCGCCCCGGACGCCTCCATGGCCGAGACCGAGGACCGGCTGCACGCCGTGCTCCGCTCCCTGCAGGGGATAGCCGAGATCGACCATACCTACGCCACCATCGGCGCCGGCGACAGCGGCACGGTGAGAAACGGCCTGGTGTACGTGAAGCTTACCGAGCGCTCCGTGCGCAAGCGCGACCAGTTCGTCGTCCAGAAGCAGGTGCGGGATCGCCTCTTGAAGATCCCCGGCGTCGTCTTCGCCATCGAGGAGGTCGGACAGATCGGTGGGGCGCAGAAGCCGCTCAACGTGAACCTGAAGGGAGAAGACCTCGCCACCCTGAAACAGCTGGCGGCGCAGTTGAAGAACGAGCTGTACAAGGTGCCCGGCATCGTCGACCTGAGCGTCACGCTGGAGCACGACACCCCTGAGTACCGGCTGCGCATCGACCGCGAGCGGGCGCTCTCCGCCGGGGTCACCACCAACGACGTGGTGGGGACGCTGGGGAGGCTGGTGGGAGGCGAGGCGATCAGTACCTACGAGGACGAGGACGGCGACGCCGTCGAGGTGCGGGTGCGGCTCCCCGAAAAGTTGCGGCAGAACCCGACCCAGGTGGCGGACCTGCAGGTATCGGTGCCGGCGGCAAACGGCGCCACCAAGCTGGTATCGCTGGCCTCGCTGAGCGACTACCGGATCGCCACCACCCCCACCGAGATAAACCGCCGCGACCTCTCGCGGCAGGTGACCGTCTCGGCCAACCTGGACAGCCTGCCGATCGGCACCGCCGTGAAGCACGTGGAGGAGGCCGCCAGCCACATCAAGTTCCCCCCCGGCTACTCCATCAACTACTCCGGGGAGGCCGAGGACATGAAGGAGACCTTCGGCTACATGGCGGAGTCGCTCTTCCTGGCGGTGGTCTTCGTCTATCTCATCCTGGCGGCCCAGTTCGAATCGTTCTTCGAGCCGCTGGCGATCATGCTCTCCCTGCCGCTCTCCATCGTCGGCATGGCCGGCATGCTCAAGCTGACCGGGGACACCGTCAACATCATGAGCCTGATCGGTCTCATCATGCTGATGGGGCTGGTGACCAAGAACGCCATCCTGCTGGTGGACTACGCCAAGGTGCTGCGCCAGCGGGACGGGCTGGACAGGACGGCCGCGGTGATCGAGGCCGGCCGCACCAGGCTGCGCCCCATCGTGATGACCACCCTGGCCATGATCTTCGGCATGCTGCCGCTCTTCTTCGCCCTGGGGTCCGGGGCCGAGATGCGGGCTCCCATGGCGCGGGCGGTGGTGGGTGGGCTGATCACTTCCTCCCTCCTCACCCTGCTGGTGGTGCCGGTAATTTACACGGTGGTGGACGACTTCCAGCAGTGGCTGTTGAAGAGGATGGGTCTCAGGAAAGGTAAGGTTCAGCAATGAAAGCAATGCGCAGATTTCATATAGGTCTCGCAGCCCTAACGGTCTCGGCGCTTCTCGGCGCGGCAGTCCAGGCCGCCGAAGTCCCGACGCCGGTCGACCTCTCCCGGCTCTCTCTCGACCAGGCCTTGACCTTGGGCGACGCCAGGAACCGCGACATCCAGAAGGCGAAGGAGTTCTACAACGAGGTGGAAGGACGCTACCTCCAGGAGCGGGCCGCCGCACTGCCGCAGCTGTCGCTGGTGGGGCAGGCCACCGCCAGCGGCGACGAAAGCCAGCGCGTGTACGGGCGGGGCTTTCCGACCGACCAGAGGCTGCTCTCCTCACAGGTCCAGCTCTCCCAGACCCTTTTCACCTGGGGCAAGGTCGGCGCCGCCATCCGGGCCGCCGCCAAGGCCCGTCTCACCGCCGACGAACAGCTCCGCATCGCCCGGCAGGATACCCGGCGCGACGTCACCGTTGCCTTCTACGACGTGGTCCTGGCACGGGAGCAACAGGGATTCGCCCTGCAAAACCGCGAGCAGAAGAGGCGCCACCAGGACGAGGCTGAGCGGAAGTACGCCGCCGGCGTGGCCACCGACTACGACCTTTTGGCCGCCAAGGTCTCGGTGGAGAACGCCAACCCCGAAGTGATCCGCAGCGCCAACACGCTGAAGACGGCAAAGGACCGGCTGCGCTACATCCTGGCGCTGGAGGCTGCGGTGGACGTCACCGGTAGCCTGGAGCCGCCGGTCTACGCCGTTCCCGCCTTTGCGGACGCCATGAAGACGGCGCTGGAGAGGCGCCCGGAACTGAGGGAGCTGCGGCACCGCAAGGAGATCGCGGAGGAGCTGATCAAGGTGGCCAAGGCCGATGACAAGCCGAGGGTCGACTTCAACGGAGCGTACGGGTACCGCAGGCTTGATACCGGCGCCTCCGACGGCGAGGGTCAGGCCTGGAGCGCGGGGGTCTCGCTCACCTTCCCCTTCTTCGATGGCATGAGGACGCGGGGTAAGGTGGCGCAGGCGGTCAGCCAGCGCAGTTCACTGGAGATCGACGAGGCGAAGCTGGCCGATGCCATCGCGCTCGAGGTGCGGGAGGCGATCAACCAGGTGGAGGAAGCGCGGGAGATCATGAATTCGCTGACCGGGACCGTCACCCAGGCCGAGCGGCTGTTGGCCATGGCCGAGAAGGGATACGAGCTGGGGGTGAAGATCCGGCTGGAGGTGGAGGATGCCGAGCTGAACCTGCTGCAGGCCCGCAACAACCTGGCCCGCGCCAAGCGCGACTTCCTGGTGGCGAAAACCCAGATGGAACGAGTGGAAGGCATCCTGGGAGAGTGAGCAAACCTCCCTTTTCTCGGGAAAGTGAGCAAACGTCCCCTCTCCCGAAGGGGGAGGGACGGGGAGGGGGAACTGACCTCACAACCGCCAACGCAGTCCCGCCCTCAAAACCTCAACCGTTCACGCCTTCAGCCTGTCCGCCGTCCAGGCGAACTTCAGGAATGAGCCGGCGTTTCTGGCAAAGCGGATCCAGCTGTCCGGCGAGCGCCAGAGCATGGTGACGTACTGCCAGAGCACCTTGGGGCGTTTGAAATGGGTCGCGTAGTACTCGTCGAAGAGCTGGCCTAACTGCTCCCGCGTCATCCCCTTGGGGACGAACTGGAAGTTCATGCAGTCCATCTTCTCCCAGTCCTCGTCGAACTCCCCCAGTTCCCGGATGTTGTCGTAGATGGGCGAGCCGGGAAAGGGGGTGAACTTCGCCAGGTTGAAGTCGTCCACCGGCAGCGAGAAGACGTACTTCATGGAGCGCCGCAGGCTCTCCTCGCTCTCGCCCGGCAGCCCGATCATCAGCAGCCCCTTGGTCCTCAGCCCCGCCGATTTGATCATCCGGATCTTGTCCGCCAATAGCTCCAGGTCCGCGTTCTGCCGGTGCTGGGCCAGCAGCTCCGGGTCCCCCGTCTCGATCCCCAGGCTCATCATCCAGGCACCGGCCTTGCGCATCAGGGTGACCAGCTCCCGGTCGATGTGCTCCGCCCGCACCGCGCAGTTGAAGGTCATGTCCAGCGGGCGCTCGATCATCATGCCGCAGAACTCCTCCACCCGTTGCCGGTTGAAGGTGAACTGATCGTCGTAGAAATTGATGTGCCGGATCCCGAAGCGCTCCTTCAGGTAGCTAAGGTGCTCGTAGAGGTAGCTCGCGGAGTTGTAGCGGAAGCTGCGGCGGAAGACGGAACGGTCACAGTAGGTGCAGGAATACGGGCAGCCGCGGCTGGAGATGCAGCTGGAGTTCGGCGTGCGCGGGTAGTTGAAGATCGGCAGCATGTAGGAATGGGGATAACCCGCCAGCTTCTCGTAGGCAGGGAAGGGAAGCTCGTCCAGCACCAGCGGCTTCTGCCGGTAGCCGGTGAAAAGGTGGTCACCGCCCTCGCGGTAGATGATCCCTTCCACGGCGGCGGGATCGTCCAGCCCCTCCTGCATCAGCTGGTACATGGTCTCCTCCCCTTCTCCGATCACCGCGAAATCCATGTCGGGGAACCTGGGGAAGAGGAGCTCCTTCAGCGCGGAGACATGCGGCCCGCCGAAGATGGTCTTGATGCCGGGAACGGCGTGGCGGGCGAGTTGGGCGATCCGGATGCCGTCGAGGAAGCTGGAGGTGGTGCAGCTTAGGCCGATGAAGGCTGGCTTCTCCGCCAAGAGGTAATCGCGGATACTGCGGTCGGAATCGGGGCGCGCATAGCAGTCGATGATGTCGGCGCGCATCCCCCGCTGCTCCAGGTAGGCCGCGATACTGGCGATCCCCAGCGGAGGCATGATGTTGGCGATCCGGGAGATGTCCCGGCCCGCCGCCTCGGCGCTATAGCCAAGCGGGTACACCAGCAGGATTTTCTTGCGGTCTAGCTTCATGACCGCGGAGGATAGCACAAGGAACACCGATCCCGCCAGCGTTCTAAGCTAAAAGATCGGAATTCGTCAACGTGGTGGGAACTGTGCAGGAAAGAAGCGGAGGCGCTAAGAGGCCAGGTCATGGGGGTGACGGCTTTCGCCACGGCGGTGGGTGACGCGTACCGTCTGTTCCAGCTCGTCGATCAGGGTCCGGATCTGCTCCTCGGCCCGCTTGCGGTCGGTGATGTCCTCCATGACCGCCACGAAGTTGGTGACGTTCCCCTCCTGGGTGGTCAGCGGGGAGATGAGCACCTCTTCGTAGTACTCCTCGCCGTCCTTTTTCCGGTTCACGAACTGGCCTCGCCACTCCGAGCCGCAGGTGATCTGCGTCCACAGGAAATCCAGGCTCTCCGGGGGCGTGATGTCGGTGAGCCTGGTCTTCAGGTTCTGGCCGATGATCTCTTCGGGAGCATAACCGGTGATGGAGGAGAACTGAGAGTTCACGTACTCGATGCCGCCCGTGGCATCGGTGATGATGACCATGCTGGTGCTCTGTTCGATGGCGCGGGTGAGCTGCCGGATGAAGTCGCTCTGCGCCCTTACCTTCCGCTCCAGGACGATCTTGTCGAGCGCGTCCTCCACCGCCGCGAACAGCAGCTGGAAGTCGAACGGCTTCAGGACATAGCGGCTGATCCCTGTCTTGATGGCGTCCAGCATGAAGTCGGTGTCGCTGATGGCGGTGGCGGCGATGATCTTGGCGGCCGGATCGCGGGCCAGGATCTTTTGGGCCATCTTGATGCCGTCCATCACCGGCAGGCAGATGTCGGTAAGGATGATGTCGGGTTTAAGCTCCTCGTACAGCTTGAGCCCCGCTTCCCCGTTCTCGGCCGAGTGCAGTTCCATGTCCGGGTGCTTTCTCGAGAGCGCCGTGCAGACCAGATCCCTGCTGATGGGATCGTCCTCCACGTACAGAAGCGAAACCTTTTCCATCATCCCCTCCAACCGCACGAAATTCCCTTTGACCGCCGGTCCTGCAAATGCCAATAAGAATAGCACCAAGAACTCGATCTTCCATTTTCCGTCAGCGGTAAAAATAAAACTCTTCCCTTTCCCGTTTTCACTTTTATTTGCTCCCCCTCGCCCCCGTGGGGGAGAGGGCAGGGGTGAGGTGGGGACGCGAGGGGATGACGCTCGCTGTGGGGGTCCCCGGATCTGGTGCGAGACTTTCCCGCCGATCTGTGGTAACGTTGCCGGCTGCCGAGCTGGCTTACTGATTCGCCCGCTTTTTGAAGAGGAGAAGCATGACCATCCTACAGATCCTGATACTGGCCGCGGTGCAGGGCGCTGCCGAACTGCTCCCCGTCTCCAGTTCCGCCCACGTCATCGTGGCAGCCAAGCTGATGGGGCTCGACCCCACCACCCCGGAGATGACCATGCTGCTGGTGATGCTGCATACCGGCACCATGTTCGCCGTCATCCTCTTCTTCTGGAAGGGCTGGAAGGAAAGCTTCTTCTCCTCCAGCAAGCGCTTCAAAAAGTTCTGCGGGCGGATCTTCATCGCGACCCTGCTCACCGGCGTGGTCGGGCTGGGGGTTAAGGGGGTGATCGAACGGGTCGCCTTCGGCAAGGGAGCCCGCGCGGAGATAGAGATGCTGTTCGGCAACCTGGGCCTGATCTCCCTCTCGCTGGCAGTGGTCGGGGTCCTGATCATCTGCGCCGGGCTCAAACGTGTCCGCTTCCCCAAGCAGGAGGTGGGGATGGCCGAGGCATGCGGCATTGGCGCCGTGCAGGGGCTCTGCCTCCCCTTGCGAGGCTTCTCCCGTTCGGGAGCGACCATTTCGACCGGTCTGCTGATGGGCATGGCCAAGGAACGGCTGGAGGAGTTCAGCTTCGCCCTGGCGGTCGTCTTGACCCCGCCGGTGATCGCCCGGGAAGTGCTGCGGCTGATGAAGGCCCATGCCGTTTCGGTCGCGGCGGGAGGACCGCTCCTGCACCTGTTCGTCCCCAGTCTCTGCGGCATGGTGCTGAGCTTCGTCTCCGGCCTGCTTGCCCTGCGCTGGCTCTCCAGCTGGCTGGAGAAAGGCCGCTGGCACTACTTCGGCTATTACTGCCTGGCCGCCTCGGCCATCGTCTTCACCCTCTACCGGATGGGGATGTGACCCTAACGGGATATAGCGGAAAAGTTAAGGGGCCTGCCAGCGCCCCTCTTTTTTTGCCCGCCAACTTTTCCTCTCAAATTTAGCTATTTACAGCCGATACCAAAATAAAATATGATAGCGCCAGTTCCGTCATAGCGCGTGGTCCAGGTGTCGTCCTCCTCGCTTTTCCCATGATGATCTCCGCGACAGCCGCTACCGTTCAAAGAGGTACCATTCACAGATGCATCGAGGTATTGCATGGGGAAAGTTCTCGAATTCAGAAGGGTAAAGCAGGACGTCAAATTCAAACAGGAGCCGGTAGTCGAGGTGGATGAACTTGAGGAGGACATCCTCGCCATCATGAACGACTACTCGCTCACGCCGTCCAATCGGCGTTACATCCTGGAAAACATGCTGATGGACATCGACGAGCAGCTCGACGAATACAGGAAAGAACTCGAAAGAGCGGAGCTGAAGCTGAACTCGATGGTGAACGCCGCCGAGGAGGATATCATCGCCGCCTACGGCGAGTTCGAGAAGCAGGTGACCGACATGACCAAGGCGGTGAAAAGGCTCACCCGCCGTCGCCGCTCCAGATCCGGCGAGGCTGCCGAGCAGAGGTTGCTCGATCAGCCTGAACAGCTCTAGGAAACAGCTCTATAAACTCCCCTCCGACCTTCTCCCTCTCCCGAAGGGC
>NZ_DATFBA010000265.1:0-7699 GCF_035254065.1 Geomonas sp.
CTCGACCAGTCGGAGAACAACCGGCTGCGCTTCGTGCCGGTGGCAGCCCCGCGCGGTGCCATCCTGGACCGAAACGGCAAGGTCCTGGTCTCCAACACACCCTCCTTCTCGGTGGCGGTCATCCCCAAGGACGTGAAGAACAAGGATCAGCTGGTCGCCAACCTCGGCAAGTACCTGAACCTTGACCAGGCCGAGATCCTGGAGAAGTGGCAGAAAGGGGAGGGGCGGGCGAAGTACTACCCCCTGGTGGTCGCCTCGGGGATCACCCGCGACCAGATGGAGTTCCTCGAGGAGAACCGCCTGTCGCTCTCCGGGGTGAACATCGAGATGAAGCCGGTCCGGGCCTACAACTACGGCGACCTGGCCGCCCATCTGCTCGGCTACCTGGGGGAGGTCTCCGAGGAGGAGCTCAGCACCGACCGCTACAAGGATTACAACGCCGGGGACTACACCGGCAAGGGTGGGATCGAGAAGAGCTGGGAGAACTACCTGCACGGCACCGACGGCGGACGCCAGATCGAGGTCGACGCCCGGGGGCGCTTCCTGCGCACCGTGGAGGAAAGCGACCCGGCAACCGGCAACACCGTGGTCTTAACCATCGACCTGGAGATGCAGAAGGCGGTGGAGGAGGCCTTGGCGGGACGCGCCGGGGCCGCGGTGGCCATGGACGTCAACACCGGGGAGGTGCTGGCCTTCGCGAGCTCCCCCAACTTCGACCCGGTCCTCTTCACCGGCCGCATTCCCAAGGACAAGTGGAAGGCCTACCTCGAAGACGAGCGGCATCCCCTGGAGAACAAGGCGCTCAGGGGGATGTACCCTCCCGGCTCCACCTTCAAGATCGTGACCGCCATCGCGGGGCTGGAGACCGGGCTGATCAACGAGCACACCGCGGTTGATTGCCCCGGCTACTACCGCTTCGGCAACGCCACCTTCAAGTGCTGGGAGAAGAAGGGGCACGGCCACGTCGAGCTCCATCGGGCGCTTAGGGAGTCGTGCGACGTCTACTTCTACAAGCTCGCCGAGCGCCTGGGGGTGGACCGGATCGCGGAGTACGCCAAGCGTCTGGGGTTAGGCTCTCCGCTTGGGGTCGGCCTCGACAACGAGAAGGGTGGGGTGATCCCGACCCAGGCCTGGAAGCTCAAGCGCTTCGGCAAGAAGTGGTACTCGGGGGAGACCCTCTCGGTCGGCATCGGCCAGGGGTACGTGCTGACCACCCCCCTCCAGCTCGCCTCCATGATCTCCACGGTCGCCAACGAGGGGACCGTCTACCAGCCCCACCTGGTCAAGAGGGTGGTCGACTCGGACGGCAAGGTACTCAAGGAGTTCCAGCCCCAGGTGCTCAGCAGGGCCGGGATCAAGCCGGAAACCTACCGGCTGGTGAAGGAGGGGCTCTTCGGGGTGGTCAACGAGCCGCACGGCACCGGCGGCATGGCCAGGCTCTCCGAGGTGAAGGTCGCCGGCAAGACCGGCTCCTCACAGGTGGTCAAGCTGCGTACCGGCAAGGGAGAGGTCCCCTACAAGTACCGCGACCACGCGCTGTTCGTGGCCTTCGCCCCCTACGAGAAACCGGAGGTCGCGGTGGCCGTCATCGTCGAGCACGGCGAGCATGGAGGCTCCGCCGCCGCCCCCGTGGCCGGCAAGGTCCTGCGCGCCTACTTCGAGGGGAAGGGCGTGATCAAGAAACCGGTCCCCAAACCGAAGGAAGCGGTGGAGACGGACGCTCAGCAGCCGGCGGGAACCGGCGCGCCCGCAGCCGGCAGCGGCGCTCCCGGGGCGGCAGTCCCCGCCGCCGCTTCCCGCCCGGCCCAGGAAAAGGTGGGCGACTAGATAATCAACGGTACACGAGGTACGGATGTTCGATCGACGGCTATTCACCAACTTTGACTGGACCCTGCTTGCGGTGGTGCTGCTCGTCACCAGCGTCGGGGTGGTCAACATATACAGCGCCTCTTCCTCCTACCGGGAGATCGGCACCCCCTACTTCCTCAAGCAGATCTACTGGATCGTAGCCGGCATGCTGTTGTGCGTCACAGTCTGCAGCCTCGACTACCACATGCTGGAGGACTTCGCCTACTGGCTGTACGGCGCGGTGCTCATCCTGCTGATCCTGGTGCTGGTGATCGGCAAGGTCTCCATGGGCGCCAAACGCTGGATCTACCTGGGGTTCTTCACCATCCAGCCCTCCGAGCCGATGAAGATCGTCATCATCATCACCCTCTCCCGGTTCTTCAGTCGCTATCCGGTCTTCAAGGGACTCACCCTGCGCGACCTGCTCTACCCGCTGCTCCTTTTGGGGCTCCCCGCGCTGCTGATCATGAAGCAGCCGGACCTGGGGACCGCCATCCTGGTCACCCTGATCGGCGGGACCATCATCCTCTTCGTCGGGGTCCGCTGGTCCGCGCTGGCCACCATGTTCGCCGCCGCCATCCCCTCCGTCTACGTCGCCTGGCGCTACGTGCTGCACGACTACCAGAAGGACCGCATCTACAACTTCCTCAACCCCGACCTCGACCCGCAGGGGAGCGGCTACCACATCATCCAGAGTAAGATCGCGGTAGGTTCCGGGGCCACCTTCGGTAAGGGGTTCATGCACGGCACCCAGTCGCAACTCCGCTTCCTTCCCGAGCAGCACACCGACTTCGCCTTCTCGGTGTTCGCCGAGGAATGGGGCTTCGTCGGCTGCCTGGTGATGCTCGTCCTCTACCTGTTCCTGATCCTGTGGGGGCTCGGTATCGCCAAGAAGTGCAACGACCGCTTCGGTTCTCTTTTGGCGGTGGGGGTCTGCGCCATGCTCTTCTGGCACATCGTGATCAACATGGGGATGGTGATCGGCCTCTTCCCGGTGGTGGGGGTGCCGCTCCCCTTCTTCTCCTACGGCGGGACCTCTATGGTCACCTCCATGATCGGTGTGGGGATATTGCTGAACGTCAGCATGCGGCGCTTCATGTTCTAAGGGGGCCGCATGCGCATCACCCTGATCGAGCCTTACTGTACCGGCTCCCATGCCGCCTGGGCCCACGAGTACGCCCGCCACAGCCGTCACCAGGTCGATCTCCTGACCCTGCCGGGGCGCAACTGGAAGTGGCGCATGCACGGCGGGGCCGTTACCCTTGCCGGCCGCTTCCTGGCCGAGGGAAAGCGAACCGACCTGATCCTCGCCACCGACATGCTCGATCTCACCACCTTCCTCGCCCTCACCAGGAAGGCCACCGGCAACTGCCGCTGCGCGATCTATTTCCACGAAAACCAGCTCACCTACCCCTGGTCCCCCGACGATGCCGACCCCGGCCAGCAGCGGGACCTGCACTACGCCTTCATCAATTACGCAAGCGCCTTGGCCGCCGACGCAGTGCTCTTCAACTCCTCCTACCACCAACGCTCCTTTCTGGAGGCGCTGCCCTCCTTTCTCAAGGCCTTTCCCGACTTCGACGAGCCGCACTCGCCACTGCTGGTCGCCGGGAAGAGCCGGGTGCTCCCGCTGGGGCTGGACTTGAGGAAGCTCGATCGGCACCGGCAGGAAAAGACTTCTCCCGGCTCTCCCCCCTTGATCCTTTGGAACCACCGCTGGGAGTACGACAAGTCGCCGCAGCCGTTCTTCGAGGCGCTCTACACATTGGCCGATGAGGGGATGGATTTCAGGCTGGCGGTGCTGGGCGAGTCCTTCCGGAAGGCTCCTGCCGTCTTCGGTCAGGCGCGGAAGCGGTTGTCCTCGCGGATCGTGCAGTGGGGATACCTGGAGAGTTTCGCCGAGTATGCGGAGTGGCTCTGGCGGGCGGACGTCCTGCCGGTGACCTCGCGGCAGGAGTTCTTCGGGGCCAGCGTGGTGCAGGCCCTCTACTGCGGCTGCCTTCCCTTGCTGCCTGACCGGCTCGCCTACCCGGAGCACGTTCCCTGCGACAAGTTAACCGACGTCCTGTACGGCGACGATGACGAACTGCTCGACCGTTTGCGCGGGCTGCTGAGCGGGGAGGGGAAGCAGACACCTCTCCAGCACTACGTCGCTCGTTATGACTGGCAGAACATGGCTCCGCTCTACGACGATTTTCTGGAACGGCTGGCGGTCGGTTGTGAACTGCCTCCAGCGCCCACCCTTTAGTCATTCCTCCCTGTTTCCCTCCCCCTCTTTTTCAACTCCCTCCTCGCCCCTTCAGGGGAGAGGGGCGGGGGTGAGGTTGCCTTCCTCTGCAGAACTGCACCCCTCACCCGCCCTTCGGGCACCCTCCCCCCTAAAGGGGCGAGGGGGATCGTTACCACCTTTTCTCCATGGAAAAAGGCACCAGCAGTCGGGAAATGTGGACACGCCGTTCAAACAGTAATGACAGGGATGTTACGTCTTGGGTTTTGGGGGCGGTGGGTGCAGAAAGAGGGGCTTCGGGGGGCTACGATGCTGACAAGGTGGGTATTGCTGCGGAGTTAGGAGTAGGAGGGGAGGGGCGCCCGAAGGCGCCCCGCTTCCCGACTAGGCAGCCTTGTTGACGGTGACGATCTCTTCGCTTTTTACCAGCCAGACGGTGCCGCAGGAGGAGCATTCGAAGAGCCCCTTGGCGTAGCCATCCGCGTGGATGTCGATCTCGATGTGTTTCTTGTTGTTGCAATGCGGGCAAATCATGACATGTTCTCCTGTTTTCGCGCTGTATTGGCGTTGTTGTTATATTAATATATAGAAGCGGCCAGGACGGTGCAAGACTATTTTTTCGCAAAAAACCACCTAAAACAATAGTTTACCTGGGTGTTTCATTTTAAGAGCTAACCTCATTTTTTAAAACAACCGTCGTTGCTCCCCTCTTAAGAGCTCTTCTTTCTGCTCCAACCCCCCGAATTCACGATGAAATGCCACAAATAAAACAAGGGTATGTCAAAAATCTGCCCAGCAATTGGTCCTTACGTAAACGTGACAGCAGTGTCGAAACTTTTTTTATCCCTCGATTGGCGAAAACTTGTTTTGTTTTGGCAGTCGCCGCTGCCGGTCGATTTTCTTACCGTTCACCCTCAATTTAGCTCTGGCAAATGCCATCGCTAAGTGATATGTTGGTGCGGATTAATATGCGTCCGCTAGTGAACGGGGCGAAAGGAGCCGTTATGAGAGAAGCCATGTTCTACGACAAGCTGGAAGGCAACCGGGTCCGTTGTCGGCTCTGTCGCTTTCACTGCCTGATCGGGCCCGGCCAGAGGGGGCACTGCAGGGTCCGGGAGAATCGCGGCGGCGTCCTGCTTTCCCTGGTGTACGGCCGGGCGATTGCCGAGCACGTCGACCCCATTGAGAAGAAGCCGCTCTTCCATGTGCTTCCCGGCAGCCGTTCCTATTCGATCGCCACCGTCGGTTGCAACTTCCGGTGTCTGCACTGTCAAAACTACACAATCTCGCAGCCGGAGGAGGGGAGCGTAGAATTTTCAGGGAACCTGGTGCAGCCCGAAACCGTGATCCAGCGGGCGCTCGCGCAAGGATGCCGCTCCATCTCCTACACCTACACCGAGCCCACCATCTTCTTCGAGTACGCCTATGAAACCGCCAAGCTTGCCAAGGCGGCCGGGCTCAAGAACGTCTTCGTCACCAACGGCTACATCACCAACGAGGCCCTGGCCGTGATCGCTCCTTACCTTGATGCCGCCAACATTGATCTCAAGGGCTTCACCGAGTCCTTCTATCGTGAGGTGGTGGGTGCCTCGCTGGCGGAGGTCCTCGACTGCATCAGGGAATACAAGCGGCTGGGCATCTGGCTGGAGCTTACCACCCTGGTCATCCCCCATCGTAACGACTCTCTGGAGGAACTGCGCAACATCGCCGAGTTCATTGCCGGCGAGCTCGGCCCCGGCACTCCGTGGCACGTCACCCAGTTCTACCCGACCTACCGCCTCCAGGAAGAGGGGAGGACCCCGCTGGCGACCTTGCGGGCGGCCCGCCAGATAGGGCTGGAAGCGGGACTGCGCTACGTCTATGAGGGAAATGTCCCGGGGGAGGGGGGAGAGAGCAGCTACTGCCCTTCCTGCCAGGAACTCCTGGTGAAAAGGAACGGTTACCTGATCGAAAAGAACCTTTTGGACCACGGACGCTGCGCCCACTGCGGTTTTGCCGTCGATGGTCTTTGGGAGTAACGGGATGCGGTTGGCAAACGAAAACTCAACCAGCATCATCGACCGCAGGATCCTCTCGGTCGGCATCTGCCTGATGCTCGCCTACTGGGTCCTCGATGCTGCTTTGGACGCCGCGGTTTTCCACGAGGGCTCGTTCGCCTACTCCCTGGTTGCACCCCCTGTTCACCAGATCGTCGACCGTTTCCTGGTGGTGGCCCTTCTTGTCGGCAGTTCCATGTTAGGCCAGCGGGCGGCTAAAAAGAAGCAGGGGCTGGAACTGGCCCTTCAGGAGGCCCTGAAGAGCGCGGAGCAGGAGAGGGCGAAGTTGGTGGCGGTGGTGGAGGCGATGGGTGACGGCATCTCCATCCAGTCCCCCGACCTTACCGTCGTCTACCAGAACCGGGTGCACCAGCAGATCGTCGGCTCCCATGCCGGCGAGCCCTGCTACCGTGCCTACCGGGATGAAAGCGATCCCTGCCCGGAGTGCCACCTGCAGGAGGCTTTCAGGGACGGCGGCCTGCATCGCATCGAGGTCTCCAGGCCCGGTGACCAGGGGACCCGCTGGTACGAGATCATGGGATCCGCTGCCCGGGATGAGGCCGGAGTGGTGACTGCAGGGGTCGAGGTGATGCGGGACATCACCGAGCGGAAAGCGACCGAGCAGGCGATCAGCAAACAGGCGGCCCTGCTTCAGCATCTGATCGACACCCTGCCCAACCCGGTCTACTACCAGGACCCGAGCGGACGCCTGATCTGGTGCAATGCCGCCTTTGCCTGCTGGGTGGACAAGCCGCGCGAGCTGCTGGTGGGACGGACCCTCTTCGAGGTGGCCTCGCAGCAGGTGAGCCGTGTGCTGCAGGAGAGGGAGCCGGCAGCCGTTCAGGTGACCGTGAAGGAGACTACCTTGCCCCGCGCCGACGGGGAAGAGCGCGACGTCATCCTCTACCGGTCCGTCTTCACCGCGCCGGAAGGGGAGCGCGGCGGCCAGCTCGGGGTGATCATCGACATCACCGCGCGCAAGCGGGCCGAGCGGGAGATCATCGGCCTCAACGCTGCGCTCACCCAGCAGGCGGTGGAACTGCAGCAGGTAAACCGCGAGTTGGAGGCTTTCAATCACGCCATCTCCCACGACCTTCGAACCCCGCTCACCAGGATCTACAGCTACGCCCAATTGCTGCAGGCGGATGCGGAGAAAGTGGACGGCGACGGAGCCAACTACGTGAAGGGGGTGCAGGAGGGGTGCCTGCAGGTGGAGGGGCTGCTTAACTCCCTGCTCTCCCTTTCCCGGGTGACCGAGGTGGCGTTGGAAAGCAGCACCGTCGACCTCAGCCAACTCGCCTGTCAGACCGCCCGTGAACTGCAAGCCGCCGATCCGGAGCGCAAAGGCTCCGTCACCATCACTCCTGGACTGCTGGCTGTGGGGGACCGGCAACTGCTGCAGGTGGTTTTGCAAAACCTGATCGGCAACGCCTGGAAGTACTCCTCGAAGACCGAGGAGGCGGTGATCGAGGTCGGCGCTCACAGCACTCCCACGGGTGATACGATCTTCTTCGTCAAGGACAACGGCGCAGGGTTCGACAGTTCGCGTGATGACCAGCTCTTCAAGCCGTTCAGCAGGCTGCACTCC
>NZ_DATFBA010000266.1:0-8161 GCF_035254065.1 Geomonas sp.
AGGGTGTTGTCGTTGTCCCAGTCGGAGGTGTCGATCCAGGAGAGGACGAAGTTGCCGTAGATCGGGTTGTAAACCAGGTCGGGGGATGATTGGCTGAGGTGGGACGTGGTCGTATAGGAGTAGGTCCCGGAGTAGCCCAGGACGGACGAGGTGAGCGTCAGCGAGGTGTCAGTGGCGATGCTCGCCACCTGGTAGTAGATCCCGTTGATCTGTATCTTGTCTCCCGGCGTGAGCCCGCTCTTGGTGAAATTGGTGCCGTTGCCGGTCACGCTGCTGCTCGCGGAGTCAAAGCTGTACGACAGGTAGCTGAGGTTACTCAACGAAGTAACGCCGGTGGGGAAGATGTAGGGGCTAGTGAGGGTCAGATTGTTGTCATCGGTAACCGAAGCGACCGTGTAGGCGACGTTGTTGATGACGAAGATGTCGCCGGTGCTGATCTTGCTGAGGAAAGTTGTGTTGGTGCCCACCACCTGGGTGGGAGTGGTTGAGTTGATGGAGATGCTGCCGTTACTGGTGGGAGATTTATACTGGCCTTTGACGGTAACCGTACCGGCCGGGAGAGAGTTCCCCACGTGCTCGGTGATCACGAAGTTGTCCGGGACGTTCGCCGACCCGCTCATGGAAGGAGTGACCGCATCGCGAAGCAGCAACGTGCCGTCGGCGCGCACGAACTGGCCGAAGATCTGGCTGTAGCTATTGCGGGTGTCGGTCCAGACGATCAGGTACTTGCTCTTGGTGCTGTCAACAGGGTCCGGGTAGAACGCGATCTTGGGCGGGGTGGGCGACGCGGTAGTGCTACTGGTGATCTTCAGATCAGTGGATGCCGGCACCCAGTTTACGCTTATTCCGGTCTTGGTGGTGGTGGTGTTGTCGAAACGCGGGATGCCGTCGGCGTAGGTATTTCTCGCCTGCATGATCCTGCCGTAGATGTCGAGGGAGCCGCTACTGCTGTTCCGAGCGTCGGTCCAGACGGTCATGTACTGGTGGTTGACGGTGTCGAAGGCAACCGCGGGCTGGGACTGATCGAAAGGGCTGGTACTCACCTGGATGTCGCTGGTGAGGATAGCGGCAGCCCCGACCCGTTTGGCAGTGACGGAGTTGGTCCCGCTCCCCGACTTCTGGCCGGAACAGCTAAAGAGTACGGCAAGCGCCAACAGAAGCAGCGTCCAGCTAAGTTTCCTGTGCAGATTCATTTTGTTACCCCTTCAAGTGCGATCAATCCAAGTTTAAGTTCAGCCACGGCTGCGGAAAGCTAAGCTGTCTGGTGTTTCACTGCGACCGGCACCGGCACCAGCCTGCCCGCCTGGGAAGCCGTCCTGATCCGATCAAGTATCGGCACCGGCTCCGGTATCTTGAGCGAGCAGGCGTGCGGCTACTGGTCGGTGAAAATGAGGTTCACGTAACCGGGAGGGGTGATGGTCGCCACCCGGTTGGTGTTCACCTCCAGCGCCTCGAAGGAGACCTTGACGCGGTAGGTGTAGGTGGTGACTAGCCCCTGGGCGCTGCAATCGAGGGCCTGGGGGGTGACCGTGGTCCTCAGGAAGTTCTTCAGGTCCGAAGATGCCACCACCACCGGTATCGAGACGGAGCCGCCGGGGGCGACCCTTTGCCCGGAGGTAGGGTACTGGGTGGCGAAACCGAGCGGCAAGGCCGGGGTGACCGTGTTGGCCGGAATCAGCGTGAGGGTGATCTTGTCGATGATCAGGTCGGAAGGAAGAATGGTGGTCGACGAGCCGCCATAGACGGTGCTGTTGATGGTGTAGGTGGCGGAGTCGGGGGTCGTATTGGGGACGATGGGGGGGCCGCAGACGGCCACGGAGGAGTTGACGTCGGCCCCGGGGGTGTTGGCGGTGGCGACCACGGTGGCGAACTCGCCGGTCCCCTGCGCCTTGTCGCTGCCGCACGAGGTGAGGACGCCGATGGCCAACGCGCCGCAAATCAAGCTGGAAACAAACCTTCTACGCATTACCGTTTCTCCTTAAATGACAACCTTCGGGGTGATGAAAATGAGCAATTCCGTCTTGGTCTTGAGCTTCGAGTTGGACTTGAACAGCCACCCCAAAAGCGGGATGTCGGCCAGGAACGGGATGCCGGTGTCGGTCTCGGTCTCGTTGTCCTGGTAGATGCCGCCGATGACGGTGGTCTCGCCGTTGGCGACCAACAGCTCGGTGGTCGCCTCCTTCTTGTTGATCGGGGGGGGCGAACCGGTGCCCGGCGAGTTGTTGCTGGCCTTGATCTTCATGCTGACCGAGCCGTCCGCGGTGATGTGCGGGGTAACCTCCAGGGTGAGCGCCGCCTCCACGAATTCGGTCTTGGTCCCCTCGGCGGAGGTGGTCTGGTAGGGGATCGACTGTCCCTGGGAGATCTTGGCCGCCTTGTTGTTGAGGGTGACCACCTTCGGGGTGGAGACGATCTTCACCTCGCCGATGGTGGCCGCGGCGGAGAGCCTCATGTCCACCTGGATGTTGCTGTTCAGCTTGCCGAAGGACATCCCCATGCCGATGCCGCCTGCGCCGGTGGAGCCGGGGCCGGCGGAGGAGACCACGCCGCCGAAGGTGGAGTCGACCGAGTTGATGTTGGCGAAGGAGGCGGAACCGTCCTTGTAGTGCATCTCCCACTGGACACCGAGGTCGCGGGTGAAGGAGGAGGTCGCCTCCACGATGCGCGCCTCGATCATCACCTGCTTCTCGGGGATGTCCAGGTTCTTCAGCAGCTGGCGCATGGCGTCCAGCGCGGGCTGGATGTCGGTCACGATCACCCGGTTGGTCCGCTCGTCCCTGATGATGGTGCCGCGCTCGCTCTTCAGGGCCTGGAACTGGGTGGCGATGTCGCCGATGGTGGCGAAGTTGACCTCGAAGATCATGGTCCGCAGCGGCAGGGTGGCCTCGACCGCCCGCTTGGCGGCGGCCTCCTCCTGCGCCTGGGTCTGCAGCTTGGACTTCGGCTTGATCTGCACGATGTTACCCTCGCGCTGCATGCCGAGCCCCTTGGCGTCAAGGATCACGTCCAGCGCCTGGTCCCAGGGGACGTTCACCAGCTTCAGGCTGATGGTGCCGGAGACGTCGTCGGAGATCAGGAAGTTGAGGTTGGAGACCTCCGCGATCAGCTGGAAGATCTTCCTGATGTCGGCGTCGGAGAACTCCAGGGTG
Source organism: Geomonas sp. (assembly GCF_035254065.1). Classification (GTDB taxonomy): domain Bacteria; phylum Desulfobacterota; class Desulfuromonadia; order Geobacterales; family Geobacteraceae; genus Geomonas. The sequence goes on from NZ_DATFBA010000266.1 coordinate 3,150, forward strand.
ACCCGGCGGCCGGTGTAGACCTTCCTGACCGGACGGGCGTGGTCGGGGATGGGGAGCTCGGTCGCCTGGTCCGCGCCTCTGGGCTGGACGACCAGCTCCTCGGCCACCCTCCCCTCGGCGGCGGCCGGGGCCTTGGCGGCGGGGGCGGGGGGGAGCTTGGCGGCCACCGGCGGGACCGGGTTCGCCACGTCGAGCACCACCACTTCTCCTCTGCGGCTCATGGAGAAGTGCGGGGTCCCTTTCACCCTCACCAGCAGCTTGGCGACCGGTGCCCCCTTGACCTTCACCTGGTAGGGGGTCACCGAGAGGACCGGGGAGCCGAACTTGCCGGTGTCGAGTGCGCGCTGCAGGTTCTTGGGGACCTGGCAGTTGGCTATCGACAGCGAAATACCCTGCGGCCCGCGTACCGGCTGGCTCGCCTCGCAGGTGCCGAACATTTTGATGGTTATCCTGGAGAAGCCATCCACCACCTTGAAGTCGACCGCCTCCAGCGCCCCTTTGGACTGGCGGGGACGCGGCACCTCGCTCTTCACGGCGGCCGGTGCGGGAACCGGCGGTGCGCTGGCGGCGACCGTCTCGGAACCCGCAGCACCCCTGGCGGTGGCGGGGACGGACTTGGCGCCGGTGGCAGCCTGGGCGCTCTGGGTGGCGGGCTTGGCCGGCGCTGACTGGGCGGCTGCCTCCCCCTTCAGGCGGATCTTCAGCCCCAGGTCGCTCTTCACCACCTCGTAGGCGGGGAGCTTGTCACCGGAGGCGTCCAGCACGACGCGGAGTTTGTCGGCGGTGGTCCCAACCCGGGCGCTCGCCACCCCGAAGGCGCCGATGGGGACCACGTTCTTTTCCAGCGCGCTCTTCACGCCGAACATGTCCACCACGATCCGGTCCGGCTTGGAGAGCTTGAAGGAGTTGAAGGTCTGCGGGATACCCCCCGCCACCGAGACCTCAACCCCGTCGCGGGTGATCAGGATGGCGTTCACCCGGGGACCGGAGATCTCGGCCTTCCACTTGCCGCCGGTGCTCTCGGCACTCTTTACCTGCTGGTCGGCAGCCTTGTCGGCCTTGACCGGCGCCGTGGCCGCTTCCGGCTTCGCCTTGGCGGGGACGGCCGGGAGCGCGCCGGGGGCGGCGTCGGCGACCAGGGTCTTCTCCTCGATCCTCTGTTCGGAGAGCGGCGCCTCCTTGCCCCCCGCCGTGGCCTGCTTCGCCGCCGGCTGCGACGGCTTGCTTTCGGACACAACCGGCGCCAGCGCGATCTCCAGTTTGCTGCGGTCGGCGGGTGCGGTGCTGGCGGTGAAGTCGGTATCCTTCACCAGCGCGATCTCCACCCGGGTCAGGACGCCCCCCCCCAAGGCCTGGCGCACCACGTCGATGCGGCGCACGTTGCCGCGGTTCACCTCGATGGGGGAAGCCACCGGGCCCGGCTCGGTCTGGGAGATGTCGATCACGATCTTGGCGGGTTCGCCGGCCTTGTAGGAGGTGTAGGTGAGCGGCTTGTCGCTGACGAGCTCGATGCGGTTGGCGTCGGCCGAGACGTTGACCGTGCGGAGCGTGGCAAAGGCGGAGGCCCCTGCCTGGCTCGGCTCGTTGACGGCGGACATCCTCTTGACGCAGCCGGAACAGCTCGCCACCAGAGCGATGAGCGCCATGGCATGACAAAGGATTCTGCTCGGGAAGATTCTCATCAATAACGCTCCTTACCTTTTCTTGGCCAGCGTAAGCACGATCTTTCTCTGCCGGTAGCGGTTCCCTTCCTTCACCCGCTCGACCACCTCCACACCGTTGGCGGTGATCCTGGAGATACGGCCGTTGTTGTTGCCGATCTGCATTCCCTCCTGCACCACGTACCCCTTGCCGTTGGGATCGACCACCAGGGCCCGGTTCTCCCTGAGCCCCGCGATGATGCCGACCACCTTGAACTTGGAGACCTCGAAGCTCTGGATGGGGAGCAGGTCGGCGGCGGGGGGAGCCGGAGCCTTGTTGGCCGGGGACTGGACGTTCTGCATGGGAGCCGGCGCCGCGGGAGGTGCCCAGGGCTTGAAGGGATCGGTCTTCTTGCTGAAATCGAAGGGGGATCCCTGCCTGGCGGAGGAGAGCTGCTTCTGCACGGCGGCCCCGGGCTGACCGGGCTGACCGGGCTGACCGGGCTGAGCGGCGGGTCCAGCAGGCCCTGCAGGCTTGGGAGGCTCGGACGGCTTCTTGGGCGGCGGAGGCGGGGGTGCCGGCGCTTCCTTCTTCCCGCAGCCGGCCAAAACCGCCGCTGCTATCAGGCAGACCGTGAGCCCGCTACTTAGGTTTCTTTTCATTCTTTAGCTCGCCTTTGTCGAGGAAGCGGAAGGTGGTGGCCAGACAGTTCACCCTGACGAAGGAGCGTCCGTTGACGTTCCTGATGTCGGCGAACACCACGTTGTTGATGTTGACGATACGCGGCAGCCGGGAGACCGCCACGAAGAAGTCGGCGACGTTGAAGAAGGTGCCGGATACGGCGATGTCGACCGGCACCTCCGCGTAGAAGTCCTTGGGGACCTCGGGCCTGGGCTTGAACAGCAGGAAGTCCAGCCCTGCTCCCTTGCCGGCGCTGGAGATGCTGGTCAACAGGGAGGGGATCTCCTTCTGGTTGGGGAGCTCGGTGAGGGCGTTGTCCAGGTCCACCTTGAGCTGCTCGAACTCCGCCTTGTAGCGCGGCAGGTTGTTGGCGATGCGCCGGTTGTCCTGGATCTGCTTTTGCAGGTCGTCCAGTCTCCCCTGCAGTGCGTTCAGCTCGTTCATGCGCGGCCGGTACAGGAAGTTGAACAGGGCGGCGCTCTCCACGAGGAGCAAGACGAGCAGAATGCCGACCTTCTGCCGGACGGGGAGCTTGAATAGTTTTTCTAGTTCCGGATGCATGTTCGTTATCCCCTAGCCGCTAGCTCTTGATCACCATGCCCAGATCGAACCGCTTCGCCTTGACCCCGCTGACATCGGTCTGCTCGGTGATCTGCAGCTCGATGTTGGCGAAGGAACCGGAGTTCTGCAGGTTCTTCATGAAGGCGGCGATCAGCTCCTCGTTCAGGGCCACCCCCGAGATGGAGACGGAGTTGCCGCTCTCGACGTACTTGGTGAGCCAGAGCTTTTCCGGCACCGCGTCCGAGAGGGCCGCCAGCCTCGCCGCCGGCCCGGTCTTCGCCTTGCGCAGCTGGCTCAAGACGTCGAGTTTCTTCTTCACTTCCGCCTGCAGCTTCTTGATGTTGTCGATAGCCCCGATCTTGGACTTCAGTGACTTCAGATCGTTTTCCGACGATTCGATCTGCTGCTTGGCGTTGGTGACCTTGGCGGAGAGCAGTCCGTACATGCTCACCCCCACCACCAGGACGCCGATCACCGAGAGCACCAGGATGGAGACCTGCTGCCTGACCGTTTCCCTCTTCTTGGAGGCCCTAACCGGGAGAAGGTTTATCCTGATCATTTATCCCCGAGCCTCCTCGTCGCCAGCCCCACGGCAACCGCCAGCATGGGTGCGACCTCGTTGAGATAGCCGGCGTCAAAATCCTTCTCGCTCACCATCACCCTGGCCAAGGGGTCGAGCATCTCGATGGGGAGCGCCAGCCTCTGCTGGACGGAATCCATCAGCATGGGGGTCTTGCCGGCGCCGCCGCTCAAGTAGACCTTGGAGATGCGCCCCTCCCCTGCCGTCGAGTTGTAGAAGTCCAGCGAGCGACGCATCTCCAGGGCGATGGTCTCGTTGACCCGCTGCAGGATGTCGATCAGCCGCGGGTCCCCCGAGGTGGTGGCGGTCAGCTTCTTCATCTCCGCGCTTTCCGAGTTCAGGCCGAACTGCTTCTGAATTTCCTCGGTGTAGAGGTTGCCGCCGATCTGGACGTCGCGGGTGAAGAGGGAGATGCCGTCCCGCACCACGTTGAGGTTCATGATGCTGGCGCCGATGTTGACTAACGCTACCACCTCGCTCGGGTCGGCGTCGTAGTTGGATTCGTAGGCGTTCTGCACGGCGAAGGAGTCGACGTCGACCACCACCAGCTTAAGTCCCGCCTCGGCGAAGACCGCCAGGTAGTCGTTGATGATGTCCTTCTTGCTGGCGACCAGCAGCACGCTCATCTTGGAGGGGTCCTGCTCGTCGGGGGAAAGGATCTGGAAGTCGACGTTCACGTCGTTGATATCGAAGGGGATGTACTGCTCGGCCTCCCAGTGGATCTGGTCTTCCAGTTCCTCCACGGGCATGACCGGTAAAGAGATCTTCCTGATGATGACGGCGTTTCCGGAGATCGAGCAGACCGCCTCCTTGGCGTCGATGTTGAGGGTCCCCACCAGGTTCTTGATGGTCTCGACGATGGAGGAGCTGTCCATCAGGGTGTTATCGACGATGGCCTCGGCCGGCAGCGGGAGCACGCCCACGTTCACCAGCTGGTAACCCGCCTTGCCCTCGCGCAGCTCCACCAGCTTGACGGAGCTCGATCCGATGTCGACGCCGACGATGTCCTTTTTCTTGGAGAAAAGCATGGCCTGTTCCTGTCCCGGTTAGTCCTGAAATACCTTCTTCTTCTCGGCAAGCGAAAAGCCGAGGGCGAGCAGAATCTTGCGTTTGGTCTCCATCCGGCAGTCCTCACCACGCTCGATCCGGTCGATGGTGATCGGGGAGACCCCGGCCAGCCGCGCCAGCTCGGCCTTGCTCAGCAGGCGCTCTTCCCGCAACCTCTTTACACAGTTCATGATCATAGTGGACCCGTTTGACAGTTGGCGAATTTTGCGTGACATTTGCCGAAATTTGGAGAAATGTCAAGCAATTAATTCAAGTTATATGTAATTATGCTTCATACGTGATACGACAGTGATATTTACATTCGCCAATGAGCCCTCGTATGAGATGAGATAGTGACGCACAATCAAGCCGTTAGCGCTCAAGTCCCTCCTGCCGGAAGGGGTTGCATTTTTTTGATGCGAAAACTCCTCGCACTCGGACATGCCTTCATCGGCATCCCCGGCATCCTTCCCGCTCCCTGGCCCTCCCCCTCCGGGAGAGG